>NZ_POTY01000014.1 GCF_003236315.1 Micromonospora craterilacus
CGCCCGAGGAGGGGCCGCGTACCCCGCGTACCCTCGGCGCCCTCGCCTCCGACGCGCTCGGCCTGACCATCTCCGCGGCCACCCGGATCCTGCCCATCACCCCGATCCCGGGCGAGGTGTCCGGCCTGCTCAGCGCCATCGACCTGCACCCGAAGCTGCATGCCCTCGCCGGCCGGGGACTGCGCGCCGACCCGCGCGCCGACGTGCTCTTCCCGCTCGCCGAGGCGGTCGTGCAGGGTCTGACCGGCGGCTGGACGGGCATCGTGCTCGACGGGGCGCAACGGATCGTGCAGTGGGGTGAGGCCCTAGCCCAGCAGCATGCCTGGGAAAGGGCCGAACCCCGGCTCACCGGTGATCCGGACCGCGCCGTCGCCCGTACGCCGCGCGACGAACGCCCCTGCCCCAAGCCGGACGGCCCCGCGGAGCGGTACATCACCCGGATGCTCGGCAGCGGAGCGGCGGCCGTCGCCGCGGCCACGCCGGTCGTCGGCCCGAAGCGGGCCGCCGCGCTGGGCCTTTCCGCGCTGCCCAAGGCGCCGGGCAGCGGGCGCGAAGGGTACGCCGCCCAACTCGGCCGGATCCTCGCCCGACGCGGCGTCATTGCGATGGATCGCAGCGTGCTGCGGGAACTCGACCGGATCGACACGCTGGTCCTGGACAACCGGGTGCTCGGCTCCGACCGGGGCGTACTGGCCGACCTGGCCCCGCTGCCCGGCGCCGACACGTCCCAGGTCGCGGCGCGGGCGTTCGCGCTCTTCGAACCGGCGGCCCCGGAAGAGGTACGCCACCTCGACGGCTGGCGGCTCGGCCCGCTGGACCACCTCGACGCGCGCGACCCCGGCGACACCGACGACAGCCGGCGGCTGCGCGAGCGCGGCGGCAACCTGCTCGGCCTCGCCGCGGGCGACGCCCTGGCGGCCGTGTTGCGGGTCGAGCCGGAGCCGGCACCGGGCGTCGACACCCTGCCGACCGTCGCCCGGAAGGCCGGTTTGCGGCTCGTCGTGGCGGGCGGCGACGGCCAGCGGTACGGCTCCGCCGACGCGCTGCTGCCCGGCGGCGACCAGCTGGCCGAATCGGTACGCCGGCTGCAACGCGAGGGTGCGGTGGTGATGCTGGTCTCCGCCGACCGGGCGGCACTTGCCGCGGCGGACTGCGGGCTCGGCCTCGCCGAACCGGAGGCGCTGCCACCATGGGGGGCGCACCTGCTGGTCGGCACGGACCTGCGGGTCGTCGCGCTGATCATCGAAGCGGCCGGGGTGGCCCGCCGGATGACCGCGCAGAACCTGCGCATCGGCCTGGCCGGCACGGGCCTGGGCGCGCTCGGTGCCTTCACCGCCGCCCCCGCCCAGTTGCCCGGCCGCACGCTCTCCTCGGTCAACGGCGCGGCGGCGCTGGCCTTCGCGCACGGGGTGTGGCGGGCCGGCCGGCTTTCCGAGCGCACCGAGTCACCCGCCCCCGCGATCACCGCCTGGCACCTGATGCCCGTGCCGACCGTCCTCGACCAGCTCGACACGGGACGCGACGGGCTGACCGACGCCGAGGCCGAGCGCCGGCAGGCCGCCGGGCCAGGCGAGATGTCCGGCCCGAGCGGACTGCTGCGCGCCTTCGTCGACGAGCTGGCCAACCCGCTCACCCCGGTGCTCGCCGCCGGGGCGGTGCTCTCCGCCAGCTTCGGCTCGCTGGTCGACGCGGCCCTGGTCGGCGGAGTGGTCGGCGGGTCCGCGCTGGTCGGCGCGGTGCACCAGCGCAACACCGAGCGGTCGCTGGCCGAACTGCTGTCCCGCTCGGCAGTCACCGCCCGGGTATGCCGGGCCGGCGCCGAACGGGTGGTACCCGCCGACGAACTGGTACCCGGCGACGTGATCGTGCTCGAATCCGGCGATGCCGTACCCGCCGACTGCCGGGTGCTGGAGTCCGTCGGGCTGGAGGCCGACGAGTCCTCCCTGACCGGTGAGTCGCTGCCGGTCGCCAAGACCGACCAACCGGTGGTGGCCGCAGCGGTGGCCGAACGCCAGTCGATGGTCTACGAGGGGACCACGATCGCCGCCGGACGCGGTGTCGGCGTGGTCGTGGCCACCGGTGCCGACACCGAGGCCGGTCGCAGTCTCGCCCTGGCCCGGCAGGCGCCACCGGCCAGCGGGGTGGAGGCCCGGCTGGGCCGGTTGACCCAGACCGCGATCCCGCTGGCCGCGGGGTCGGCCGTGGCGGTGGTCGGCGCCGGGCTGCTGCGCGGCGTACCCCTGGCCCAGACGGCCGCGACCGCGGCTAACCTGGCCGTCGCGTCGGTGCCCGAGGGGCTGCCGTTCCTGGTCAGTGCCGCCCAGTTGGCCGCCGCCCGGCGGCTGGCCGAGCACGGCGCGCTGGTCCGCAACCCGCGCACCATCGAGGCGCTCGGCCGGGTCGACGTCCTCTGCTTCGACAAGACGGGCACCCTCACCGAGGGACATCTGCTGCTGGCCGCGGTGGGCGACGCCGACGGGTACGCCTCCGTGGAAGAACTCGACGAGCGGCTGCGGCGGACCCTGGCGGCGGCGCTGCGGGCCACCCCGGCCGCCGAGAACCCGGAGGAACTGTCCATGCAGACCGACCGGGCGGTGCTGCGCGGCGCCACCACCGCCGGGGTGACCGAGCAGGACGGCACACCGGGCTGGCGGGCGGTCGGCGGCCTGCCGTTCGAACCGTCCCGCGGCTACCACGCCACGGTCGGGGAGACGCAGGGACGGACGTTGCTCAGCGTGAAGGGTGCGCCCGAGAGCGTGCTGCCCCGCTGCGCCGCCCGCCGCACCGCCGGGCGGGACGAGCCGCTGGACGACGCGGGCCGCGCCGAGTTGCAACGGCTGCTCGCTGAGCGTGCCGGGGCGGGGCACCGCATCCTCGCCGTCGCCGAATGCACGCTCGGTGACCCGGACATCGCCGACGAGGACGTACGTGGCCTGGTCTTCACCGGCTTCCTGGCGCTCGCCGACGGGGTACGCGCCAGCGCCGCGCCGGCCGTACGCCGGATCCGCCAGGCGGGCGTGCACACCATCATGATCACTGGTGACCATCCGGCGACGGCCGAGGCGATCGCCGCCACCATCAGCGACCATCACACGCAGCGGGTGGTCACCGCCACCGAACTCGACCAGCTCGACGACGACGCCCTCGCCGCCCGACTGGCCGCCACCGACGTGGTGGCCCGGTGCACCCCGGCGCACAAGGTCCGCATCATCCAGGCGTTGCAGAAGTGCGGGCGTACCGTCGCGATGACCGGTGACGGCGCCAACGACGCGCCCGCCATCCGGCTGGCCGACGTGGGTATCGCCCTCGGTCAACGGGGCACCCCGGCAGCCCGGGCCGCGGCCGACCTGGTGGTCACCGACGACCGGCTGGAGACCATCATCGCCACCCTGGTCGAGGGCCGGGCGATGTGGTCCTCGGTACGCCATGCGCTGAGCATCCTGGTCGGCGGCAACCTCGGTGAGATCGCGTTCAGCGTGCTGACCGCCGCCGCCACCGGCCAGGCCGCGCTCAACGGGCGCCAACTGCTGCTGGTCAACCTGCTCACCGACATGGCACCCGCGCTGGCCATCGCCGTCCGGCCACCCGGCGGCGACCACGCCGACGGTCTGCTCCGCGAGGGGCCGGACAGCTCGCTCGGCGAGACCATGACCCGGGAGATCGGGCTGCGCGCCGCCGCCACCACACTCGGCGCGACCGCCGGCTGGGCACTGGCCCGCTACACCGGCAGCCGGCAGCGGGCCGGCACTGTCGCCCTGGTCTCCCTGGTCGGTACGCAGCTCGGGCAGACCGTGCTGGCCGGTGGCACCAGCCCGTCCGTGCTCGCCTCGACCGCCGCGTCGATCGGCGTGCTGGCCGCGGTGGTGCAGACCCCCGGGGTGAGCCAGTTCTTCGGCTGTACCCCGCTCGGGCCGGTGGGCTGGACCATCGCCACCGGTTCGGCGGTCGGCGCCACCCTCGCCAACGGCGCCCTCACCCGGGTGGTCGCCCGACTCCCGCAGCTCAACGGCGCGGAGCAGGACGACGGGACGGAGCACGACGGCGCGAAGCGTCAGGACGACAGCGCGAAGCACAGCGGGGCGCAGGTGAAGGCGGAGTCCTGACCCGGCTGCCGGTCGGCGTCAGTCGGCTGGCTGCCAGGTGGCGGCGGCGCGACGGAGCCGGTCGTTGACGGCCCGGCCGACGCCCGTCTCCGGCACCGGCTCCGCGACGATCTCGGTGACCCCGGCCGCGTCCAACCGGTGCAACGCGTCGAACAACCGCGCCGCGGCCTCGGTCAGGTCACCGGTCGCGGAAAGCACCTCCACCGCGGCCCAGCCGTCCGCCGGCCGGTCCCGGAAGGCCAGATAGCCATGCCGCATCCCGTCGCTCGGCGCTGGTTCGGCACGCACCGGCCGGGCCGCCGAGTCGGCGGCCAGCAGCCGCAGGGGCGTACGCGGGGCGTAGTGCGCGGCCAGGGTGCCCGGCGCCACCGGCTGCCCCGAGCTGCCCGGCCGCACCGTCACCGGGCCGACGACCTTCTCCAGTTCCTCGACCGGCAACGCGCCGAGACGCAGCACCACCGGGCGATCCCCCCTGGCGTCCACGATCGTCGACTCGATCCCGCAGCGGGTCGGCCCGCCGTCGAGCACCACGTCCACGGCGGCGCCCAACCCGCGTACCACGTGCTCGGCGCGGGTCGGGCTGAGCTGGCCGAACCGGTTGGCGCTCGGCGCGGCCACCGGCACGCCCGCCGTCGCGATCAGCCGCCGGGCGTGCTCGTTGTCCGGCACCCGGACCGCCATCGTGTCCAGCCCGGAGGTGACGATCGGCGGGATCGCCGCCGGCCGGTCCACGATGAGCGTCAACGGTCCCGGCCAGAACCGGGCCGCCAACGCCGCCACCGCCGGCGGCACCGGCCCGACCAGCGGCTCCAGGTCGGCCGCGTCGGCGAGATGGGTGATCAACGGATCGAAGCTCGGCCGCGCCTTCGCCTCGAAGATCCGGGCCGCCGCCTGCGCGTCCAACGCGTTCGCGCCCAGGCCGTAGACGGTCTCGGTGGGAAAAGCCACCAACCCACCGGTACGCAGGACGGACGCGGCCTCGGCGAGTTCGCCGTCGGCGGGCAGGAGGCGGGGAGATCCGGTACTCACACCGTCGACGCTAACCTGCGTCCAGGTGCCGGCCCGGCGGCGCCTCGGCCAAAGCCGGTGAGGCGTTACCGGTCGGGCTCCGGTCTGCGTCTGATCCGGCACGTCGACGCGACCGCCAGTTGCGCCACCAACGTTCTGCCCAGCCGGTGATCAGGAACACGCCGACGACGTAAGCCCAACCCACCAGGACATCGATGACGTAGTGCTCACCCGAATACACCAGGGTGAAGGTCATCGCCAGCGGGTAGAGCAGCAGCAGCGGCCACCACCGCCGGCGTACGTTGCGCAGGAAGAACAGCACGACGAACAGCGCGAACGCGGTGTGCAGCGACGGGATCGCGGCCACCGGGTTGGCGGCGAGTTGTCCGAGGCGGATGAGGCTGAACGCCCCGTGCATCCCGAACTCCTGCCCGCCGCGGAGGCTCAGCCGCTCCACTGGTTCGAGGTATTGGTGCACCGCCGCCCACCACGGCGGGGCGGCGGGGTAGAGAAAGTACGTGATCAGCCCGGAGAGGCTGAGTACGAACCACCGGCGCATGAAGGCCGCCCAGCGAGGGCGGGAAGTCAGCCAGAGCACGATCGCGGCGGCGAGCGCCACGACGAAGTGCGAGAAGTACACGTACGTCACGACCACCTCCCACCACTGGACGCGGGCGGGGTCGTACAGATTCTGCTGCAGCCAGACAGTGGGCACCGTGCCGCCGGTGGCCCAGCCGAACATCCACTCGTCGGCGTGGATCAGTTCGGTCACGTGCGGTTCCCGGATGCCGTTCGCGAACCCACGAGACAGGTTGTAGATGGTCAGCAGGATGATCACGGGAATCCAGTCCCGCAGGAACAGCAGATGTGACCGCCACGGCTGGTCAATCCGCCAAGCCACCGTGAACGCCCACAGCCAGAAAAAGGCGTATCCCGGGTCAGTCGGCAGGCCGAACGCCAGAAAGGCCGCGACGAAGAGAACGGACCAGCCGATGAGGCACCACCGCCGGTTGCGGAACCGGCCGATACCCGCCGGTCGTTGAGGCGGGGTCGACTCGGCCCCGGCAGCGGCTCGCTCGGCCGTCCCGTCCACGGATAACTGGTCGGTCATGGCTGGAAGGCTAACGCACCAAGCCGGGACGCCGACCACCGGCACCAGGCGGCCACGGTGGACTCTGACACACAAAGAAGAATTGTGGTACGACTATTTATCGGCCATCACCAGTGACATTAGCTCTCAAACTAATCACCTATTAGCCCGGGGCTTCGGATGACATAGTCAGTACCGGCTGGACATCGAGATCGACCTTCGGATCTCCAAGTCCAATCATCGGTAGCCCATTTCGGGAAAGGTGGTCGAATCATGAAGGCTCCGAAGAAGTTCCTGACACGACTGGGGGCGGTGGCGATCGCCGGCGCGGTGGCCGCGACGGTGCTGCCGGCGACGCCGGCGCTGGCTCTGGGCAACAACCGGGTGGTCACCCGCGGCTGCGGCGAAAACTACGTCTCCAGCGGCTACTACTCGGCCGGCAGTGGCCGCTACACCAGCTGGGCGCAGACCTCGAAGCGCGGCGGCAGTTGCAGCGGGCGGCTCAGCTCCGCGCTCGTCCGCAGCAACGGCGCGCAGACCACCCGCGTGTACGGCTCCAACAGCGTCGCGTACGCCGAGTACACCGAGGCGCCGATCGCGCGGCAGGGCCTGCACTGGGGTTGTGACAGCTGCGGGGCGACCACCAGCTGAACAGGCGATGGCGCGGGTCGGCTCGTCCGACCCGCGCCATTCTCCATTGGCAGTCGAATCGCAGCGACGTGGGAGTTTCGCTATGACACGCAGGTCTACAGCTGTGGCCGTCACGATCGCAGCGCTGACAATGTCGGCGGGTTGCACCACCGGGGTGGCACCGCAGCCTCGGGACGCCTACGCCGAGCAGACGGTCAGCCAGGAATGGGCGCTGGCCGACGGCGTGGTCACCGACGAGGAGTACCAGACCGCCGTGGATCGGTTCCTCGCCTGCATGGTGGCCGAGGGCTACCGGACGACCCAGCCGGTCCGCAGTCCGATCGACGGGCTCACCCTGCTCTACGACGTCGAACCGGCCGGCGACATCGAGCAGTTCAACGAGAAGCAGGAGGCCTGCAACCTTCGGGAGCTCTCCCGAATCGAGCCGGGTTACGTCGAGGCCCGAGAGCAGCACATGGACGAGCGGGTGCGTACCGCGACGCAGGAGTGCCTACAGGAAACGCAGGTGCCGCTGACCGGCGAGGAACGAACCGCGGCTGACTTCGCCGCGGCCGCCGACGGTTCTGTGGCCAAGGCGATGTCGTGCATCGTCCCGTCAGCCCGGAAGTTCTACCCGGATCTCCCCGGCCGGATCGTATTAAGGACGCCACTGCAGGATGCCTCTTCGGCCACTCCTGACGCAGACGGCGGCGGACTCAGCGGGACGTCCCGATAGCGTCCGCCCTGCCGCTGGACTCAAGCGCTCTTCTCGCTCGTGATGTCCACCGCCCCGGTGGTCGACATCACGAGCGCGTGACCCATCGGGCTGATCGCATGCTGCATCTCGTTGGCCCGCCGCCAACTGTGAATGAGGCCGGCGGCTCGGAGGATCGCGAGGTGTCTGCTGGCGGTCGCCGGGGTGATCCCCCACCGAGCGGCCACCCCGGTGGTGTTGTCCGCCCGCGTCAGGCCGCACAGGATCGCCGCCCTGGTCCTACCCAACAGTTCCGGCAAGGGACAGGAGCCGCGGGCGGCCAGCCCGCTAAGGGCGATGGATCGGGAAATCGAACTCATCGGGTAAATAATCTTGACATGGTCGTCATCCGTCTCGCCCAGCAACGCACCGCTCTGGCAGAACAATGACGGCAGGATCAACACACGGCGTCCGCGCAGGTGCAAGGTAGCGGCCACCGAATCGAGCAGGCTCAGAACGGGTCGGTACCAGCGCAGCCCCGGCCCGAGGTCGGCGAGCAGCCTTTCCGGGCCGCCCTGCTCCGCCACGCGCACGAGCCTCGACCGCTCGAAGTTGAACCCGGCGAGGAACTGGCGCCAGTACGGCGCGATGGCGGCCTGGTGATACGAGTGCAGGGCCGCTTTTATCTGCTGTTCCCGACTCGCCCGTAGACGAGACCACGGACGACGGTCTGCCTCGCCCGGCAGTACGCCGCCGCGGAGGGTGTCGAATCCGACGCCACGAATGATCCTGCCCACCGTGTCGATCACATCGGCAACTCTGCCCCCTTGCAGGATCGCAGGCAGGACCGATGTGGATCCGCGTAGCCGGCCGCGGGCGACAAAATGCCAGGCGGCGAACTGTGGATCCACCCGGGTGTCGATCAATTGATGACTGAAAGCAATTTCAGCCTCCAGCAGCGGCTGCCGGGCAATGCCTATTCGGGCAAGGGAATCGTCGTCAAAATAAACCACGGTCACTATGGCCCCCATGTAACTTCGCACTAGTGTGAGTTCATCGTGGTTGCGATCACCTGGACTACAAATGGCGGCGCTTCGTCGCCCGTTACCGTTCCGGCCGGCCGGCTCCTTCCGTCTCGGCGATGCCATCCCGCTGTGCTGGCGGATGCATGGGCTCTACCGTCGGCTGTGCCGTTCCCGCCTCCACCGGAGATTCGGCCGGAACACGGCGCACGGCCACGAACGGGATGAACACCGCGACGGCCACGGCGAGCCAGAGGCGAGCATCGCCGAGCAGAAAGCCGCCGGGCAGGCTTGCCCCCCGAGAGGTGACCGGAAGGATCATCACCACCAGCACGACGGCCGGCCAGAGGAGCGACCAGCGCGGCCGGGCACTCACCGCCAGCAGCGCCGCCAGGAGCAGCCACACCTGATGGTGCGTCCAGGAGACCGGGGAGAAGACCAGGCCAGCCGCACCGACCAGCACGGCGGCGGCCAGTGGCTGGTCGTTGCGGTAAGCCCGGGTCGCCCGGATCAGGGCGAGCACGACGATGGCCGAGCCGACCACCGCAACGACGGAGGAACGGATCAAGTCGGGCAGCCCCCACCGAAGAAGCGCGCCGTTGAGCGACTGGTTGCCGCCGGTCTCGATGTTTCCGACCCGATTCACGTTCCAGATCTCGGTGAACCAGAAGCGCACGGATTCATCGGGCAACACCAGCCACGCTATGCCGGTGCAGGCGACGAATGCGGCGACGGACGTGACCGCCGCCCGCCGCTGGCCGGAGAACCAGAAGTACGGCACAAACACGAGCGGGGTCAGCTTGACCGCGCAGGCGACGCCGGTGAGGATCCCCCGGTAACGCTCGGGGACCAGTCTCAACACGTCGGCCAGCACGGCGGCCACGAGGAACACGCTGATCTGGCCGAACCGGAAGTTGCTGGAGATCGGCGACGACGCGAACAGGGCCAACGCGAACAACGGCGTCAGCCACGGCGTACCCGTAGCACGGAACTCCGAACGCCGGACGGCGGCGACCGCCACCGCGACAACCACCGCGAACGTGGCGACGCTCCAGATCACCGCGATCACGGCGAAGGGCGGGAGAGCCAGTGGAGCGAAAAGTAGACCAGCGAAGGGCGGATAGGTGAACGGTGCTCCGGTCGCCTCGGCGGCGAAGTCGTACAGGCCGTCGCCGTTCCAGAGGTCGTTCACCGCACCGAGGTAGACCTGCAGGTCGGAAAGGCGGTCGACGAACGGTCGCCGCAGGGCCGCCCAGGTCTGCAGGACCGCGACGGTTACCGCCGACGCCCAGACGGCTGCGACCAGCCATCGGCGACCCGGCACACGGCGTTTCCACCACAACGACATCAGCAACGCTCCGAAACAGTGGTCGTCAAACTGCCGCACGTCACCGTCGGTCTACTAGCCGACAAAGACGCAGCTCTGTGTTTTCGGCGAACCGCCGTACTCCAGGTCCAGATCGCTGACGGCGACAGGGGCCAAGCCTCCCACCGCAGCCCGAACCGCAGGCAATCTCGTAGTCATCAACTACCGCGGTAGTGCGAAGGCACTCGGACCGAGAGACGAGGCAGGTGGTGCCGTCAGTGCGGATGGGCCGGGACGCCGGATGGCGATCGTGCCGGCAGCCTCACCCACGAAGCGCCCGCTGTTTTGGCTGCAAGAGGCGCCCAAGCCACCGAGTCGCAGGCCTCGGAACTGGGCCGGCGGAGGTGGGAGCGGCGGCGGACGGCACGACGGCGGTCACCGCCACGTCCGAGGATGCAGCCTTAAATGCCGTTGAGGACGGACCCCGTATACACAATGCAGACTCCCCCGTTGACCATGCTTCGATCCCTGACCGCGACGGAGATCGCTCCAGGTCAACGGTCTTCGATCCGTCAGCACGCTAACACCCGGCGAATACCAGACGCAACCACGCCATCACCGGCCGGTCGGAGCGCCGGAACCAACGAGCCGAGCCGACCTGGTCCAAGTATGGCGGGGCGATGTTTCCACGGATGGGCACCGGTTCGGCAGCGGGTCCGAGTAGCGCCAACGCAGCCACAGCGGCCGACCCCTCAGCCGGCCCGTCCACGGCCGTAGGACGATGCGATTGTGGTGGAGCCCAGGGGACTCGAACCCCTAACCCCTGCCTTGCAAAGGCAGTGCTCTGCCAGTTGAGCTAGGGCCCCGTGAGCGGACGGTGCCGCCGGGTGGTCGGAACGGACGTGGTCAGCGCAGGTCCGGCGAGGTGGTCGCCTCGTGCCAGAGGGCGCGTTCGTCGTTCGCTTCCTTGATCTTCTTGGCCACCACGGCGGCCACCCCGACGACGCCGGCCAGGATCAACAGCTTCTTGAACATCGGGGACACCCCTCACGCTCGACGTGCCGTCGGACCATGTGCGGTGGGGCTAGCTGGAATCGAACCAGCGACCTCAGAGTTATCAGCTCTGCGCTCTAACCGACTGAGCTATAGCCCCGCGTAGCGACGAGCAAGGTTAACCCATCCGCCCACGCCGCCCCAAATCGGGGTCAGGCCCGGAATCGTCGCCTACACCGTCGCCCCTGAACTTACCGGAGAGCCGCTGGCGCACCCACCCAGATAAGAAGCCGGGCCGGCCGCTTCCGCGGTCGGCCCGGCTTCTGAGTCGGGTCAGTCGCGCTCGGCGAGGGTCAGCTCGATGCCACCCACCAGGTCGGCGCAGACGTTGTACACGAACGCCCCGAGCGTGGCGAGCGCAGTGAACAGCACGACGTTGACCGCACCGATCAGCATCGAACTGAAGATCACGCCCTTCGCGGTGATCTGGAAGCCGTTGGTGCTCTGCCCACCGCCGGCGTTGACCAGGTCGCCCAGGCTGTCGTTCACACTCGCGAACACGCCCATCGCGTCCAGCGCCAGATACAGCACCGAGGTTGCGACGACGATGACGATGAACAGCACCACCGACACGGCGAACGCGAACTTCATCACGGACCAGGGGTCGATCCGCTTGAGGTTCAGCCGGGCCCGGCGCGGTCCGCGCGAGGCGGCCGAGCTGACCGAGGTACGCGCGGCGCGTACCGCCTCACCCACCCGCGCGGCGCCCACGGCGGGCGCGCTGATGCCCGGAGGCAGCCCGCCGCCGTTCGCCGGGCGGCCCGCGCCCGGCGGCCGGGTCGCGTCCGGCTTCGCACCGAGCCCGGTCACCCGTGGCTGGGTGCCGGTCACGCCGGTGCCGGCTGTCGGCAGCACGCCGGTGGTACCCGCCGACGACTGGCCCGGTCGAGTGCCGATCGGCTGGGGGGTCGACGGCTTGCCGGCGGCGGCTGTGGCGGTGGCGGTGCTGCCCGCCGGACTGGGGGCCTCGGCGCCGGTCGTCTCCTCGGCGGCGGCGGCCTCCTGGCCGTCGGCGGGCTTGTCCGGCGGCGGAGCCATTCCGGGAGCCCGGGTGAACTTCGGGGCAGGCGCGTCGGCGGGAACCGTGGCCCGGCCCACGGCCGCGCGGCCGGTCGTTGGCGTGCCGCTCTGTGCGGCCTCCTCGTCGACCGGGTTAGCCGAGGTCCCCGCGTTCCCCGACTTCGCCTGTGTCTCCGTCATTCAACTAGTCCTGTTCGTCAGGCTCGTCGGCATTGCGAGCAATCGCCACGATAGTCACGCCGTCCGGAAGGTCCATCAGCTTGACCCCCATTGTGTTCCGGTCACGCGTACGGCGTACAGGCTTCACCGGAGTCCGGATGACGCCACCGTTACTGGTGATAGCGAAGAGCTCGTCGTCCGGGTCGATCACCACCGCACCGACCAGACCACCGCGTCGCTCGGTGATCTTCGCAGTCAGCACACCCTTACCTCCCCGGCCCTGGACCGGGTATTCCTCGATCGGGGTACGTTTCGCGTATCCCCCGTTCGTGGCCACCAGAACGTCCAGACCCTCCCGGACAACCTCCATGGCCAGCAGCTCGTCCTCCTCGCTGAAGCGCATCCCGATCACGCCCGAGGTCGCCCGGCCCATTGGCCGAAGCGCCTCGTCGGTGGCGTTGAACCGGATCGCCTGGGCGTTCTTGGAAACCAGCAGCAGGTCGTCGGCGGGGCCGGCGAGCGCAGCACCGACCAGCTCGTCCTCATCGCGCAGGTTGATCGCGATGATGCCGCCGGACCGGTTGGAGTCGAACTCCTCAAGCCGCGTCTTCTTCACCAGGCCGTTCTTCGTCGCCAGGACCAGGTAGGGGGCTACCTGGTAGTTCGGAATCTCGATGATCTGTGCGATCTGCTCGTCCGGTTGGAAAGCAAGCAGATTGGCCACGTGCTGGCCCTTGGCCACCCTACTGGCCTCCGGAAGCTCGTACGCCTTGGCCCGGTACACCCGCCCCTTATTGGTGAAGAACAGGATCCAGTCGTGCGTCGAGCAGACGAAGAAGTGGCTGACGATGTCGTCCTGCCGCAGCGTGGCGCCGCTGACCCCCTTGCCGCCGCGCCGCTGCGAGCGGTAGAGGTCGGCCTTCGTCCGCTTGGCGTACCCGGTGCGGGTGATCGTGACGACCACGTCTTCCCGGGCGATGAGGTCCTCCATCGAGACCTCGCCGTCGAACGGGACGATCTTGGTGCGTCGGTCGTCGCCCCACTTGGCGACGATCTCGCCCAGTTCCTCCGAGACGATCCGACGCTGCCGTTCCGGCTTGGCCAGGATGTCCTTGAGGTCGGCGATCTCCAGCTCCAGCTTGGCCAGGTCGTCGAGGATCCGCTGCCGCTCCAGCGCGGCGAGCCGGCGCAGCTGCATGTCCAGGATCGCGGTGGCCTGGATCTCGTCGATCTCCAGCAGCCGGATCAGGCCCTGCCGGGCGTCCTCGACGGTGGGCGAGCGCCGGATCAGGGCGATCACCTCGTCCAGCGCGTCCAGCGCCTTGGACAGACCGCGCAGGATGTGCGCCCGTTCCTCCGCCTTGCGCAGCCGGAACGCCGTCCGCCGCCGGATCACCTCGATCTGGTGCTCGACGTAGTAGCGGAGGAACTGCGCCAGGTTCAGCGTGCGCGGCACCCCGTCGACCAGGGCCAGCATGTTCGCGCCGAAGGTCTCCTGGAGCTGGGTGTGCTTGTAGAGGTTGTTCAGCACCACCTTGGCGACCGCGTCGCGCTTGAGCACGAGCACGATCCGCATGCCGGTACGCCCGGAGGACTCGTCGCGGATGTCGGCGATGCCGCCGAGCTTGCCCTCCTTGATCAGCTCAGCGATCCGCTCGGCCAGGTTGTCGGGGTTGACCTGGTACGGCAGCTCGCTGACCACCAGGGCCGGGCGGCCGCGCTTGTCCTCCTCGACCTCGACCACGGCGCGCATCCGGATCGAGCCACGCCCGGTGCGGTACGCGTCCTGGATACCGGCCTGGCCGACGATCAGACCGTGGGTCGGGAAGTCGGGACCCTTGACGATCTCCAGCAGCGCCTCGAGGGTGGTGGCCTCGTCCGCCTCCGGGTGCTCCAGGCACCACTGCACCGCCGCGCCGATCTCCCGCAGGTTGTGCGGTGGAATCTTGGTGGCCATGCCGACCGCGATGCCCTCGGAGCCGTTGATCAACAGGTTCGGGATCCGCGACGGCAGGATGGTGGGCTCCTTGGCCCGACCGTCGTAGTTGTCCTGCAGGTCGACGGTGTCCTCGTCGATGTCCCGCAGCATCTCCATCGCCAGCGGGTCGAGCTTGCATTCTGTGTACCTCATGGCGGCAGCTGGATCGTTTCCGGGCGATCCGAAGTTGCCGTTGCCGTCGACCAGCGGGTAGCGCAGCGACCAGGACTGGGCCATCCGGACCAGCGCGTCGTAGATGGCCGAATCGCCGTGCGGGTGGAACTGACCCATCACGTCGCCGACCACGCGGGAGCACTTCACGTAGCCGCGGTCCGGCCGGTACCCCGAGTCGAACATGGCGTAGAGGATCTTGCGGTGGACCGGCTTGAGCCCGTCCCGGACGTCCGGCAGGGCCCGCCCGACGATGACGCTCATCGCGTAGTCGAGGTAGGAGCGCTGCATCTCCACCTCGAGCCCGACCGGCTCGATCCGGTCGTGCGAGACGACGGCGGCCTGCGCCTCGGGGACCTCGGGCTCGTTAGGTGTGGACTCGGGGGAATCGGTCACTGTTAACCCTTATCAGACTGAGAGTCGTTTTCGTGCTGTGGATAACGGCTGTGGAAACCGGCCAAGCTGTGGATAACTCTGTGGACCGGCAGCCGGGTCGGATCGGTCACCCGCCCGGCTGCCGAAACCATCAGATGTCCAGGAACCGGACGTCCTTGGCGTTGCGCTGGATAAACGAGCGCCGGGCCTCGACGTCCTCACCCATCAGCACGCTGAACAGCTCGTCGGCGGTTGCCGCGTCGTCCAGGGTGACCTGACGCAGGGTACGCGTGGCCGGGTTCATCGTGGTCTCCCACAGCTCCGGGTAGTTCATCTCGCCAAGACCCTTGAACCGCTGGATGTCGTCCGGCCTGGCGTTCGGCTTCTTCTGCTGGCGCAGCGCGATCAGCCCGTCGCGCTCCCGGTCGGAGTACGCGTACTGCGCGTCGTCGCCCTTCCTGTTCCACTTGATCTTGTAGAGCGGCGGGGCGGCCAGGTAGACGTGCCCCAACTCGACCAGCGGGCGCATGAAGCGGAACAGCAGGGTGAGCAGCAGCGTCTGGATGTGCTGGCCGTCGACGTCGGCGTCGGCCATCAGCACAACCTTGTGGTAGCGCAGCTTCTCCATGTCGAAGTCGTCGTGGATGCCGGTGCCCAGCGCGGTGATCAACGCCTGCACCTCGTTGTTCTTCAGCACCCGGTCGATCCGGGCCTTCTCCACGTTGAGGATCTTGCCGCGGATCGGCAGGATCGCCTGGGTACGCGGGTCACGACCCTGCTTGGCCGAGCCGCCCGCCGAGTCACCCTCGACGATGAACACCTCGGACTCGCGCGGATCGGTGGACTGGCAGTCGGCCAGCTTGCCCGGCATCGAGCCGGACTCCAGCAGCGACTTGCGCCGGGCCAGCTTGCGCGCCTGCTGGGCGGCGATCCGAGCCCGGGCGGCCTGGGACGCCTTGGTGATGATGATCTTCGCCTCGGCCGGGTTGCGGTCCAGCCAGTCGACCAGCCACTCGTTGCAGACCCGCTGCACGAAGCTCTTCACCGGGGTGTTGCCCAGCTTGGTCTTGGTCTGTCCCTCGAACTGCGGGTTCGCCAGTTTGACGGAGATGATCGAGGCAAGTCCCTCGCGGATGTCCTCGCCGGAGAGCTTCTCGTCGCCCTTGAGCAGCTTCTTGTCCGCGCCGTACCGGTTGACCACGCTGGTCAACGCGGCCCGGAAGCCTTCCTCGTGGGTGCCACCCTCGTGGGTGTTGATGGTGTTGGCGAAGGTGTAGACCGACTCGCCGTACGACTCGTTCCACTGCATGGCGATCTCGACCGACATGCCCTCCTCCTCGGCGCCGAACTCGACCACCGTCTTGTGGATCGGGGTCTTCGAGGCGTTGAGGTGGCGGACGAAGTCGGCGATGCCGCCCGCGTAGCAGAAGGTGACCTCGCGGGTCTTGCCTTCCTCGCCCTCCGAGACCCGCTCGTCGAGCAGGCGGATGGTGAGGCCGCGGTTGAGGAAGGCCATCTCCTGCAGACGCCGGTAGATGGTCTGGAAGTCGAAGTCGACGGTCTCGAAGACGTCGGGGTCGGGCCAGAAGGCGACCGCCGAGCCGGTGATGTCGGTCGGCTCGCCCTTCTCCAGCGGGGTCGGCTTGGAGTGGTCGTACCGCTGCCGCCAGACGAAGCCGTCCTTGTGGATCTCCACTGCCATCTTGGTGGAGAGGGCGTTGACGACCGAGACGCCGACACCGTGCAGACCGCCGGAGACGGCGTACGCCTTGCCGTCGAACTTGCCGCCGGCGTGCAGCACGGTCAGCGCCACCTCGACGCCCGGCTTCTTGAGCTTGGGATGCAGGTCGACCGGGAAGCCACGACCGTTGTCGGTGACCCGGACCCCACCGTCGGCGAGCAGCACCACGTCGATCGTGTCGCAGTGACCGGCCAGCGCCTCGTCCACCGCATTGTCGACGACCTCCCACACCAGGTGGTGCAGGCCACGCTCGCCGGTCGACCCGATGTACATGCCGGGCCGCTTGCGGACCGCCTCCAGCCCTTCGAGGACGGTGATCGACTCGGCGCCGTACTGCTGATTGTCCTGCGCTGCCACCCTCGGCCACTTTCTTGCGCCGTCCGCACTGTCAGGCACGTCGGGCGCGGGTTCGGCGGACAGGACGCGACGTCGGCACGCGGACCAGCACCGGGGACAATTCCGGGGTACGGGTCGAACGCGCCGGTCGCCGCGGATGCCCGCGGATCGCGATCGGCTCGACCCGAGTCGGACGGATGATCGCGGGCCCGCACCGGACCCGTGACCCGTCACTCCGCACCGGGTCTTCGTCTCACGCCAATCTTACTGTGCGCGGGCGATAGAACCACCACTCGGCACCCCTTCGCGGCGGCTCAGATGTACGTAGCGGCCCGAACCGCGCTGTCCGCGACTCCCCCTACACGCCAAGGCATGATCACCGGATCCGTCGCGTGACGGCGACGCCATCCGGCCGTACGGTGACCGTCGGGACCGGCCCGCCGGGCGATCCCGGTACGTCGGGTTGGTTGCCGGCCTTGATCTTTCACGCCCGGAACCGGACGATCGACCCGATCGACTCGAACCGCCCGTTGAGAGGTGACACCAGATGGGGCTGGACAACGTCGCGGTCCAGTGGCCGCGGACCGGCCGCTTCTACGACCCGGTCGCACCGGCCGAGTTCGTCGACTTCGGCGATATCGTCGACGTGCCGGGAATCTCGGCACCGACCGCCGCGCTCGCCGAGCTGATCGCGAAGACAGGCACGGTCCGGGCCACCGCGTACACCGAGGTGGTGGATCTGATCCTCGGGCTGGACGGTGTGCTCTACGCCACCGAGGCCGCCGCCGAGGACGAGGACCCGGTCATCGACCCCGACGGGTGCGCCTGGATCGCCGGCGGCATCGAGCGGTTCGTGGCCGCGCACCGCCCGCACGGGGAGGCGGTCACCTTCGACTCGGTCGGCACCGTGCTGCGCTCGCTGCTCGCCGACGGCCGCCTGGCCGAGCAGCAGCTGCGCTGGCTGGACAGCCGGCTGGACGCCCTCCGTGACGACAGCGGTGCCGCGCCGCAGTGGACCTTCACCTGCGCCGAGCTGAGCGTGGTCGCCGCGTTCTACCGGCGCTGCGCCGATCGCGGCTTCGCGGTGTACGCCGAGTCGGCCGCGCCGCGCCGGGCACCCCAGACCTGACCGGCGGCCTCCGGCCGGCCCGCCCCAGCCCCTCGCTCGCCGCCGGCATGCGGTGCGGGCCCGGCCTGGCGGATCAGCCGTAGGTGTCGCGGGGGCCCCGGCCGCGTACCCGGCGGGGGCCCCGGGACCAGGACGGCGCGGCCGGCCCGTGGATGTGCAACTTGCGCACCACGTTGTGGCCTACCTCACGGCCGATCTGCTGCAACAGCGAGCCGGCCAGCAGGCGCAGTTGGGTCGCCCAGGCGGTGGAGCGGGCCTCCACGGTCAGTTCGCCGTTCTCCAGCTTCACCGGCCGGCTGTGCTGAGCCACCTCGGGGCCGACCACCCGCTCCCAGGCGCCGAAGACGGTCGCCTCGGCGGCCGGCTGCTGCCAGCCACGGGCCTTCACCAACCGATCCAGCACCGCGCCGAGCGGCTGCGGATCGCGCGGGTCCGGCCCCGGGCCGGAGTAGCCGCGCAACCGACGTTCGCCGCCCTCGCCACCGGCCGTGCCGCGGCGCCGGGGCCGTCCCGCCGCCTCCCGCCGGGCCTTGGCCGCGTCCAGCACCGCACGCGCCAACTGCGGCCCGGACACCCCCTCCGGTCCGTCGGGGGCCGAGCCGGCGTCGGCGGTCACCTCAACCGCGTCGCCGCTGTCGCCGGTGCCGGTTCGTGGGCTGGGACGGCCTGGCCGCTGCGGCTTATCCGACACGGCGCACCGTCCCCTCGGCCACCTCGTACCGGGCACCCCGCAGGGCGGCCGGCACATCGTCGGCGACTGCGCACGTCACCAGCAACTGGCTCGCCCCGCCGACCAGTTCGGCCAGCCGGTCCCGCCGCCCGGCGTCCAGCTCGGCGAAGACGTCGTCGAGCACCAGCACCGGTTCGATGCCGTCGCTGCGGAGCAGGTCGTAGCCGGCCAGCCGGAGGGCGAGCGCGTACGACCAGGATTCGCCGTGGCTGGCGTACCCCTTGGCGGGCAGCGGGCCGAGGCTGAGGGTGAGATCGTCGCGGTGCGGGCCGACCAGGGTGGTGCCCCGCTCGATCTCGGCGGAGCGGGACTCCTCCAGCGCCGCGGCGAGCACCGCCGCGAGGGCCGCCCGGTCGGTGGTGGGCTCGGCCAGTTCCACCGACGGCCGGTACGCGATCCCCGCCGCGCCGCGTCCGGCCGCCACCGCGTCGTACGCCTTGGCCACGTGCGGGGTCAACGCGGCGACCAGTTCCAACCGGCCGGCGAGCAGTTCGGCACCGTGTCGGGCCAGGTGGGTGTCCCACACCGCCAGCGTCGACAGGTCACCGCCCCGGGACCCGCCGGTCTTACGGGCCAGGTACGCGGTGCGCAGCAGCGCGTTGCGTTGCTTGATCACTCGGTCGTAGTCGGCTCGGACGCCCGCGTACCGGGGCTGACGCAGCACCAGCAGATCGTCGAGATAGCGACGACGCTCGGCCGGGTCGCCCCGGACGAGTTCGAGATCCTCCGGGGCGAAGAGCACCAGCCGCAGCGCGCCGAGCACGTCCCGGGCCCGGCGGGCCGGAGATCGGCCGAGCCGGGCCCGGTTGGCCTTACCCGGCACGATCTCCAGCTCGACCAGCAGCTCCCGGCCCTCGTGCAGCACCGCGCACCGGATCACCGCCGCGCCGGCGCCCATCCGGACCAGCGGCGCGTCCGTCGCGACCCGGTGCGAGTCCAGCGTCGCCACGTAGCCCAGCGCCTCGACCAGGTTGGTCTTGCCGACGCCGTTGGCCCCGATCAGGACGTTCGGCCCCGGTTCGAGGTCGACGCCGACCCGCTCGTACGAGCGGAAGTCGACCAGTTCGAGCCGGCGGACGTACACGGGGGCCAGTGCCGGTCAGCGCTTGCGGACGGCGTGCCCGCCGAACTGCTGACGCAGCGCGGAAACGGCCTTCAGCGCCGGCGATTCGTCCTGCCGGGAGGCGAACCGGGCGAACAACGAAGCGGTGATGACGTTGAGCGGTACGGCCAGCCGGACCGCCTCGTCGACCGTCCAGCGGCCCTCGCCGGTGTCCTCGGTGTAGTCGCTCAGCTGGGTCAGCTCCGGGTCCTCGTCGAGCGCCCGGTCGAGCAGGTCCAGCAGCCAGGAGCGGACCACGGTGCCCTCCCGCCAGGACTTGATCACACCCGGTACGTTCGTCACCAGCTCGGAGGCGGCCATCAGCTCGTAGCCCTCCGCGTAGGCGTGCATCAGGCCGTACTCGATGCCGTTGTGCACCATTTTCGCGTAGTGGCCGGCACCGACCGGGCCGGCGTGCACGAAGCCGAACTCGCCCTCGGGCTTGAGCGCGTTGAAGATCGGCATAAGCCGCTCGACATGCTCCTGGGCACCGCCGACCATCAGGCCGTAGCCGTTCTGCCGGCCCCAGACACCGCCGGACACGCCCACGTCGACGTAGCCGATGCCGCGCTCGTTGAGCCGTACCGCCCGGGGGGCGTCGTCACTGAACCGCGAGTTGCCGCCGTCGATGATCAGGTCGCCCTCGCCGAGCACCTCGGCCAGCTCGTCGATGGTCTTGTCGGTGACGGCGGCCGGCACCATCACCCACACCGCCCGCGGCGCATCCAGCTTGTCGGCCAGTTCGGCCGCGCTTGCGACGTCGCTCAGCTCCGCGTTGTGGTCCAAACCGACCACCTCGTGACCGGCGGCGCGCAACCGCTCGCGCATGTTGCCGCCCATCCGGCCGAGCCCTACCAGGCCGAGCTGCATCTCTTTCTTACCTTTCGTTGGTACGGGTGTGCTCTGCCGATCTCAGCGGGAAACGCGGATCGGCATGATGAGGTACCGGTACCCAGGGATGAGCTCGCCATCCTCCCCGGCGGGGGAAATCACCGCGGGCTTGAAGGCGTCGACGAACTGCAACACGGCGAACTGGGACCCGAGGTTGGCCAGCCCGTCGATGAGGTACTGCGGGTTGAAACCGATGGTCAGCGGCTCGCCGGTGAAGGTCGCCTCCATGGCCTCGCTGGCCCGCGCCTCCTCGGTGCCGCCGGCCTCGACCACCAGGCCGTCGGCGCTGAAGCTGAGCAGCACCGGCGTGGTCCGCTCGGCCACCAGGGCGACCCGCTTGACCACCTCAATGAGGGTGCTGACCGGCACCCGGGCGTCGGCGTTGTGGGTTGCCGGAAAGAGCGAACGCACCGGCGGGTAGTTGGCGCCGTCGAGCAGGCGGCTGGTGGTCCGCCGGGTGCCGCCGGAGAAACCGATCATTCCTTCGCCGGCCGAGCCCTGGGACAGGGCCAGGGTGACCTGGCCGCCGAGCGGGCCGAGGGTCTTGGCGGTGTCGTTGAGCGTGCGCGCCGGCACCAGCGCGTTGATGCTGATCTCCGGGTCGTCCGGGTTCCACTCCATCTCGCGCAGGGCCAGCCGGTAGCGGTCGGTGGCGAGCATGGCCAGCGAGCCGCCGGACAGCTCGACGCGTACGCCGGTCATCATCGGCAGCGTCTCGTCCCGGCTGGCCGCGATCGCCACCTGGGCCACCGCGGCGGCAAAGGCGGCCGCGTCGACGGTGCCGGCGCTCTCCGGCATCTCGGGCAGCGTCGGGTAGTCCTCCACCGGCATGGTGGGCAGGGTGAACCGGGCGCTGCCACAGACCAGTTCGAGGTGTGCTCCCACCGCGGCGATGTCGACCGGCTTGGCGGGCAGCGCCTTGGTGATCTCGGCCAGCAGGCGCCCGGAGACCAGCGCGGCACCGTCGGCGTCGCCCTGCACCTCCACGGTCACCTGGCTGGAGACTTCGTAGTCGAAGCCGGAGACCTGCAGGCTGCCGTCGGTGACGCGAAGCATCACGCCGGCCAGCACCGGTACGGACGGCCGGTTGGGCAGACTCTTCGCGGTCCAGGCCACGGCCTCGGCGAGCGCGTCGCGCTCCACTCGGAACTTCATCAATGCCTCCGCGTCGACGTCGACGTCGTCAACTCTCTCATGCCGGCCGCTGCCCACCGACCCGCCTGGCGTGCGGGTACCCATCGCACCTTAGGGCGCGAGGGTATCGGCTGTGCGCCCGACCCCGTGGATCGTGTCGCTGCTGACGGTTCCTCCGGCAGCAGTCGGCCGATCCACAGGAAGTCCAACGGTGATGATTGGTTTTCGTTCTTTTAGAAGAGATAACTCATCGTCTTCATCGCACCTGTGCAAACTGTGGAGAACCCGCGTCAGGGCAGGTCAGACAGGTTATCCACCGGTGGTTTTGCTGTGGAGAACCAGGGGTAAAACCCGGCTGGTGGTCCACAGCCTGCCCTCGTGCACCGGGTTGTCCACCGTCGTCCACCGGTTGTCCACCGGTAATCCACCGACTTTCTCCCCAACCCTGTGGATCGACGCGGCCGCCTCGGACGCCGTCATCCCCAGAACCTTCAACAGGTCGCCCACAGGCCGGCCGTCGTCGGTGGACAGAGCGGTCGGTTGTCCCCAGCCATCCCCAGGCGTCCACAGCGTTGTCCCCAGGGTTTCTCCACAGGCTGTGGGTAACCGGACGCCGACGGAGCGTGGTTGTCCACCGTCGGTGGAAAACGAGCTGTGGACAACGAGCGTGGACGTGAGCGGACACGCCTCCGATGGTGTGGTCTACACCTCGTCGAGAGTCAACCGCGGGGTACGAAAAAGCCCGGCCGGTACTCCGGCCGGGCCCTCGGTGGCGGCGCGCGCCGCGACCTGAAGCCGTCGCTCAGGTGTTCTGCTTGATCCGGTTGGTCAGCTCGGCGATCTGGTTGTAGAGAGACCGCCGTTCGGCCATCTGCTGACGGATTTTGCGGTCGGCGTGCATGACGGTGGTGTGGTCCCGGCCGCCGAACGCCTGGCCGATCCGGGGCAGCGACAGGTCGGTCAGCTCGCGACACAGGTACATGGCGACCTGGCGGGCGTTGACCAGTACCCGGGAGCGGGAGTGCCCGCGCAGATCCTCCAGGCTGACGCCGAAGTAATCGGCGGTGGAGACCATGATCTGGTCGGCGGTGATCTCCGGGCCGGTGCCGTCCGGGATGAAGTCCCGCAGCACCTCCTCGGCCAGCGACAGCTCCACGTTCGAGCGGGTCAGGCTGGCGAAGGCGGTGACCCGGATCAGCGCCCCCTCCAGTTCCCGGATCGAGTTCGACACCCGGGAGGCGATGAACTCCAGCACGTCCGGTGGGGCGTACAGGCGCTCCTGGGCGGCCTTCTTCTGCAGGATCGCGATTCGGGTCTCCAGGTCCGGCGGCTGGATGTCGGCGAGCAGCCCCCACTCGAACCGGGTACGCAGCCGGTCCTCCAGCGTCGCCAGCTGCTTAGGCGAGCGGTCGGAAGTGATCACGATCTGCTTGTTGGCGTTGTGCAGCGTGTTGAAGGTGTGGAAGAACTCCTCCTGGGTCCGCTCGCGGTTCTCCAGGAACTGGATGTCGTCGATCAGCAGGATGTCGACGTCGCGGTAGCGGCGCTGGAAGGCACTGGTCTTGTCGTCCCGCAGCGAGTTGATGAAGTCGTTGGTGAACTCCTCGGTCGAGACGTACCGGACCGAGCGGGCGTTGCCCAACGTGGTGGCGTAGTGCCCGATGGCGTGCAGCAGGTGGGTCTTGCCCAAGCCGGAGCTGCCGTAGATGAACAGCGGGTTGTACGCCTTCGCCGGCGACTCGGCCACCGCGACGCTCGCCGCGTGCGCGAAGCGGTTCGAGGAGCCGATGACGAATGTCTCGAACATGTACTTCGGGTTGAGCCGGTTGCCGCCGCTGTCCGCGCCCGCCGGCAGCCGCCGGTCGTCCCTGGGGCGGTGATCCGCGCCACTGCGGCCGGGCCCGCTGTCGGTGCCGCCGTCGGTCGGCAGGGCCCGGATGACGTGCTGGTCCCGGGGTGAGACACCGGGCTCCTCGCGGAACCGGGTGCCGAAGCCGCGCGGGCCGGCCGGCGGCGGGTCCAGGCGCCCGGGGTGATCGGTGAATCCGACACCGGGCCGTCGGGTCGTCTCCGCCGAGCGGTCGGACGGCCGAGCCGGCTCGCCGAACGCCGTGCCGAAGAGGGTCTCCTGGCCGTCGGCCACGGGCGGGCCCGGGCGGGGGCCGCCCTCGGCCGCCGCTGTGTCCGGGGCCGGCCGGTCGAATCGGCCCGGGTGCGGCTGCTCGGGGATGAGCGGGAGTTGCTGCCGGCCGCCGCCGGCCGCCGCGTCCGGATCCGCCGCCAGGCCGTCGAAGCCGACCGGCCCGCCGTCGTGCTCGCCGGGGCCGGCTTCGGGTGCGGCGCGGTAGACCGTGCCCGTGGCGCGGTTGTCCTCGGGTGCGCGGACCGTCACCGCGACCTGGATCGGCCGGCCCAACCGGCGGGTGAGCGCCTCGGTGATGGCCGGCCGCAACCGCGACTCGATCACGTCCCGGGTGAAGGCGTCCGGCACCGACAGCAGAGCGGTGTCCTCGACGATGGCCCGCAGTCGGGTCAGCCTCAGATACGCCCGCTGTTGCGCGGAGATGATCTCGTCGGCGAGTTCGTCCGTGGTCGCCGTCCACACCGCGGCAAGGTCGGTCGTACCGGCCACCGTCGTGCCACCCCCTCGCCTCTGCTCCCGGACGCCGCCGTCCCCCGGCCGTTCCGGGGGCTTTCGTACCGAGCGGGCGTGATCTCTCGCCCACCCGGCCGCGCCACCGGCCGTCCTCCACAAGTTATCCACAGCCTGTGTACCGACCGATTGTGGCCGCCCACCGGGCGCGGGTCGGACCTGCCCCCTGCCGTGGCCGGGCGCTGAAGCGGGTTCACCGTGCCGAACGATTCACTACCGTGTCCGGTCTTGCCTGCCGGCGACATCCCGGACCTGGAGACGCTGACCGCAATCGGGCACGGTAACAGCGTTGTCGCCGCATCATCAACCGTCGACGCGCCTGGCCCCTTGTCGGCATCAGTGAAAACCACCGCTTCGGTCGCCCTGCGCCGCAGCTCTCGGCCCAGGTGGGGCGGTTTGACGCTGATTGCACCCGGACCTAGGCTGGAGGGGCTGCTCTCACGCCCTCTGCTAGGGTGATGGGTGCTTGCTGTCCATGGTCGCTCTCCCCGCAATGCCGGGGTGACGCGCCGCCCGGGCAGCACCGATCGGGGCCACCACAGCGGCGGCCTGGACCACCACGATCCCGGCGATCCCTCGCCCGGGGCCGTCCGACAACGGAGAGCCTGACGTGAGCAAGCGCACCTATCAGCCGAACAACCGCCGGCGCGCGAAGACCCACGGCTTCCGGCTGCGCATGCGCACCCGGGCCGGCCGCGCCATTCTTTCGACCCGTCGCGCCAAGGGTCGCGCCCGCCTGTCGGCCTGAGGCCGACCGGGTCCGCTCTGCGGGACGTGGCAGTCGTGCTGGCAGCCGCGCAGCGACTGCGGCGCAGTAGCGACTTCGCCGCAGCGGTTCGCGGTGGCCGTCGGGCCGGTCGGGGCACGCTGGTCGTCCACCTGACCCTGCCGGGCACATCCGAAGCCGTAGACGTAGCGCCGAAGCCGGCGCGGGGCGGTGCGGAGGAAGAATCCGCACCGGTCTCCCGCGCCGGCTTCGTGGTTTCCAAGGCTGTCGGGCCCGCGGTGGTCCGGAACAAGGTCCGCCGTCGGTTGCGGCATCTGGTCCGGGAACGGCTTGCCGCCCTGCCGGCCGGAAGCACCCTCGTCGTACGCGCCCTGCCGGCGGCGGCCGACGCGCCGTACCAGCGGCTCGGGGTCGACCTGGACGCTGCGCTCGCCGCTGCCCGGTCCGGCCGAGGGCGGCGGTCGCGGTGAGCGGTGAGCGGACACCACCCCGCCCGGCTACCCCGGGTGCCCGGATGCTGACCCTGCCCATCATCGCGTACCGTCGGTGGATAAGTCCGGCGCTGCCGGCCCGCTGTCGGTTCTACCCGTCGTGCAGCGCGTACGCCCTCGAGGCGGTAGCCCGGCACGGTGCGCTCAGGGGAACCGGTCTGGCGGTCCGGCGGCTGTCGCGCTGCCACCCATTCAATCCTGGTGGATACGACCCGGTGCCGGAGCCGGGCAGCCGCCGATCTGCCGACGTGACTGGAGCCTGAGAATTGAGTCTCGACTGGATCTACTACGCGATCTCGTGGATCCTGCTGGCCTGGCATTCGGTCTGGGACGCCATCGGGATTCCGGACACCACGGTCCTCGGCACCACCTGGGGCTGGATCCTGGCCATCGTCTTCCTGGTGGTCACCGTCCGGGTGATCCTCTTCCCGGTCTTCGTCAAGCAGATCAAGTCGCAGCGGGCGATGCAGGCGCTCCAGCCTCAGGTGAAGGCGCTACAGGAGAAGCACAAGGGTGACCGGGAGACGCTCCAGAAGGAAATGATGGAGCTCTACCGGAAGGAAAAGGCCAACCCGCTGATGGGCTGCCTTCCGATGTTCCTCCAGATCCCGGTCTTCCTCGGCCTCTTCCACGTGCTCAAGCGCCTCGACCCGGCCAACCAGGGCAAGACCCTTTACGGATGGACGGTCAGCCAGTTCGAGAGCGCCTCGGCCGCCAAGCTCTTCACCGCACCGATTGCCGGCAAGTTCGGGTCGACCGCCGACGAGCTGGCGCGTCTCGGCGCCAACGGCACCACCGTCAAGATCATGGCCGGCGTCCTGGTGCTGGTGATGATGGGCACCACCTACCTGACCAGCCGTCAGATGATCCTCAAGACCGGTTGGGCGGAGGACCCGCAGCAGCGGATGATTCAGCGCCTGATGCTCTACGGCATCCCGCTGTCGCTGCTGATCTCCGGCGCGATCTTCCCGATCGGTGTGATCATCTACTGGGTCACCAACAACCTCTTCACCCTCGGCCAGCAGCAGTGGGTGCTGCGGAAGTTCCCGCCGCCGGTGACGGCGACCAGCAAGCCGGGCACCTCGGGCCGTAACGGGACGCAGCCGACGAAGTCCCTGTTCGGTCGGGGCAAGCCCGCCCCGGTGCCGCCGAAGCCGGCTGCGCCGAAGGTCGCCGGCCCGAAGCCGGGTGCCAAGCCGGCCAATCCGAAGAAGGGCCGCCCCGCCAAGCGGCAGGGCTGAATCGTCCGGGCCGCCGCTGGGAAACCGGCGGCGGCCCGTTGCGCACCGTGCAGCCGCCGAAAGGCCCGGCGCCGGTGTGGGAAGCGCCGCGCATGACGCGGCAGACGGGCGAGACTGCCCTACAGACGTGCCCGCGGGCACCGGCGACGTCCCGCCGGCCGCGGGAAACCAGCGGACCCGAGGTCCGGCCGAGCGAGTACGGAGATGACACCGTGACCGACACCAGCATCCCCCGCGCTGACCAGCCCCTGGACGACGACGAGCCGACCGCGGCGGCTCCGGTCGACGGCGAGTCGGCGGAGAACGACGCGGAATCGGCGCCGAGCAAGGCCGCTGGCGAGGGCGACCTGTTCCGGCAGAGTGAGATCGCGGCCGACTACGTCGAAGGGCTGCTCGACATCCTCGACTACGACGGTGACATCGACGAGCTGGTGTCGGGCGGGCGGCCGGTGGTCGAGGTGGTCGGCGGCCGCCTGCAGAGCCTGGTCGGTCAGCGCGGTGCCACCCTGGAGGCGCTCCAGGAGCTGGCTCGGCTCGCGGTCTTCCGGCAGACCGGCTCGCCGAGCCGGCTGCTGCTCGACGTCGGTGGCTACCGGGCCAACCGCCGCAAGGAACTCGCCGCAGTAGCCCGGAACGCCGTCGAGAAGGTCAAGGAGCACGGCGAGCTGGTTCGGCTGGAGCCGATGTCGGCCTTCGAGCGTAAGTGCGTCCACGACGTGGTCAACGCGATCGACGGGGTGGAGAGCGAGTCCGAGGGCGTCGAGCCCAACCGGCGCATCGTCGTCCGCCCCACGGACTGAACGGGTGACCCGAGACGACATCACGGGTGGTGCCCCGTCCGGCCCGGGTGGTACGCCGCCCGGGCCGTCGGCTGTCCCGCCCGGATCTTCCGAGCCGGCCGGTTCGGCGCTGCCATCCGGATCTCCCGAGCCCGCCATGCCACCGTCGCGACTGCCGTCCAGCGGGCCGCTGCCGGCACTGGATCCGGCCATGGCGGTGTTGCCGCCCGAACTGGCCGAGGCCGCTCAGCGCCTCTTCGGTGACCGCCTCGACCTTGCCGCCGGGTACGCCGAACTGCTGGCCACCGACGGCGTGGTGCGAGGGCTGATCGGCCCCCGCGAAGCGCCCCGGATCTGGGACCGTCACCTGCTGAACTGCGCGGCGGTCGCCGAGCTGATTCCGCCGGGCGCGACCGTGCTCGACGTGGGATCCGGGGCGGGACTGCCGGGGTTGGTACTCGCCATCGCCCGGCCCGACCTCACCGTGACGCTGATCGAGCCGTTGGCCCGCCGGACCGCCTTCCTTCAGGAGACCGTGGACGCACTGGCGCTGGACGGGGCGGTCCAGGTGCTCCGGGGACGGGCCGAGGAGGCAGCCGCCGGGCCGGACCCGGTGCACGGCGACGTGGTCACCGCCCGGGCGGTCGCGCCACTGGACCGGCTCGCCGCGTGGTGCCTGCCCCTGGCCGTACCGGGCGGGCGCCTGGTCGCCCTGAAGGGCGCCTCGGCGGCGGAGGAGATCACCGAGCATGCCGCAGCGGTGCACCGGCTCGGTGGCGGGGATCCCGTGCTGCGCCGGTGTGGCGAGGGGATCGTGGATCCGCCGACCACCGTGGTCGAGATCGTTCGGGAGCGGGTGGTCGGCCCGAAGCCCAGAGCGTCGTCGAAGAAGTCCCGGGCGCGCCGACGGTGACTTGTGCCCGGCCGGGCCCGGCAGCGACGCGCGCCGGGCCCGGCCGCGGCCTCCCGTCAGACGTGGGTGAGGTGCCCCCGCGCGGTCTGATCACCCTCGTGTCGCAGGGTTTCGGCCGGCGGGTTGCGAACCCGACGTGGACCGGCAACGCCCATGCGCCGTAGGCTGACCGCGCGTCGATAGTGTGGAGCGGGCGGTGATGGATGTCCTCCGGGACGACCGCTCCCGCCGGGCGGTACCTCTGCGGACAGCACGCGAGTGGCCCGGTTGACGGATGCGGACCGACCATCCGAAGCGGGCAGGGATGACAGGTGCATGACGACGGCAGGTATGACGATCCGCGCGTGACCGGGTCGGCGGGCGACCCTGTTTCACGTGAAACCGACTACCCGAGTTGGCAGCCTTCCGAGGCATCACAGAGCCCGTCGGAGCCCGGCCGGGACGCACCCACGTCGGGCGCTCCATGGCCGCCGGCTCCCGAATCGTCGTCAGGCCAGGACGCTTCCGACCCGGTCGGTCGACCCACCAACGCCACTCCCGAGGCGCGAGTGATCCCGATCGGGCGGAACGCCTCTGCCTCCGTACGGTTCGAGGCCGCGCCACCACCACCGCACCAGCAGGCGCCCGGGGTGGTACCGGATCTCCGACCGGCGTCCGACACGCCCGCGCCGCCGGCCGGGCCCTACGAACCGGCCGCCACCGAGGCCGCGTACGTTTCACGTGAAACTCCGACGCGCGAAGAGGATGACCCACCGTTGGCTATGGAGGCGATGCGCGCCGTGCAGATCCTGAACCCAAGTGGCGAGGTGACTATGCCTCGGCCGGAGCGGACCCGGGTCATGTGCGTCGCGAACCAGAAGGGCGGCGTGGGCAAGACCACGACCACGGTGAACCTGGCGGTGGCGCTCGCGCTGCACGGTAACCGGGTGCTCGTGGTCGACCTTGACCCACAGGGCAACGCCTCTACCGGGCTGAACGTGCCGCACCACACCGGTGTGCCGGACGTCTACGACTGCCTGATCAACAGCGTTCCGCTGGCGGACGTGGCCCAGGCGGTCGAGGGCATCCCCAATCTCTGGTGCGTGCCGGCCACCATCGACCTGGCCGGCGCGGAGATCGAGTTGGTGTCCGTGGTGGCCCGCGAGTCACGGCTGGACCGGGCCATCGCTGCCTACCCTGGGCACTTCGACTACGTCTTCATCGACTGCCCGCCGTCGCTCGGCCTGCTGACGGTGAACGCGTTGGTGGCGGCCCAGGAGGTGCTCATCCCCATCCAGTGCGAGTACTACGCGCTCGAGGGGCTGAACCAGCTCATCAACAACATCAACTTGGTCCGCCAGCACCTCAACCCGCGGCTCGAAGTCTCCACGATCCTGCTCACCATGTACGACCGGCGTACCCGGCTAGCAGACGCGGTCGAGCAGGACGTCCGGAACCACTTCGGCGACAAGGTGCTCCAGGCGGTGATCCCGCGCAACGTCCGGGTCTCCGAGGCACCCAGCTACGGCCAGTCGGTGATGACCTACGATCCCGGATCGCGGGGGGCAACGAGCTACTTCGAGGCCGCCCAGGAGATTGCAGAGCGGGGCGTCAAGGAGCCGGTGAGCCGGAATGCGTAGTGCGTACGAGGCGCTGGGAGGCGTGGCATGAAGAACCGTCCTCGGGGTGGTCTGGGACGGGGCCTGGGGGCGCTTATCCCGACCGGGCCGGCTCCGGATGCTGGCGCTGGTGCCGGCACGATCACGGCCGAGGCGAGCGGGGTCGCCGTACCGGCGGCTGTGGCACCGACGCCGGCTGCGGTCAGCACGGCTGAGCCGATGCTCAGCCCGGTGCCCGGCGCACGCTTTGCCGAGATCCCGGTCGACTCGATCGTGCCCAACCCCAAGCAGCCTCGGCACGTCTTCGACGAGGAGGCCCTGGAGGAGCTGAAGACCTCCATCCAGGAGGTCGGCTTTCTTCAGCCGATTGTGGTGCGGCAACTCGATGACGAGAAGTTCGAGCTCGTCATGGGCGAGCGGCGGTGGCGGGCCGCGCAGGCCGTCGGCCGGGAGAACATCCCGGCGATCGTGCGCGACACCCGCGACGACGCCATGCTGCGGGACGCGCTGTTGGAGAACATCCATCGGGCGAACCTGAACCCGTTGGAAGAGGCCGCCGCCTACCAGCAGTTGCTGGAGGAGTTCGGCGCCACCCACGAGGAACTGGCGCGTCGGATCGGCCGCAGCCGGCCGCAGATCTCGAACACCATCAGACTGCTGAACCTGCCGGCCCAGGTGCAGCGGCGCGTGGCCGCCGGGGTGCTCTCCGCGGGGCACGCTCGGGCGCTGCTCAGCTTGGAGGATTCGGAGACGCAGGAACAGCTCGCGCTCCGGATCGTCGCCGAGGGCCTGTCGGTCCGGGCGACCGAGGAGATCGTTGCGCTCGCCCTGAGCGAGGGACCGAGTAAGAAGGAGTCGGCGAAGCGCCGGCCGAAGCCACACGCCCCCGCACTGAACGATCTCGCCGATCGGCTCTCCGACCGTTTCGACACCCGCGTGAAGGTCGATATCGGGCGGAGCAAGGGCAAGATCACCATCGAGTTCGCCACGGTCGACGACCTGGAGCGGATCGTCGGCATCATCGGGGTCGAGCAGGAGGAGCCGGAAGGCTGAACCGCTCGGAGACCTGACGGCTCTGACGGCCGCGCCCTCGCATCGCGAGCGCGCGGCCGTTTCGTCGCTGGGTGACTCTTCCCCCGCCCGCTCGCCCGAGCTTGCTGCCGGGGCCGGGCACCGTCGGCACCGCCGCCCGTGGTCGTCCTGAGTAAGACGGTCGGCCCGGGATTGCCGGCGGGTTGGCCCGCTCATCGGAGCGCACATTGCCGGCAGCAGGCTCGCGGAGCGCGCCGCGAACCGGCCGTCGTGGCGCGAGGCCGTCGCGGCGGCCGTAGGCGGTGTCGAACCGAACGGACGGAGCGCGGGCACCCAGCGGGATCGTCGGCCTTGTACTGACCGATACCCTGGCGCAGCGATGGCCCAGCCGGTGCCAGTGAGCACGCCGCCGTGCCGGGCGCCAGGCAGGCACCGCCGTAGCCCGCTCTAGCGGCTCACCCGCGGCCTACCGCCCCAATGGGATGGTAGGGAGAGGGCCCGGCGGGTTTGGTGGGCCTACCGGCTCACCCGGCCCGGTAATGGCCAGGATTGGTCTGGTGAGCCGGGTGGCCTAGTGGTCTGGCTAACCGGTGCGGTCCGGCCGCCCGGGTGAGTCCGGCGACCGGGGTGAGGCCGGCCATCGGGGTGAGGCCGGCGACCGGGGTGAGGCCGGCGACCGGGGTGAGGCCGGCGACCGGGGTGAGCTGGCGGCCGGGGTGAGGCCGGCGGCGCCGCACATTGCCTGGCACTCGCGCGACGGTTGACCGGCAGCGCGGACCCTTCATTTCGGCAGCGGTGTGGGGCAGTTGACCGACTGCGGCACGGACCCGCTTGGCGTCGGCACGGGGTGGTTGTCCGCTGTGGGCTGGCACGGGTGCAGCTGCGGCTGGCCCGGTGGAATCGAGGAGACTGCGCTCCTGGTGGTTCAGCCCTCCCGCTGGCAGGCTGCGGATCCAGGGTGGCCTCGTTTCACGTGAAACACGCCAGCCTTGCGCCATCCACGGGCCCCGGCCCATGTACGCCCCGCCTCAAGCCACGCGTTAAGCCCACGCGTTAAGCCCGCGCGTTAAGCCCGCGTGTGAAGGCCGCGCCTCATGCGCGCCGCCGGATGCAGGCCGCCGGATACGCACCGCCCGATGCGCGCCGCCGGATGCGGCCGCCTCATGTTGGCGCGGCGCCAACCGGCCCCGCCGGACGCTTGACCGCGCTGCGCATGCCAGCCGGTGTGAAACAGCCCCACGACTAAGGGCTCGGCTTCAACGGCCGCAAACTCTGGTGCTGGCCTCACGTCCTGCAGGGATGGTGCCGGAGATCAGCTCGTCCGCAAGAAGTACGCCCGGCACCCCTCGGCGACCTTGACGGGAAGGCCCGCCGCCGCGCCGGCACCTGCCCGGCCAGCCGGGCAGCGCCGGCGTGAGCGGTTCAACTCGACACCGGCCGGCTCGCCATGCCTGTCACCGCGCCTTGCTCGCCGGCGTCTTACGCCGTCCGTGGTGCGACGTCCCGGCGCGGGCTGGCGGACGATCTCCCCGCCTCGACGAGTGTGCCTGGCCTTGTCGAGGGCACCGGGACAGCTCGACCTCCCGTCCGGCCGGTGGTCGGGTGCCGTCGCGGCAGCGGGTCGTCTTGGGGCGGGGAATGACACCAGCCGGGCTCTCCGACTGGCGGTGCGGCAGGGGGCCGGCGGGCGGCAGCATCACGGGCACCACGGGCCCTGTTTCACGTGAAACGAGACCGCTCCGACTTGGCTGTCGACCCGCGCGGAGCGACGCCACCAGCGCCCCGATGTTATCCACACCGGTTTTCCACAGGCCGTCGCCGTTTCACGTGAAACGAAAGGCTGAAACCCCTTGTTGAACCGTGGATGACAGCCAACTCAAGCCACCTCGGCGGCCTGTGGATAACCCTGGGGACAGTGGCTGGGCGGTCGACCGTCGGCCGTCCGAGCCTCCGTGAAACGGAACGTGATTCAGGTAGGGACAGCGGTGCTGGACTCCGTTAGGGTCAGCGTCGTGCACGAGACCCCTCCCTCAGTCCCGGACTTCACCCAGTGGCCGTCCTTTCCCTTCGAGGGTGACCTGCGGGTTAAGCAACTCGACGATCCGGTCGCGGTCGAACCGCCCCGCAAGGGCGAGGCCCACCGGGAATGCACCGCATGCCAGGCGCCCGACGACGCCTATATCTGGGTCGGCGACCGGTGGCGCGTACGCGCCATGGACCGTCCCACCGGCCTGCCGATGGTCCTCATCCTTGAATCGCGGTCGCACCTGGATCTTGGCGATCTACCCAACCTTCTCGCCGCCGAGTTGGGCGTGATGACGGTACGACTCGAACGGGCCATCCGTTCGCTGGACGGGGTGGCTCGGGTGCACGTGAACCGTTGGGGAGACGGGTCGGCCCATCTCCACATGTGGTTCCTGGCCCGCCCGTACGGACGACTCCAGCTCCGCGGGACCTTCCTCTCCCTCTGGGACTCGATCCTGCCGCCCATCTCCGAGGACAGCTGGCGAGAGAACCTGGCCCTGGTGGCTGCCTGGCTCGCCGAGTTCGGCGGACGGCCCCTGGCCGAGCCGCCCCGCATCCAGTGGCAGGCTCCGTCCAGCCTCGCCGCGCAGTCAGCTCCCGCCGAGGGGCAGACGCCGACCGAAGCAAGCCCGCCGGGCGGACGCCGTACTGCCGGCGGGTCGTTGCTGGAGGCGATCGGGGAGGGGGTCGAGCTACCCGACGAGCCGGGTGGTCCGGAGGAGTCCACGCCGACCGACGCTGTTCCGCCGGACGGGACCGCCAGCAACGCGCGGCCGGAAACCGGCTCGGAAGCGGCAGCAGAAGGCGACGAGCGTCGCGGTCGTCAGGGTGGCGGGGACGAGCGCACCTCGCCCGAGCAGGAGCCGGTAGTGCAAGCTCCCGCACCGGTCCGCCCCGTGCCCTCGCAGCGGGCGACCGCCGATGCGTCGGACCGGGACACGGAGACCGCCGACGCGGACGGGACCGCGAAAACCGCGGGCGCGGAGGCGGCGGCGCCGGCCACGAGCGCGGAGACGAATCCCGCCGACCGAAGCGTCGAGTCGCCGGCGGCCGGCGCGTCAGACGGCGCGGCCAGCCCGGTCGGCGGGCCGACCAACACCTGAGCGCGCGCCGCCCAACGGGTGTCGCGAGGACGGCAACAACGCTGACCGGGCGGCCGCCCGGTCACACCGCTTCTCAGGGCCGTTCGTCTAGGTGCGGACGGCCCTGAGAGCGTTCAGCCGTGGCTGGGCGGACGCAGGCGGGGTGCGCCGGGTGCAAACGCCCCGCAGAGACCGTCGGAACCGCGTGGCGGGTTCAGCCGACGACCAGAGGCGTTGAAGGTCTCCCGGACACCACGCCGGTATCCGGAAGGCGGTTCGTCAGCGAGCGGCGGCGCGGGCGACCAGGCCGCTGATCACGCGTCCGAAGTCCAGCCCGGCCGCCTGCACCGCGAGCGGTAGCAGCGACGTCTCGGTCATCCCCGGGGAGACGTTGACTTCCAGCACGTGCGGCTGACCGGCCGAGTCCACGATCAGATCGACCCGACTGAGGTCGCGGAGGCCGAGAGCGGTGTGGGCGGCCAACGCGACTTGGGCCACCGCCTCCGCCACCGATGGTTCCAGCCGGGCCGGTGTGTGCCAGGTGGTCCGGCCGGCGGTGTAGCGGGCGGCGTAGTCGTACACCCCGTTGCGCGGCACGATCTCGACCGGCGGCAGGGCCTGCGGTCCGTCACCCAGGTCGATGACGGAGACCGCCACGTCCATGCCGGGCACGTAGCGCTCCACGAGCGCGGTCGGGTCGTACGCGAAACAACCGACCATGGCGGCCGGCAGCGACGCGGCGTCCCGGACCACGGCGGCGCCGAGCCCCGAACCGCCCTGGGCCGGCTTCACCATCAACGGCAACCCCAACCGGTCGACGATGCGGTCCAGCACGGCCACCGCGCCCAGCTCGCTGAACCGGTCGTGCGGCAGCGCGACCCAGTCCGGGGTGGCGATGCCGGCCTCGCGGAGCACCGCCTTCGCCGATGGCTTGTCCCAGGCGAGCCGGGAGGTCCGTGCGTCGCACCCGACGTACGGGACGCCGCAGAGGTCGAGCACTCCGCGCAGCGACCCGTCCTCGCCGGTGGCGCCGTGCAGGGCGATCATCACGGCGTCGGGCGGATCGGCGGCCAGCGCCGGCAGCAGGGCGACGTCGGCGTCGCGCAGCTCGGCCTCCATCCCGACGGCCCGCAGCGCGTCGAGCACCCGACGGCCGGAGCGCAGCGACACGTCCCGCTCGTACGACAGGCCGCCGGCGAGCACGAGCACGTGCAGGTCTGAGGTGGCGGAACCGGACTCGACGGGTTCTTCGGCAGCGGTGGCACCCATGCCGGGCATCATGCCAAGTCAGGTCCCGGGGCGTCCGAGCCGGCCCGGCCACGCCGGGCGCCCGGCCCGCCGACCGCGCCGAACACCCGCCGCATGGCGATGTCCTGCTCCATGACGCTGGCCAATCGGCGGACGCCCTCCCGGATCCGCTCCGGCGCAGGGAACGAGAAGTTGAGCCGCATGTGGCCGTTGCCCGTGCCGTCGGCGTAGAAGCCGGTGCCCGGCACGTAGGCCACCCGGGCGGCGATGGCCCGGGGCATCATCGCCTTCGAGTCCAGACCGTCCGGCAGCGTCGCCCAGACGAAGAGACCGCCGCCGGGGGTGGTCCACCTGGTGCCGGCGGGCATCAGATCCGCCAGGGCGGCGAGCATCGCGTCCCGCCGCTCGCGGTAGACCTCCCGGTAGACCTTCAGCTGCTCGCGCCACGGCATCGTGCTGAGGTACGTGCTGACGGCTGACTGCGCGTACGCGCTGGGGCAGAGGATCTGCGCCTCGCTGGCAATCACCAGCTTGTCGCGTACGGCGTGCGGCGCGAGGATCCAGCCGACCCGCAGCCCCGGGGCGAAGGTCTTGGAGAAGGTGCTGAGGTAGAAAACCCCCTCGCGGCGACGCGCCCGCAGCGGCGCCGGCGCCTCCTCCTCGAAGCCCAACTGGCCGTACGGGTCGTCCTCGACGACCAGCAGGCCGGCGCGCTCGCAGATGTCGAGGACCCGCTCCCGCCGCTCCTCGGTCAGCGTCACGCCGGCCGGATTCTGGTAGGTCGGGATGGTGTAGAGGAACTTGACCCGCCGGCCCGCGCGGGCCTGGTCCGCGATGGCCGTCTCCAACGCCTCCGGGATCAGCCCGTCGTCATCCATCGGTACGTGCACGACCTGCGCCTGGGCGGCCTGGAACACCCCGAGCGCGCCGACGTAGGTCGGCCCCTCGGCGAGCACCACGTCACCCGGGTCGAGGAAGAGCCGGGCCACCAGGTCGAGCGCCTGTTGCCCGCCGACGGTCACCACCACGTCCTCCGGGGAGGCGCCGCAGGCGGCGTCGATGCCGGAGAGGGCCATCACCTCGCAGATCCGCTCCCGCAGCTCCAGGGTGCCCTGGCCGATGCCGTACTGCAGGGTGGTGGTGCCGTGCTCGGTGCCGAGCCGGCCGAGCATCTCACCGACGGCGTCCAGCGGGAGAGCGGCGATGTAGGGGGCGCCACCGGCGAGCGAGACCACCTCCGGCCGACTGGCGACTGCGAACAGCGCGCGGATCTCCGAGGCGGTCATCCCCCGCACCCGGCGGGCGTACCGGTCGGTGTAGTCGTCGAGTGTCGTGCCGGTCATGACATCACCTCGATGGCTGCTCGGGCGGCTCCCGTCCCGGATACCCGGGACACCGGCGACCATGGCGGCACGGCGCGCCGAGTGTCGATGGTAGCCGCCGCAGACCGCCCGGCGCGCCCTCGAATACGCCCGGGTCCACATGCCGGACCCGTGGCGGGCGCACCTGAGGTGGGCATTCGCGCGTCCTCTCCCGCGCCGCCGATCAACGGCGTACGATCGCTCGTCGGGGGCAGGAATGCGGGGGCAGGGATGCGGCGGTGCCGTCCGGGCCGGTCCCACTGCCGAGCCTAGTGTGGGGAAAGCGCCAATGTCGCGACGTCTGGTCAGCCTGACCCTGGACACCCTGGAGGACCTGCCCCGTCCGTGCCGGCAATGCGTCTACTGGGAGCTTGATCCGGTTTCGGCCGACCGTGCCTGCGCCGCCGGGGACCCGGGGCTGGAGAAGGAGGCGTGGGTCTCGCAGACCCTGCTGGAGTGGGGTTCCTGCGGCAAGCTGGTCTACGTCGACGGGATGCCGGCCGGCTTTGTCATGTACGCCCCGCCGGCCTACGTGCCCCGCTCGATGGCATTCCCCACCTCCCCGGTCTCCGCCGACGCGGCGCTGCTGATGACCGCGAACGTGGTGCCCGCTTTCTCCGGTGGTGGCCTCGGCCGGATGCTGGTGCAGGGGGTCGCCCGCGACCTGACCAAGCGTGGGATCAAGGCGATCGAGGCGTTCGGTGACGCCAAGTTCGGCGACGCCGCCGATCCGGCCGGCGCCTGCGTCGCGCCCGCCGACTTCTTCCTCTCGGTGGGCTTCAAGACCGTCCGTCCGCACCCCCGCTTCCCCCGGCTACGGCTGGAGCTGCGTACGGCGTTGAGTTGGAAGTCGGACGTCGAGTACGCGCTGGAGAAGCTGCTCGGCTCGATGAGCCCGGAGTCGCTGCTGCGCCCGGTCCGCCCCACCCCGGCCACTCGTTCCTCCGCCGGCTGACCCGCCCGACGCCCCGCCGGCGCTGGTCAGTCGACCACGGTGCCCGCGGCGACCGCCGCGCGCAGCTCGCTCACGTCGATCGAGCCGGTCGGCACGTCGCGCTCGATCGGCAGGTACATCCGCTGCACCGCCGCCACGATCGCCTCGACCAGTTTGTCCCGGAACCGGGGGTCGACCAGCCGCTTCCGGTCGGCGGGCGAGGTGAGGTAACCGACCTCAATGCGTACCGCCGGCATCCGGGTGAGCCGGAGCAGGTCCCACGCCTTGGCGTGGGTACGGCAGTCGCGCAGCCCGGTACGCGCCACGATCTCCCGCTGGACCAGCCCGGCGAGCCGCTCCCCGGTCGCCGAGGTCACCCCGTTGTCGGTGCCGTAGTGGTACGTCGCCACCCCCTCGGCCTCCGGGTTGGCGTGCCCGTCGGTGTGCAGCGAGATGAACACGTCCGCGCCGAGGGAGTTGGCCAGCTGCGCCCGGTCGATGTCCGGCAGGCAGGTCTCCGGCGCTGGTCCACGGGTGAGCTGCACCCGTACCCCCGACGCGGCGAGCCGGCCCTCCAGCCGGCTGGCCAGATCGTGCACCAGGTCCGCCTCGGTCCAGCGCAGCGGGCCGTCGGGCACCACCACGCCCGGGTCGGTGCCACCGTGCCCGGGGTCGATGACCACCGTCCGGCCGACCAGCGTCGGCCCGGACTGCCGGATGGCGTCGGACTCGCGCAGCCACTGCGGCCGGCCGCCGACCACCTTGCGTCCGAGCCGGCGCAGCGCGCTCATGGTGTGCGGGCCGCAGGTGCCGTCCGGGGTCAGCCCGACCTCACGCTGGAACTGGGCCACTGCTCGGGAGGTGCGTACGCCGTAGATGGCGTCGGCCCGGCCGACGTCGTACCCCATCTCCAGCAACCGTTCCTGCAACGACCGGACGTCCTCGCCGGTGAGCGGCACCGGCACGGCGTGGTACAGGGTCCGGGCACCAAGGCGCCACCGGGCGGCGTCGAGCGCGCGCCAGGTCTCCGCACCGACCCGGCCGTCGACGCTGAGCCCGCGGGACTGCTGGAACGCCCGCACGGCCTGTTCCGTGGCCGCGTCGAACTCGTCGTGGTACGGGCCGGTCGCCTTGGAGAGGAGGTCGAGACCGGTCAGCACCGTACGGATCTCGGTCACTGCTGGTCCCCGGTCACCGGGACGGATCGGACGCACGCACGACCCCCTTTGCACGGTCGGTGGCTGGCCGGGCCCGTCGGTGGCATGACGGCACCGCGACGGGGACCAGGTGGTCACCGGCGTCCGGCGGCCCCCGGGTTCGAGGTTATGCGTTGGGCGATGCGCAGGGGTGGAAAAACGCCTCGACCCCGTACCGGTGAGCCCGGCACGGGGTCGAATTGGCTGCGTCGCCGAGAGGTCAGAGCGCCGACTGGATCAACTTCACCAGTTCACCCTTGGGCTTGGCACCCGCGATCGACTGCACCGGCTCGCCGTTCTTGAACACGGTGAGCGTCGGCACCGACATCACGCGGTAGGTGCGGGCGGTTTCCGGGTTCTCGTCGATGTTGAGCTTGACGATGCTGACCTGGTCGCCCATCTCGCCGGCGATCTCCTCCAGCAACGGCGACACCTTGCGGCACGGCCCGCACCACTCGGCCCAGAAATCCACCAGGACCGGCTTGTCGGACTTGAGCACGTCGGCGGCGAAACTCGCGTCGGTGACCGACTTGGTTGCTCCCACTGTTGACCCCTCCTCCGGGATGTTTCTCGTTCAGCCCTTGGGCAGCGTGGCGATGAAGCGTTCGGCGTCCAGGGCGGCCGCGCAGCCGGTGCCGGCCGCGGTGATGGCCTGCCGGTACGTGTGGTCGACCAGGTCGCCCGCGGCGAAGACGCCGGGGATGCTGGTCCGGGTGCTCGGCGACTCGACCTTCACGTACCCCTCGCCGTCCAGTTCCACCTGCCCGCGGAACAGCTCGCTGCGCGGGTCGTGGCCGATCGCCACGAACACGCCGGTGACGTCGAGCACCTTGGCCTCGCCGGTGTGTACGTTCCGCACCCGTACCCCGGAGACCTTGCCGTCCGCGCCGAGGATCTCCTCGATCACGGTGTTCCACTCGACCTTGATCTTGTCGTTGTTCAGCGCCCGCTCAGCCATGATCTTGCTTGCCCGGAACGAGTCCCGGCGGTGGATGATGGTGACCGACTCGGCGAAACGGGTCAGGAAGCTGGCCTCCTCCATCGCCGAGTCGCCACCTCCGACCACCACGATGTGCTGGTTGCGGAAGAAGAAGCCGTCGCAGGTGGCGCAGGAGGAGACACCGTGACCGAGGTACTCCTGCTCGCCCGGTACGCCGAGCGGGCGCCAGGCGGAACCGGTGGCGAGGATGACGGCCCTGGCCTGGTAGGCGGTCTCGCCGACCCAGACGGTGCTCAGCGCACCCGGGTGACCGGTGTCGGCCAGCTCGACCCGGGTGACGTCGTCGGTCAGGAACTCGGCACCGAACCGCTCGGCCTGCTTGCGCATGTTGTCCATGAGCTCGGGACCGAGGATGCCGTCCGCGAAACCGGGGAAGTTCTCCACCTCGGTGGTGGTCATCAGCGCGCCGCCGGACTGCACGCCTTCGATGATCAAGGGCTTGAGGTTGGCACGCGCCGCGTAGACCGCCGCGGTGTAACCGGCCGGCCCGGAGCCGATGATGACCAGGTTGCGGACCTCGTCCACTGCCGTCTCCCAATCGTTTGACTGCCGCCACCGGCGTACCCGCCGATACCGATCCGAGTGCCGACGCGGCGGCAACTGATGTGCAGAACGTCATCGTACGAACCGGGAATTCCCGAGCCGGTCATCCGGTGGGTCACGTCACGTGGACGGTCAAACGTACGGTGACTGCCGATTCACCCTACCCGCGTCCGGTAGCGGGTGTCCGAGCCGGACCCCGGGACACCACACTCGGGCCCGCTGACCCACGCCCAGTGCGCGCCGGCGACGTCCGTGAAGCGCACCACCAGTGCCGGGAACCCCTGGAAGCGGGCGTAGTCGACGACGTCGAAGACCAGCGGCTCTTCGCCGTGCTCGGTGCTGATCTCGGCCAGGCAGGCGCTCAACGCCGCCTGGTCGCCGAGGCGTGCCAGGTCACCTGGCCCGGTGAGACGGCCCCCGTTCTCCATGGCGGCCCCGGGCCCGGACGGACTGGAGAACTGCTGCATCGTCGGTGCGGGGCTGGTCTTCGCCAACGCCTGCGGGGTGTAGTCCGTGCCACTGCTTTGCGGCGGGCTGACGATCTCGAAGGGACCCTTGGCCATCGTCCAGGGCCGTTCCGGCTCGGCGGCCGTTGCCCGCTCTTCGGACTCGCGGGAGTCGTACGCGTGGGGTACGACCGGGCTCCCGCCCTGATCGCTCAGCGCGGTGCCCGCCGTCGAGTCGGCACCCTGGTCGGGGCGGGCCAGTTGGAGGGCGCCCAGCCCGACGACCGCCGCGGCGGCGAGCGCGACCGGACCGGCCACCCGGGCCCAGCGGCGCCGGCGTCGTCCCGGGCGGGTCGGGGCGCTCCGCTCATGTCCCGGTCGGATGGTGCCGCTGGGCCGCCGGGGCCCACCGAGCGGCTGCGCCGGCACGGCGGCCGGCTTCGCGCCGATCGGAACCGCTTCGGGATCGTCGGCGGATTCGGGATCGTCGGCGGACGAGGCGCCCGCGGTCACCACGGGATCGGCGGCGTCCAACGCGGCGAGGATCCGGTCGGCGACTGCCGACGGCATCTCCGGCGCGGACCCACCCCATTCGGCCAGCTCGGCGCGGACACCGGCGACGGCCGGTGCCAGCAGAGCGTGGGCCTGCGCCCAGGCCGGATCCTCCGCGACGAGCCGAGCGACCTCAGCCTCCTCCTGGGTGCCGTCCAGCGCGCCGCCGAGGTAGTCGGCGAGCAGGTCGTGGTCGACCCCGCTGAACTCCCCGGCACTCACGCTTCCTCCTGGTTGGCACCCGGTCGGGATCGTCCCGACCCCGATCGGACGCTTTGCGGCGCTCTCGGGTTCCCGCGGGTGACCCCCGGCACGTCCGGATCGTCGGCGGGCGGCGGCTCACCACCGGAGCGCAGGTGGCCGAGCAGGACAGCCAGCCGGGCTCGGCCCCGTGCGCACCGGCTCTTGACCGTCCCCTCGGCCACGCCGAGGATCCGGGCGACCTCCGCGACCGGGTAGCCCTGCACGTCCACCAGCACGAGGGCGGCCCGCTGCTCGACCGGGAGCGCGGCCAGGGCGTCGCGAACGACCATCGCGGTGTCGTGGTCGCGTACCGGTGCGGCCGGCTCGACACCGCCGGTGCCGGAACCGTCGCCCGGGTCGTGGGTCCCGTCGGGCAGCGGCACCGTGGGGTGGGCCTGCCGGCGGCGGATCCGGTCGAGGCAGGCGTTCACCACGATCCGGTGCAGCCAGGTGGTGACGGCCGAGTCGCCCCGGAACCGGCCCGCGGCACGGTGGGCGGAGAGCAGTGCGTCCTGAAGCGCGTCGGCGGCCTCCTCACGGTCGCCGAGCGTACGCAGGGCCACCGCCCAGAGCCGGTCCCGGTGCCGGTGGAACAGCTCGGCGAACGCGTCCCGGTCGCCGTCGACATGCGCGCGCAGCAGGTCGAGGTCGCTGACCGGGTCGTCACCGGGTGCTCCGGCCTTCCGATCTCGGCCGGCGGGGCGTTCGTCGCGTACTTCCATCACCAGGTCCGGTGGAGGTGCCTCATGAGCCCTGGACCGTGATCTCCTGAACGCCGAGCTTGAAGCCGTTCCCGCTCTGGGGCAGGTCGGTGATCCAGAACAGCAGGTACCGGTACTTCTGGTCGGCGTCGAAGCCGTTGAAGGCCATCGTGGTGCCGTCGTGCGCCTCGAAGGGCTGCCCGATCCGGTTCTTCAGGTACGCGGTGAGGACCTGGTCGTCACCGGTGCTGGTCGAGGGTGCGTTGACGGTGCCGGTGAGCAGCTCCGCCGAGGCGCCGGGGACGGAGAGGTTGACCTGCACCGACTTGACGGTGCGCTCGGCGCCGAGGTCGATCCAGACGCCCATGCCCCGCTTGAGGTTGCCGAAGTTGCTACGCGGGTAGGTCTCCGTCGACCAGCCCTCGTCCCGGTCACCGTCGAACACCTTCTCGGCGTCGCGGACCTCGCTGCGGTTGCGGCTGTCGGGGTCGATGATCCGGGCAGCGCTGATCTTCAGGTTCCGGGTGACCGGTGCCGCTGGTTCCTCGCTAACGGGCGTGCTGGAAGTGGGGGCGGCGACCGGGCTGGTCTGTGGGTCCTCGTCGTCCCCGCCCAGCGTGTTGATGCCGATGAGCAGGCCCACCAGGGCCACTGCCAGCAGGCCGGCGATGCCCAGGGCGACCTTGCGCCCGCCCGCGGCGGCCAGCGGAGACGGCTCGTCGCCGGGCTCGGCGGCGAAACGCAACGGACCGCTGTTGTCGAGGTAGTCGTCGTCGGCGGGCACGTCGAGCCGGGCCAGCTCCGCGGACAGGACGTCCGACGAGGGTGGGGCGATCTCGGCGTCGAGCAGGTCCATCGTGAGATCGTCGAGATAGGCCGGCACACCGGCCCGGACCTGACGCGGAGCCGCCGCCGCGCCACCGGCGTCCCGCACCGCGTCGGGGATGGCCGCCCGACCGTGCCCGGCGGTGGCACCCCGAAGTGGCGCCTCGGCGTGCGGCCAGTAGCCGGTCAGGGCGAAGTAGAGGATCCCGCCGACCGCCCGGACGTCGCTTTCCCGGGTGTCGGCACCGTCGGTGCGGGCGTCCGCCAGCACCACCCGGCCGTCGTCACTGATCATCACGGTGCCCGGGTGCACGTTGCCGTGCACCATGCCGGTGGCGTGCACGGCGGCCAGCGCGCTGGCGACCGCGTTGCCGACGGCGGTGGCCCGGCCACCGTCCATCGACCCGTCCGCGACCAGTTCCCGCAGCGACCGCCCGTCGACCCACTCCCGTACCACGTAGGCCCGGTCGGCCTCGTCGATCGCGTCGTAGACGCCGACCAGGTTGGGGTGGATGACCCGGCTGGCCGCGACGGCGGCCTGGAGCATCTCGGTGGCGGACTCGCCGCCCGGGTAGCGCAGCACGACCGCGACGGGCCGGCGCAGCACGACATCGACCCCACGCCAGACCAGCCGGCCCGCGCTGTCGTTGTTGATGTGCTCGACCAGTTCGTAACGCTCGGCGAGGATCTCACCGGCCGTGGGAGCACCGAAGGTCATGACCGGCGGAGTGGTCTCGTCCGCGTCCTGACCCTCGCCGACCTGGGTCACCCGTCCTCCCTCGGTGATCGTGTCGATCGATGGACCCGCGCTGCTGGGCATGTGACTTCCCGCTCCGCCTTCGTATGGCACCGGCCAACCGGCCCCCAACGTGGCGCGCCGGTTCCTGCCGTACCCGTCGAGTGCGACCTTACCTGGGTTGGCCGTCTCCCCGACATGTCATCTTCCCGCCGTGACCGGCGAGGAGTTCGCAGTCGGGCGGACTCGTCCGGTTACGACCGTTGTCGGCCACGTTGCTGGCACATGTACTAGCCAATCTAGAGGCTGCCCACAACCGGCGTCCGCCGGGGCGGAGCAGGCTGTGACGGCGGGTCGGGCGACTGCGGGGTTCCCGTCGATCGGGCGACCATACTCGGCTTTCCGGTTGGTTATCCACAGGCTGACCCGACAGGTGAGCGGCGACGCGCGGAGTTATCCACAGGCGAATCCCCAACTGGTGATCCGCAGTCACTCTGGGTGTACCGCTGCGGTCATCGGTGATCAGCGGCCGAGCCGGCGGCGAACCATGCCGACCACCTCGGTGATCTCGGCGATCCGCAGCACGTTGGCCAGGCCGAGGTACGTGCCACCGATCACCGCGCCGCCCACCAGCAGCTGCACGATCGCCTCGGCCCACGTCGGCGTGTCACCACCGGGAAGCAGAGCGATCACCAGCAGGCCGGCCAGGGCGGCACCGAGCGCGGCGAGCACCACCCGGCCGAGCGTACGCATGATCGCGCCCAGCCCGATGCGACCCACCCGGGGGCGCAGCAGCCAGGCCGAGGCGATGGCGGCGGCCAGGTAGGAGACGGTGTTGCCGATCATCATTCCGGCACCCGCGAAGCTCGTCGAGAAGGCGAGGAAGAGGACGACCTGCACGGCGACGCGGAGCGCCACCACCGGGATGTTGATCAGTGCCGGGGTGCGGGTGTCGGGCAGCGCGTAGAAGGCGAAGGTGAACAGCTGGCTGATCGCGAACGGGACCAGTCCGATCGCGGCGACCAGCAGCACGGTCGAGGTGGCTATCGCGTTGTCCGCGGTGAAGGCTCCGTAACGGAAGACCACCACCGAGATCGGTGCGGCCAGCACGGCGTAGCAGACCGCGATCGGTGCGAGCACTGCGCTGACCGTCCGGGTACCCCGGCTCAGGTCGCCGGTGAAGTCGTGGAATCGGCCGTCGGCCGCGGCGGCGCTCATCCGCGGCATCAGCGCCGTGATGATCGAGACGGCGATGATGCCGTGCGCCATCATCAGCAGCAGGAACACGTTGTTGTAGATCAGCAGACCGGCATTGTCCTCGCCCGCCGCCCGGGTGAGCAGGTTGACCACCACGAAGAGGCCGAGCTGGTTGACCGCCACGTAGCAGAACATCCAGCCACCGAGCTGGCCCAACTCGCGCAGCCCCAGTGCCCGGAAGTCGAACCGCAGCTTCCATCGGAAGCCGACCTTGCGTAGCGCCGGAAGCAGGCCGGCGGCCTGCACCGCAACGCCGAGCAGCGTCCCCCCGCCGATCAGGAGAATCTGGTCCAGCCCGACGTCGGCGGGCTGCCGGGCCTGGGCGCCGTAGAAGAGGATGTAGAGGCCGAACGTGGCGATGGCCACCAGGTTGTTCAGGATCGGCGCCCACATCGGCGCCGCGAAGTGGCCCCGTGTATTCAGTACGGCCGCGATCAGCGCGCTGATGCCGGTGAAGAACAGCATCGGCAGCATCAGGTACGAGAGCTTGGTGACCAGCCCCGTGTAGTGAACATCCTTGCCGCTGGCGTAGATGCTGGTGAGCACCGGTGCCGAGATCACCGCGATCAGCGCGGCGGCGGCGAGCGCGACCACCGCCAGGGTCAACAGCCGCTGCGCGTACGCCTGCCCCTGGTCCTGGTCGAGCTTGCGTCGTCGCACCAGCACCGGGATCAGCACGCTCGTCAGGACGCCGCCGAGAAGGAACTCGTACACCTGCTGCGGCAGGAACATGGCGGTCGTGAACGCGTTGCCGATCAGGTTGCCGAGGGCCGCACCGATCATGAGATTTCGGATGAAGCCGGTTCCCCGGCTGATCAGACTGCCGACCGCCATCACCGCGCTGTTGGCCGCGGCGCTGGATTCGGCAACCTGTTCCTGGGGCGGCGCGACCGCCTCGGCCGCCGGCTGGTTCAGCGGTTCGGCGGAGATGAACGTGGCGCCGTCATCCGGCCGGCCGCCGGGCGCGCCACCCTGCGCGGCGTTCGCGCTGCGGTAGAGCCCGCCGCTCATCTGTGCCTCCAAGGGGTACGCCGGAGCCGGCACCGGCCCGCACGCCACAGACCTTAGTCAACCTCGGCCCGATACCCGCGCCCGGCGGAGGAGATGCCGGTCAGGACCGATAGGCTGCTGATCCCATGTCCGAAGCCGCCGCATCCCACATGACCGACCGCCGCGAACTCACCGCCGCGCAACGCAACGCCGTCGCCGAACTGCTCCGGGTCTCCCCGGTCGCCGACGAGTTGGGTCGCCGGTTCGCCGCCGCCGGTCACGAACTGCACCTCGTGGGCGGTTCGGTACGCGACGCCCTGCTCGGCCGGCTCGGCGAGGACCTCGACTTCTGCACCGACGCGCACCCCGACCAGACGCTGGGCATCGTGCGCGGCTGGGCCGAGGCGATCTGGGAGACCGGTCGCGAGTTCGGCACCATCGGCTGCCAGCGCGACGGGCTGCGGCTGGAGATCACCACCTTCCGCGCGGAGTCGTACGACCAGGTCAGCCGCAACCCGGTGGTCGAGTACGGCACCAGCCTGACCGAGGACCTGCGGCGGCGGGACTTCACCATCAACGCGATGGCGGTGAGCCTGCCCGAGCACCGGTTCACCGACCCGTACGGCGGCCTGGCCGACCTGGCCGCGAAGGTGGTGCGTACCCCGGGCACGCCGGCGGAGTCGTTCGGTGACGACCCGCTGCGGATGCTGCGGGCCGCCCGCTTCGCCGCGCAGTTGCGCTTCGCGGTGCACCCGGACGCGCACGCGGCGATGAACCGGATGGCGGCCGACCTGGACCGGATCACCGCCGAGCGGATCCGGGACGAGTTCACCAAGCTGCTCACCGGCGCCGACCCGATCACCGGGCTGCGGCTGCTGGTCGACACCGGTCTGGCCGAGCGCTTCCTGCCGGAGCTGACCGGGCTGAAGCTCGAGATCGACGAGCACGCCCAGCACAAGGACGTCTACGAGCACACCCTCACGGTGGTGCGCAACGCGATGTCGTACGAGCAGGACGGGCCGGACTTCATCCTGCGGATGGCCGCCCTGATGCACGACATCGGTAAGCCGGCCACCAAGTCGGTCGGCCCGGACGGGCGGGTCAGCTTCCACCACCACGAGGTGGTCGGCGCCCGGTTGACCAAGACGCGGATGAAGGCGCTGCGCTATCCGAAGGACGTGACCGGCAAGGTCACCGCGCTGGTCGCGCTGCACCTGCGGTTCTACGGGTACGGCCGGGGCGAGTGGACCGACTCGGCGGTGCGCCGGTACGTGACCGACGCCGGTGACCTACTGTCCCGGCTGCACAAGCTGACCCGGTCGGACTGCACCACCCGCAACCGGCGCAAGGCGGCCCAGCTGGCGGCCGACTACGACGCGCTGGAGGAGCGGATCGCCCGGATCGCCGCCGATGAGGACCTGGCCCGGGTCCGGCCCGACCTCGACGGAAACGCGATCATGGAGTTGCTCGGCGTGCCGCCCGGACCGATCGTGGGGCGGGCCTGGAAGCACCTGAAGGATCTGCGGCTGGAGCGCGGGCCGCTGGACCGCGACACCGCCGAGGCCGAACTGCTGCGCTGGGCCCGCGACGAGGGCCTGCGCGACTGACAGTACGACGAAACGCCAGCGTTTCGACCGAAAGGTTGACGCGGGTCGCTGCGCCCGTCGTTCATGATGTTGAGACGGCCGCTCCCTCACCATCCTTTTGAGGAGCGGCACGACCCATCTTCGTGCCGACCGGCCACAGGGCACGGTCGACGACCAACGGGGAGACCACCTAGTGAAACGCCGAGGCGCACTGCGCCGTTCGGCGGCGGCGGGGCTCGCCCTCGCCACCGCCTCGTCCATCCTCACCGTCGCCTCCGGTGGTGCCGTGACGGCCGCCCCATCCGATGAGCCGCGGCCCAGGGTGCAAAGCACCGACAACCTCGGCGCCGTGCCGGACCGCTACATCGTCGTCCTCAAGGACCAGGGCGCCGGTGCCAGTGCGATCCGGACCGTCGCGGCGGCGCTCGCCAGAGCGAACGGCGGCACCGTCCGGCAGGTGTACGGCAACGCGCTCAACGGCTACTCGGCCACCATGAACCAGCGTCAGGCCGAGAAGTTGGCGGCCAACCCTGCCGTGGCCTACGTCGAGCAGGTCCGCCGCGTTTCGGCCAGCGGCACCCAGAGCAGCCCGCCGTCCTGGGGTCTCGACCGGATGGACCAGGCTTCGGCGAAGCTGAACGGGAGCTACAAGTACCCGAACACCGGCAGCAAGGTCACCGCTTACATCCTGGACACCGGCATCAACACTGCCCACCAGGACTTCGGTGGCCGGGCCAGCATGGGTTACGACGCCATCAACCC
>NZ_POTY01000150.1 GCF_003236315.1 Micromonospora craterilacus
GGGCGGGCGGGCCCACTCCATCCAGGACGTGGAAAGGCAGACGACATGCCGAACCAGCGACCAGTCCCGGTCCGCGGGGCGACCTACCGCTCCTCCGCGTATGCCGGTCTGCTGCCCTGGCAGGTGCGCGGGCGCCGGTTCCGCCGCGCCCGGCTCGGACGCCGTGGCCTGGCGCCCGACGAGGTGTACGCGTTCCTCGACCGGGTCGCCGGCGACCTGGCCGCCGTCCAGCATGCGCTCGCCGAGAGCCGCCGGGAGACCGCCCGGGTCAAGGGTGCGCTGCGCGACTGGCAGTCCGCGCAGGCCCGGGCCCGAGGCTACGACCGGTGACCCGGCGGTACGTCATCCACCTGCCCGTCGTCGCCGTCGACCTGCCCACCGCGCAGCGCCTGGCCCGGGTCATCGGCCGGTGGACGCTGATCATGCCGTGGGCCGATCCCGGCGAGACCACCGTCTCGGCCGAGGACGCCCAGGGCGTACGCCATCGGGTCTTCTGCGACCTGCGGATGCCCGGCGGCCGGCGCTGCCTGCTCCACACCGACCACGACGGCCCCTGCGCCCGCCGCTTGCGTCGCTGACACAACCGGACGATTCGTCGTCTCAACTGGCCATTGCGCCGAGGCAGTGGCGATCATCAGGCCGCTAACGTGCGCAGCACGGGAGGTGGTGGAAATGGCTACTCGGCGCTGGGTCGCCGGGTTTGAGGCGGAGCACCTTGTCCTCCGGCGTCGACGTTTGCTGCCCTGGCCGAAGGCGGATCTCAGGCGGATACCGCTGACTGCGGTCCTCGACATCGGATCGCTCACCGCAGCCGACCATGCGAGGCGCCGCGCGCAACTCTCCGTCCAGGACCCGGCGTCGCCGCACCTGACCGAGGCCATCCCGGTCAGGTTCACGCCGCAGCAGTGGGAGCACGCCGGCTGGTTCGTGCGACAACGGCAAGCGATGCAGACCGGGCCTCCGCAGCCAGGCGCCTCCCCGACGCAGTCGTCCAGATCACTTGGCGCGCCGGCGACCCCGGTGATGCGGGCCGGCGACGGCAAGCGGCCGGTGTGGCTGTGGCTCCAAGACGGTAAGATCCACGCCTCCCTCGCTCCCGTGGGCAACACCTCGCCGCGCAGCCTGAGCCCCGCCGACGTCGCCCAACTCCTGCTCGCAGACCCGTCCAGGGCGATGCCTGCGATCCGTGCGGTGACGGGCATCGCCGACGGCCAGCAAGCTTTGGCCTGCCTCCGGGGGTGGTGGCAGTCAGACCGCGTCGTCGTGAACCTGAGCGCCGCCGACCTCGCCGGCCGGCGGGTCACCGAGGCGCTGCGTACGCCGGGCCGAAGTAACCCGGACGGCAGCGTGCGGACCGTGTCCGGCGGCCTTCCGAGTCTGAACAAGCGGCGCAGGTGAGCAGGAGGCCCCGAAGACGCGGCCGCTCGCCCCGGACAACGATCGCTACGAAGTGCGACGCGGGCAGGGGCACATCCTCGAACAAGTGTGATGTCATGCAGACACGAATATTTTAACTGCCATCACGTCGGTGAGAGAAATCGCCCTCGGACGCGCCGACTCGGCAGCGGCGTGCCCGCACAGGTCCGCGGGCGACTGCCGGCCAGCACCCACCGCCCATCTCGACACACGCCTGGTGGTCGGCGGGAGCAGCGGCCAGCGGGCTCGGTAGGCTGCCGCAGGGAGGACCGCCGCCGGAAGGACGACGATGACCGAACAGCCGTCGAGGCCCACGTTCGGGCTGGACGAGTTCGGGCTGGACGACCGGATGCGGCTGTTCGGCTACGTCACGGCGGAGAACCGCTTCGCCTATCGCTGGCTGTTGCGCGCCTTCGAGTCGGCGCGCTCCAGCTACCACATCATGCTGCACACCGCCGACGTCGCGGCGATGCTGGGCGTGCTGCACGAGGCGAACCCGGACTGCCCCGATCCCGCTGAGCTGGAACTGCCGCGGCTGCTCGACGCGCTAGTCGAGTGGGGGGTTCTCGACCGTGGGCAGGACGGCACCCGCGCGAGCACCCTCGCCGAGTACCGCAACCGGCACTCGGTCTACCAGTTCACCGAGGCCGGCTACCGGGCACACCGGGCGGTGGAGGCGGTCCTCACGGCGACGATGGATGACAGCACGCTGTCCCGCCTGGTCTTCGCCGACCTGCTCGCCGACCTGGCCGCGCTCGCCGCCGCCAACGAAGCCGGCGACGCCGAGGAGGTCTACCGCAAACTCAACCGCCTCGACCGGGCGCTGGCCGACATCGCCGAGCGGGCGGCCCGCTTTTACCACATGCTGGGTGACCTGAGCCGCACCAACGACGTACGCCCGGAGGCGTTCCTCGCCCACAAGGACGCCCTGCTGGCCCACCTGCGAGACTTCCACGACGAGTTGCAGCGCTACACGCCGCGGCTGCGGGCGGCGGTGCACGAGGTGGAGGCGACCGGCCTGCACCGCCTGATCGAGGCGGCGGCCGAGGCGGACGAGCGGCTCTTCCACACGCCGGTGCAGCGGCTGGAGGACTGGCGACGCCGGTGGCAGGGACTGCGGTCGTGGCTGGCGCCGCCGGGCGCCGAGGAGGTCAGCGAGGCCGACCGGCTCGCCGACGCCACCGTCGCCGCCATCGGCGACGTGCTTGCCCTGCTCCGGCGGGTCACCGAGGCCCGCCGCGGTGGGGTGAGCCGCGAGTCGCAACTGCGTCACCTCGCCGCCTGGTTCACCCGGGTGCCGTCGCAGGATGCCGCCGACGCGCTCTTCGACGCCGTGTTCGGCCTGGGGGCTCCCCGGCACGTCGCAGTGACCCACGCCGACCCGGAGACGATCCCGACCCGGCTGTCATGGTGGGATGCGCCGGCGGTGGAGCTGTCGCGCACCCTGGTGGCGGCCGGCCGGGAACCCGGGCAGGGGCGGGGCCGGCCGGCCCGGATCGACCGTGGCGACGACCGCCGGCACCGGCTGCGCGCCGACCAGTTGGCCCGCGAGCGCCGGCTCGCCGACGCGGCGGCCGTGCTGGCCGAGGCGGAACTCGACGAGCACCGGCTGGACGCCGAGCAGACAGCGGTGCTGCTGCGGTTGCTCGACCTGGCCCTCGCCGCGCGGGTCGGCGCCGCCCGTGCGGTGCCGCTCGCCGCGGCCGCGCACGGTGTGCGGCTCACCCTCACGCCGACGCCGGGACGGTTCACCACGGTGCGCACCGCCGCCGGTCAGCTGCATCTCGACGGGTACGCGCTGAGCGTGGCCGCCGCGAGCCACACCGCCGTCCACCGCCGGGAACTGGTCGCGGTATGAGCGAGCGAGGCGGAGTGCCGGCATGAGTGAGCCCGTCCGGCACCGGTTCGCCACCGACATCACCGACCTGGAACTCGCCGACTATCAGCGTGCCGTCCGCCTGGTGCTGCGCCATCCGCTGATCACCGCGACCTGGCCCGACGAGCGGGCGCTGCCCCGGGTCCGACGGTTCGCGACGACCCTGCGCCGGGACCTGTCCGAGGCGTTCGGCTACCGGCTGGAGCTGCACGGCGGCACGGCTCGGCTGGTCAGGGCGAAGGACCGGTTGGACCCCACCCAACCGGCCCGGTCGCGTACCGGCCGCCCGTTCGACCGCCGGCGGTACGCGTACCTCGCGCTCTGCCTGGCGGTGTTAGGCCGGGCCGGCGTCCAGATCACGCTGAGCGAGCTGGCGGACTCGGTGGCCGCCGACGCGAGCCGGATCAGCGGGCTCGGCCTCGATCCGGATCAGGGCGCCGACCGGCGGGCCTTCGTCGACGCGGTCGGTTGGCTGGAGGAACGGGGCGCGCTCCGGCTGGCCGACGGGTCCACGTCCGCCTGGGCCACCGACCCCGGTGCCGGCGAGGCGCTGTACGACGTGGCGCGCGACGTGGCCGTCGCGTTGTTCCGCCCGGTCCGGGTGCTGCAACATGTCGACTCGGCGGAGGCGTTGCTCGACCGCTCGCTGGCCAGCAGCGGCAATGCCGAGCGCCGACGCAGCGCGCAGGTCGCCCGCCGGACGGTGGTGGAGTCCCCGGTCGTCTACCTCAGCGACGTCGAACCCGCAGTCGCCAACCATCTGCGTGGTACCGCGCTCGCCGCCGACCTGACCCGGCTGACCGGGCTGCGGCTGGAACGGCGGGCGGAGGGCGTGCTGCTGGTGGACACCATGGGCCTGAGTGTGGAGCGTTTCCCCGGCACCGGGTCGGTGGCGCAGGCCGCCGTGCTGCTCGCCGTCGAGCTGGCCGAGCGCGCCCTCGATCCGGACGGTCGTCGGGTCCGGCGCCTCAGCGCACCCGACGAGTCCGCGCGGCAGCGTGTGCTCATCGACCAGGTCGACGCCGGCCTGCCGACCGCCACATTCGTCCAGCTCGACGACCCGGCGCCGACGCCCGCCGCCGAGCCGGACGAGCCGGAGCAGGTGCCCGGCGAGACTCGGCTGCCGCTGGTCACCGACAGTTTCCTGCGCGACGCTGTGGGGGAGATCCTGCGGCGGTACGGGTCCGCGTTCGGCGCCCAGTGGCACGCCGACCCGCACCGGCTCGGCAGCGAGGCGATCGCGCTGCTGGAACGCTTCGGCGCGGTCATCCGCGTACCCGGCGGCGTGCTGGTCCGGCCGCTGGTCGGTCGCTACCGCAACACCGTCGCGGCGGTCCGGCAACGGGCCGCCGCCGAGACCCTCTTCTGACCCCGGGAATCCGCCGTGATCGAACAACGCGCCGTCCGCCGCTTCGCGCCCACCCGGGCGGGGATCATCAACCTGTGGGACTACCGTGACGAGGAGTTCCTCTTCGTCGACGGATGGCTGGTGCTGCGCGGGCCGAACGGCTCCGGCAAGACCAAGGCCCTGGAGGTCCTCTTCCCGTACGTGCTGGACGGCCGGATCGAGCCGCGCCGGCTGAACCCGTTCGCCAGCGAGGACCGGACGATGAAGTCGAACCTGCTCTACCGGGGGCAGGACGTCGCCCACTCGTACGTGTGGCTGGAGTTCGGCAACGGCGAGTCGTACGTGACGGTCGGAATCGGGTTGCGCGCACACCGGCACGTCGACCGGGTGACCCGCTGGCACTTCGTCACCGACGGTCGGGTCGGTGTCGACTTCTCCCTGCTAGACGCCGACGACCGGCCGTTGACCCGGCGCGATCTGATCAATCAGCTCGGTGCCGAGGCGGTGAAGGACTCGCCGGAGGAGCACCGTCAACTGGTCGACAGTCGGCTGTTCGGTCTCGGCCCGGCGCGCTACGAGCAACTGCTCGATCTGGTGCTGACGCTACGCAAGCCGCAACTGGCCAAGGACCTCAACCCGGTGGAGCTGTCCCGGACCCTGCAACGAGGCCTGCGTCCCATTGAGGACCATCTGCTCGTCGAGGCGGCCCGCTCGTTCGACGACATGGAGGCGGTCGCCCGTACCCTCGAGGGGCTGGCGGCGGCGGACGGCGCCACCGCCGCCTTCCTCACCGTCTACTCCACCTATCTGCGCACCCACGCGCGGGCCGCGGCTGACCTGCTGACCGCACGCCGGGACGCGATCGCCGGCCGGTCCCGGGCGCTGACCGAGGCACGCCAGGAGGCCACGGCGGCGGGCGAGGCGGAAGAAGCGGCCGACACCGCCCTGCGGACCGTCGAGGGGGAGCCGGGCCGGCTGCGGGCACACCTGGACCGGCTGAAGAGTTCTGCGGCGTACCAGTCCCACGAGCAGCTCGCCGACCTGGAACGGCACGTGCACGACCTGGCCGAGGCCGTCGGACGGGCCGGCCGTTCGGTCGCGGACGAGCAGACGGCCACCACTCGGCGGCGCGGCGAGTGGGAGCAGGCCGTGACGGCGGCCCGCGACGCCCGGGCCGCGGCCGACCGCCTCGCCGCCGAGTTGCTGCTCGACGCCGAGGCCGCCGGGATCGACTGGTCCGCCGACGACAACGCGGCCGGGGGCCTGGCCACCCGACTCGGTGCCCGGGCCGGCGCCCGACGCGACGACGTGCGCGCCGTGCGGGAGCAGGCGTCCCGGCACGCCCAGGCCGAGCGCGACCAGATCCGCGCCGCCGCGGAGGCCACCGCGGCGGCGGACGCGCTCACCGACGCCGAACAGGCCGAGCAGCGTGCGGAGAAGACGGTCTCGGACGCCCGGGCACACGTGCGCGCCGACCTGGACCGGTGGGCACGTCAGCACGGCGACCTGCTGCCCCACCTCGACCAGCCGGACCTCGCAATGCAGCTTGCCGACGCTGCCGACGCCGCCGGCGAACCTGGCGCGCCGACCCCTGCGGGAGCTGTACGCGGACGCGACCGCGCCGGCGGTGCACCGGCACCGGGACCGGCTCGCCGAACTCAACGCCCAGCGGACGGTGGTGACCGGCCGCCGGGCCGAGCTGGTCGCCGAACGAGATCGGATCGGCGCTGAACAGGACGACGCCCCGCAGGCCCCGCCGACCCGCACCGCCCCGCGTGCCGACGGGGCCGGTGCCCCCCTGTGGCGGCTGGTCCAGTTCCGTGAGTCGGTGCCGCCGGCCGACGCCGCGGCCATCGAGGCGGCCCTGCACGCCGCCGGACTGCTCGACGCGTGGGTGCACCCGGACGCGGGCGCCGCCGCAGACGCGATGGCCGGCGACGACCTGGACGGCTACCTGCTGCCCCTGCCGGCGCACCGCCGCCCGGCCGGCGCCACCCTCGCCGACGTACTGGTCGCCGAGACACAGGACGAGGTGCCCGCCGACCGCATCCGCGACGTGCTCGCCTCGGTGTCGTTGGCCGACGTGGTCGAGTCGGACACCACCGCCGCGGCGACGATCGGCACCGACGGCCGGTACGCCCAGGGTGTCACGGCCGGACGGTTCGCCAAGGACCGCTGCGAGTTCATCGGCGCCACCGCCCGGGCGGCCCGGCGCGCCGCCCGGGTGGCCGAATGCGACCGGCAACTCGCCGCGCTCGACGCCGAGCTGCGCACGCTCGACGGGCAGCGGGCGGCGACCGACCAGCTGCTGACCGCCGTGGCCACCGCCGCCGGGCAGCTGCCGTCCCTCGCCCCGATCCACACCGCACTACGGGACCTGGAACGGGCAGCGACCACGCTGCGCAGTCGGCAGGAGACGGTGGCCGCCGCCAACGCCCGACTGGACCAGGCGCTCGCCGAACGGGCCGCCGCCGAGAACGCGCTGCGCCGGGTCACGGCCGAGCGGTCCCTGCCGCCGGACCGCCTGGACGCCACCGCCGACGCGGTGCACCGGTTCGAACGCCGTGGCGTACGCCTCGACAGCGCCCACCCGGCCGTCGCGCGCGCCCTCGAGCAGGAGGAACAGGCGCAGCAGCGCCACGACGAGGCCGTCGACCGTCTACTCGCCGCCGAACAGGCGGCCCGTGCCGCCACCGACCGGCATCGGGAGAAGGCCGAGGCGTACCGGACCCTGCGCGCCAGCATCGGCGCCGAGGCGGAGCGGGTGCTGGCCGACGTGGCCCGCACCACCGACGAGATCGAAAAGGCCGAGGCCGCCGTCGACCGAGTCCGGGCCGAACTGAGCACCGCCCAGCAGCGGCGCGCCGCCGCAGTGACCCGGGTCGAGTTGAGTGAGCAGGCGGTCACCGCGGCGGTGACCGAGGCGCACCACGACGCGCTGCGGCTACGCCCGTACGCCCGGCCCGACCTGCTGGGGTTGCTCCGCTGCCCGACCGAGCTGCGGTGGCCCGCGCGGGTGACCGGCGAGGCGCCGGGCGCACAGCTGGCACCCGAGGTGGTCGCGCTGCACGAGGCGATCCTCACGGCCACCCGGGAGCTGAGCCCCACCGAGACGTCGCTCAAACAGAGCGCCACCCGGCTCACCACCGCCCTGACCGAGTTGCAGGCGCAGTTGCCGGCGGCCGGTCTCGACCACCGTCCCGAGTGGGACACCGACGACGGCGTGATCCTCGTCCGGGTCGCCGACGAGCAGGGACTCACACCGGTCGCCAACTTTGCCGATCGGATCGCCCGCGAGCGGCGGGACCAGGAGCAGCTGCTCACCGACGCCGAGCAGCGCGTCCTGGAAGACGCGCTGCTCGGCCAGCTGGCCCGGCAGATCCACCACCGGACCATCGAGGCCCGTGACCTGGTGGCGGCGATGGACACCCAGATGCGGGCCCGCCGGATGTCCAGCGGGCTCACCGTCGGGGTGGGCTGGCGGCTCGCCGACGACCTCGACGACGAGCAGCGCGAGGTCTGCAAGCTGCTGGAGCGGGACCCGGCCCGGCTGGGCCCGGCGCCGCTGGCCACGATTCGCCGGCACTTCGCCGCCCGGATCAAGGCGGCCCGTGCGCTGCACCCCGAGAGGCCGTACCGGGAACTGCTCGGCGAGGTGCTCGACTACCGGCAGTGGCGAACGTTCGCGTTCACCCTGCACCGGCCGGGCGGCGGCACCGAAGCCCTGACCCGGGCCCGGCACAGCCAGCTCTCCGGCGGCGAGCAGTCCGTGTCGCTGCACCTTCCGCTGTTCGCCGCCGCCAACGCGCTGTTCGGCTCGGCCCGACCGTACGCACCTCGACTGTTGGGCCTCGACGAGGCGTTCGCCGGGGTGGACGACACCGGCCGGGGCGAGCTGATGGCGCTGGCCAAGCAGTTCGACCTGGACCTGTTCATGACCGGGTACGACCTGTGGGCCACCCATCCCACCGTCAGCGGCGCAGCACACTACGACCTGTCCCACTCGGCAACCGAACACACCGTCTCCAGCCTGCTGCTGGTATGGGACGGATCCGTCAACATCGCCGACTTCGACGGGACGCTAGCCCGCGCGCTGGGCTCCCCGGAGACCCGTCGGGCACCAGCTGCGGCCGGTCCCGACGTCGACGCGCCGCTCGTCCTCGACCTCGCCACCGACCAGTGAGCACGGGGCCGCAGCCGGGCGGCGATGCCCCCTCGCCTCCAACCTCTGCTCTGCTCCAACCCACGCAACGGCCGGCGGCCGAAACCGTTGCGTCCGGTGAAGCAGAGCAAAGGGCCCGCCTTACAGTGTCGGATTGGCGGCGGCTGCTTGAGGATCCGGGCTGGCGGCGGCTGTTGGCCGCAGCACGCCGCAGCCTCGAACGCAACGGGGGACGACTCGACGGCACGGTAAGCCTCCAGTCACCCAACGACGACGAGCGGATCGTCATCATCGGGATCACCGGTACCCACCGGTCCGCCGAGTCGACCCGGCTCAGCGTGCGCTTGGCCGATGTGGACGACCAGCTTCGCGCGGTCCACGGGGTTGGGCTGCACGATCTGCTCACCGCCTCGGCACCGCTGCGCAGCCGCGCGGCCGAGGCGAAACGGGAAGCGGTGGCCCGCGACGCCCTGCTCGACCTGGCCAGCACGGGCCGGTACGCCGCCGCCGGCTGGTACGCGCAGTGGCTCGACGGGTTGCGCCGCGACGGCACGCTCACCCGGGTCGTCCGGGCAGGGCTGCCGTTCGGGGACGTGGTTCGGGTGCTGGACGCCCTGCCGGCGCCGGACGAGCCGATCCCGGTCTTCGCCGACCGGGTGCTCGACGACACCAAGGCACTCAGCGAAGGACCCCTGCGCGGCCTGGTGCTGCGGGCGCTCGCCGCCTGGCAGCAGGTGCCCGTGCCGAGCGGCGGCGAACCCGAGCGCGCGCTGTGGGAATCCGTCGGACTCGTCCCGGACGATCTCGCCAGCCAGGTGCTGGTACTCAACCTGCCGGCCGGCGGCGGTCTGCTCGGCCGGTGGCTGACCGAGGCCGCCGCCGCAGGCGAGCCGATGCGGGTCACCCTGCATCAGCTCCGCCGCTTCCCGCTGACGGTGACCGCCGGCGAGATCTTCGTCTGCGAGAACCCGGCCGTGCTGCGGGCCGCGTCCGCCGCGCTCGGGGCGCAGTCGCCACCGCTGATCTGCACCGAAGGCGTGCCCTCGACGGCGGTGCACACCCTGCTGCGCGCGGCCGGCGGCGCCGTGATCAGGTGGCGAAACGACCTCGACTGGACGGGCGTACGGCTGACCGCCGCCGCCCTCGACCGCTACCCGACGGCGGTGCCTTGGCGAATGAACGCCACCGATTACACACCGGCGGCCGGCTCGGGTCCGGCGCTGATCGGGGTTCCCGCCGACACCGGCTGGGACCCGATGCTGTCGGATGCCATGCACCAGGCCGGCCGTGCCGTGATGGAGGAACGCCTGATCGCCCCGCTGCTCGACGACCTGCGCGAGGCGGGCCGGCGGCAGCAGACGGTCGGCGGCGCGCCCGGCCCGGTCAGCGCAGCCGGGTGATGGTCACCTCGACGGACTGGCCGGTGTTGGCCGGGCCGGAGTAGACGCCCTTGAGCGGGGGCACGTCGCCGTACTCCCGGCCGCGCCCCACCACGACATGCCGCGCTCCCACCGGGACACCGTTGGTGGGGTCATACGCCGTCCATCGGCCGACCCACCACTCCACCCAGGCGTGGCTCTGCCCGACTACGTCGTCCCCGATCTCGGCCGACGATGACGGGTGCAGGTAGCCGGAGACGTAGCGGGCGGGGACGCCCATCGTGCGCAGCAGGCCGACGACGAGGTGGCTGATGTCCTGGCAGACACCCTGGCGCTGGCGCCACGCCTGCACCGCGTCGGTCTGCACACCGGTGGCACCGGCCGTGTACGCGACCTCCGCGCGGATCTGCTCGCAGAGCGCCATGGCGGCGGCGTGTGGGGTGGCGTGGGCGCCGCGGATCGACTCGGCGAGCGCGGTCAGCTCCTCGTCCAGCGCGGTACGCGGCGTCGGCAGCAGCAGCTCGTACCAGCGGTCGACGTTGTCCGGTACGGCCAGCTCGGCCCAGTCGGCACCGCCGCCGGGCTCGATCAGGTCGCCGGGCGGGAGCGTCTCGACCGTCGAGGTGGCGGTGACCGACAGATGATCGTGCGGGCTGTGTACGTCCAGGGCGGTCACCTGGGTGCCCCAGTAGTCCTCGTAACGGTGGGTGTGGGCCGGCGGCCACACCTCCACCCGGGTTTCGAGCACCGCCTGGCGGGGCTCGTTGCGCGGCGACATGCGGGCCTCGTTGTACGAGGAACCGACCTTCCCCGCGTACCCGAAGCCGGTCTTGTGCTGGATCAGCAGCCGCCAACTGTCGACCATTACGCCACCGCCTCGTCCCTCACGCCACTGCCTCCGGCACCCAGCTGACCGCTGAGGTCTGGCGGAAGTATCGGAGCGTCACCGCGTCGTTGACCTGCGAGCAGGTGCGCTGGAGGCCGTCCAGCACGGTGCCGAGGTCGCCGATCAGCTCGTCGGCGCCGCGGAACTCCAGGTTGGTGCGGGCCCGGCCGATGATCCGCTGGGCGTCGGTGACCACGCCGGTGCGGCCCTTGCCCGGCCCCGACCCGCCCGAGCGTTCCAACTCGTGCAGGCAGGACTCGGCGGCGGAGAGGGCGGCGAAGACCGAGCGGGGGAAGAGACGGTCCAGCAGGAGGAACTCGGCGGCGTGCTGATCGTCGAGGAACCGCGATAGGTACGCAGGAACGTTTCCCACGCGCCGCACGAGCGCAGCAACGTCACCCAGGAGGGGATGGCGGTGCCGGCCCGGGCATGGGTCAGCAGGAGGCGGGCGGTCATGTCGACCCGCTCGATGCTGCGGCCGAGCACCAGGAAGTGCCAGCCCTCGTCGCGGCTCATCGTGGCGTCGCCGAGGCCGGCCAGCACCGAGCAGCGTTCCCGTACCCAGCGGAAGAAGGTGTGCATCCCCTGCTGCTCGACCCGGCGGCGGGTGGCGGGCAGCGCGTGCCAGGTGGCGTTGAGGCACTCCCACATGTCGGCAGAAATGGTCTCCCGGGCCCCGCGAGCGTTCTCCCGGGCGGCGGCCAGGGCGCCCACCACGGAACTCGGGCTGCCCTTGTCGAGGCCGAGCAGGTCGACCACCCGGGCCATGGAGACGGGTTGCGCCGGCTGCGCCACGCCCATCACGGCGAGCAGGGAGCGGCAGGCCGCCTCCTCGTCGACCAGCGGATCGGCGAGGATGCGGTGCAGGTGCACGTCGAGGATCCGGGCGGTGTCCTCGGCGCGTTCGGCGTACCGGCCGATCCAGTAGAGCGACTCGGCGATCCGGCTCAGCATGGCGTACCTCCGTCGAGCCGGCTCGCCTGCTGCTGTTGTTGCTGCTGGGCGGCCACCGGGCTGGCGTCCGGTCCGGGATCGGGCCGGCGGGTCGGGGGTGCGCCGCCGGCCGGCTCGTTTTGCGCCGGCCGGCCGCCGGCCGGCTCGTCCAGCGCCAGCGTGCCGCCGCCGCGTGGCGTCGGGACCAGCGTCGCGCCGGCCGGCTCGCCGGCGCCACGTGGTGCCGCGGCCAGCACCCAGGTGTCCTTCGAGCCGCCGCCCTGGCTGGAGTTGACCACCAGCGCACCCTCCGGCAGCGCCACCCGGGTGAGGCCGCCGGGCAGCACCCGGACCTGCTGCCCGTCGTTGACCGCGAACGGCCGCAGGTCGACGTGGCGGGCCCGCAGCCGGTTGCCGACCAGGGTCGGCACCATGGACAGCGCCACCTCCCGCTGGGCGATCCACCCGCGTGGGTCGCGCCGGACCTGCTCGCGCAGCCCGGCTAGCTGCTCGTCGGTCGCCTGCGACCCGATCACGATGCCGGCGCCGCCGGAGCCGTCGACCGGCTTGAGTACCAGCTGGTCGAGCCGGTCCAGGACGTGATCGAGGACGTCCGGATCCTCCAGCCGGTACGTTTCCACATTGGGCAGGATCGGCTCCTCGCCGAGGTAGTACCGGACCAGCTCCGGGACGTACGTGTAGAGCAGCTTGTCGTCGGCGACCCCGTTGCCGACCGCGTTGGCGATGGTCACCCGCCCGGCGCGGGCCGCGTTGAGCAGACCGGCGACGCCGAGCACCGAGTCGGCCCGGAAGTGCACCGGATCGAGGAACTCGTCGTCGATCCGCCGGTAGATCACGTCGACCCGCTGCTCACCCGCCGTGGTGCGCATCGCGACCTCGTTGTCCACGCAGACCAGGTCACGCCCCTCGACCAGCTCGACCCCCATCTCGCGGGCCAGCAGGGCATGTTCGAAGTAGGCGGAGTTGTGCACCCCGGGGGTCAGCACCACCACCGTCGGGTCGGCGGTGCCGGCCGGCGCCGCCGCGCGCAGGGCCCGCAACAACTGCCCGGGGTACGAGTCGACCGGCTGGATCCGGGTCGCCGCGAAGACCTCGGGCAGCACGTTGGCCATGGCCCGGCGGTTCTCCATGACGTAGCTGACCCCGGACGGCACCCGGACGTTGTCCTCCAACACCCGGAAGGCGCCCACCTCGTCCCGGATCAGGTCGACCCCGGCGACGTGGACGCGTACCCCGTTGGGCGGGACGATGCCGGCGGCTTCCCGGTGGAAGTGCGCGCTGGTCACCACCACCCGGCGGGGTACGACCCGGTCGGCGAGCACCTGCGCCGGCCCGTAGATGTCGGCCAGGAACGCCTCGAGCGCGCGGACCCGCTGCGCCACACCCGCCTCGACCACCCGCCACTGATCGGCGGAGATGATGCGGGGCACGATGTCGAGCGGGAAGGGGCGCTCGACGCCCTTGAGCGCGAAGGTGATCCCCTGGTCGAGGAAGGCCCGGGCCAGCACCTCGGCCCGGCCGCCGAGTTCGGCGCTGGAGAGGGGCTGCAGCGTGGCATGCAGCGCCTCGTACGTCTCCCGGGGAACGCCCGCCTCGCTGAACATCTCGTCCCAGCCAGGGCCGAGGCGGTAGTCCTCGAACAAGTCCGCCATGGTCTGACGTTACGCCGATCTCGTTTCTGAGCGGTAACACAGCCGGCATGTCGATCACTCCGTCATACTCGGCCCCGTGGATGGCCAGCGCCGCAACGGCCGTCCTGTAATCATGATCAGAGCAGGGCAGTGGCGCGGGTGGTAGGACCGCAGCGGGGGACAGGAGACGGCAGGATGCCGAAGGCGTACTGGATCAACACGTTCCGCTCCATCACCGACCAGGAGAAGCTGGCCGCGTACATCGAGCTGGCCGGGCCGGCGATGCGCGCCGCGGGTGGCACGTTCCTGGCCCGCGGGTTGCCGGCTGCGGCGTTCGAGTCCGGCACGGTGGAGCGGACGACGTTGATCGAGTTCGACAGCGTCGAAGCCGCGGTCGCCGCCTACCACAGTCCCGCCTACCAGGAGGCGCTGCGCGCGCTCGACGACGGGGCCGTACGCGACCTGCGCATCATCGAGGCGGTGCCCGAGACGTCCGCCTGACGGCGATGACTACCCGGCGGTCGTCCTGCCGGAAAGGCTGAGTACGGCAGCTGCCCTGGCTGGCGTGGACCTGCGCCGCCTTCTTCCGGCGGGACAGGGAGACCGCCGTGGTGCTGGCCGGGCTTATCGCGGTGGACGCCGACGACAGCGGCCGTGCCTCGTACGCCGCCGAGATCGCCGCCTTGCGGGCGCTCGCGGGCGACTGCCTCACGGTCGGCGCGTGCAGCGGCACCGCGTTCGACCTCGCCGAGGATCTGGCAGTCATCTCGGCTGAGTAGGCATTCGGTCGTGGGCTGTGCCCGAATCGATCGCGGTGGTCTCATCCCACTGGGCGCTTGGCGCGCCTGGCCTGCCGCTGGGCGCTCATCACGCCCAGGGCCAGCCCGGGGGATTGACAACAATTTACGGGCTGCACCACGATCACGAAAATTATCTCGATGCCCATCTCGTCACGAACCGACCCGATCCGCGCGGCGGCCCGATCCCGGCCGCAGCCCGCCCCAGGCCGGCGCGCCGTCACCGATCGACGCCGCATCGACTGACAGGAGTAAGCGCATGGTTGTGCAGGAGCAGCAACCTCCGGTGAGCGTCCCGGACGACCGGCCACCGAAGTGGACGCCGCAACGGATCGCCGTCTGGGCCGGCATCGCGCTGCTCGGCGGGGTTGCCTGGTCGATCCTGGCGCTGGGCCGTGGCGAGTCGGTCAGCGCCATCTGGTTCGTCTTCGCGGCCCTGTCCTCGTACGCGATCGCGTACCGGTTCTACGCCCGGTTTATCGTCACCCGCGTCCTGCGGGCGGACGACACCCGGGCCACCCCGGCCGAGCGGCTGGAGAACGGGCTCGACTACAACCGTACCGACCGCCGGGTCACCTACGGTCACCACTTCGCCGCGATCGCCGGGGCGGGGCCGCTGGTCGGCCCGGTGCTGGCCGCGCAGATGGGTTACCTGCCGGGGACCATCTGGATCATCGTCGGTGTCATCGTGGCCGGCGCCGTGCAGGACCTGATGATCCTGTTCTTCTCGATGCGGCGCAACGGGCGCTCGCTGGGGCAGATGGCCCGGCAGGACATCGGCCCGGTGGGCGGGATCGCGGCGCTCATCGCCGTACTGGCCATCATGATCATGATTCTGGCGGTGCTGGCGCTGGTCGTGGTCAACGCGCTGGCCGAGTCGCCGTGGGGCGTGTTCTCCATCGCCATGACCATCCCCATCGCCTTCTTCATGGGCGTCTACCTGCGGTATCTGCGCCCCGGCCGGATCGTCGAGGTGAGCCTGCTCGGCTGCGGGCTGCTCATCCTGGCCATCGTCTCCGGCGGTTGGGTTGCCGCGTCGTCGCTGGCCCCGATGTTCACCCTGGACAAGGTGACGCTGGTCTGGTGCCTGATCGGCTACGGGTTCGCCGCATCCGTGCTGCCGGTGTGGATGCTGCTGGCACCACGGGACTACCTGTCCACCTTCATGAAGGTCGGCACCATCGGCCTGCTGGCCGTCGGCATCCTGGTCGTCGCGCCCAACACCACCATGCCGGCGTTCACCGACTTTGCCTTCAACGGCGCCGGTCCCGTCTTCTCCGGCACGCTGTTCCCGTTCGTCTTCATCATCATCGCCTGCGGTGCGCTCTCCGGCTTCCACGCCCTGATCGCCTCCGGTACCACCCCGAAGATGATCGAGAAGGAGCGTCAGGTCCGCCTCGTCGGGTACGGCGGCATGCTGACCGAGTCGTTCGTCGCCATCATGGCCCTGGTCGCGGCCTGCACCATCGACCAGGGGCTGTACTTCGCGATGAACTCGGGTGCCGGCGTCACCGGCGGCACCGCGGCCGGCGCCGCCGAGTTCGTAAACGGTCTCGGTCTGGCCGGCGTCTCGATCACCGCCGAGGACCTGAACGCCGCCGCCGCTGTGGTGGAGGAGGAATCGCTGGTCTCGCGTACCGGTGGGGCACCGACCCTCGCCATCGGCATCTCCGAGATCCTCAGCGGGATCTTCGGGGGCGCCGGCGCCAAGGCCTTCTGGTACCACTTCGCCATCATGTTCGAGGCGCTGTTCATCCTCACCACGGTCGACGCCGGTACCCGCGTCGGCCGGTTCATGCTGCAGGACACCATCGGTAACGTGATCCCGCGGTTCAAGGACACGTCCTGGAAGGTCGGTTCCATCCTGGCCAGCGCGATCATCGTCGCGGCGTGGGGATCGATCCTGCTGATGGGCGTCACCGACCCGCTCGGCGGCATCAACACCCTGTTCCCGCTCTTCGGCATCTCCAACCAGCTGCTGGCCGCGGTGGCGCTGGCGGTCTGCGTCACCATCCTGTGCAAGACCGGACGGGTCCGGTACGCCTGGGTGCCCGGCATCCCCCTGGCGTGGGACGCGGTGGTCACGCTCACCGCGAGCTGGCAGAAGATCTTCAGCGACGATCCGCGGATCGGCTACTGGGCCCAGCACACCCAGTACAAGGACGCGATCGCGGCGGGTCAGACCCAACTCGGTCCGGCGGCGAACCTCGACCAGATGGAGGCCGTCGTGCGGAACACCTTCATCCAGGGGGCGCTCTCGATCCTCTTCGCCGTGCTCATCATCGTGATCCTGGCCGACGCCATCCGCGTCTGCGTGGCCCATCTGCGCAGCGGGGGGATCAGCGACAGTGAGCACCCGCACGAACCGTCGAAGGTCTTCGCGCCGGCCGGGCTCTTCGCCACCGCCGAGGAGAAGCGGATCCAGCAGATGTGGGCGGAGCACCGCCCCGAGTCGCCGGAAGCGCCGGCGGTCCTGGCCGGCCGCGAGTGACCGGGTCACTCGACCGCCGCGAGCTGCGGGCTCGGGGCTACGCCAGGTCCGTGTGGTCGGCCCTGGGCCGCGTCATCTGGTACGTCAAGGAGGTCGTCGGCGAGAACGACTACGAGCGGTACGTGAACCATCTGCGTCGCCATCACCCGCAGACCCGACCGGTGTCCCGGAAGGTGTTCGAGCGCGACAAGATCCAACGGCTGGGGACCGGACCGAACACGCGCTGTTGCTGACCCGGCGGTCCCGGCTCCTCAGGCGGCGGGCGGCGGCTTCCACTCCCAGGGTGGAACCGCGGCCCGCCGTGAGGTGTCCTCCCACACGGAGGTGCACCATGATGAAACTGCTCCGGACGGCCACCGTCCTGCTGCTCGCCGCGGCTATCGGTCTGGCGATCCCGGCGCCGGCCCGGGCGGGCGGCTGGGCGACCACGCTGCTCGACCCGCTGCCCGCGCGCTTCGAACCCGGCATCACGTACACGGTGGGGTACTGGGTGCTGCAGCACGGCTCCCACCCCTACAGCGGCGTCCTCGGCACCACCGCGCTGCGGTTGACCGACGACGCCGGCAAGGTGGCCACCTACCCCGGCAAGGCACTGCCGGAGGCCGGGCACTACGCCGTCGCGGTGGTCTTCGGCCACTCCGGCACCTGGCGCCTGTCCAGCGTGCAGGGGGTCTTCGCGGACTACGAGATCGGCGAGGTCGCCGTACCCGGTGGGTTGACCGTCCGGCCCACCCCGACGCCGATGGTCTGGAATCAGGGGGAGGAGGACTTCTGGGGCGTGGTCCGGCCGCCGTTGGGCGCGGACGCGAAGCCGGCCGGGAACGCCGCCGGTCCCACCC
>NZ_POTY01000151.1 GCF_003236315.1 Micromonospora craterilacus
CCCACGGCCAGGGTCGCCGGTGCGCGTCGACGACACAGTGGGGGCGGGATGGTCACCCATCCCGCCCCCACTGCCGTGCGTTATGTGAACGACCCTCGCGGGCCGATAGAGGACGAGCCTCAGTCGTTCGTCTTCTCGTCGCCCGGGGCCACCAGGACCACCCGACGACGGCGGGCGACCAGGAACATCACCACACCGGCGAGCACCACGCCCGCGCCGATGCCGCCGATCAGACCGGCCTGCACACCGGTGACCGGAAGGCCGCCACCGCCACCGCCGTTGCCGCTGTCGGCAGCGGCGACGATCACGGCGAAGTCGTCCTTGTTGTCGGTCGGGTCGAGCTCGGCGTACTCCGTGTCCGCAACGTTCCGCACCTCGGCGCGCTTGGAGGCCGGCTTGGTGGCCTGCTGGCTCACCCGGGCATCGGCCGGCAGCGAGCCGAGTGCCTCGGCCTCCATCCAGCCGTCCTTCAGGGTCACCGGAGCCTCGACGTCCTCGTCCACCGCCACCGGCAACAGGTGGATGAGCGCGTTGCCCGTCTCGAGCACGAGCGCCTTGTCCTCGCAGACGGCGGTGCGCCGGTCGGCGCTGTAGGTGCACACCTCGTCCTCGAACGGGAAGGTCGCGCCCTCAGGCAACTGGTAGGTCCACTTGACGCCCTTGGCGGACAGGTCGCCCTGGCTGAGGATGAACCCGAAGACGATGCCGATGTCGCCCGGCCGCAGCGGACCCTCGCCGTCCTCCTCGAAGTCGGCGCGGGTGGCCTCGGTGAACCCGACCCCGAGGTTGTCCTTCACGTCCGGCACGAACACGCCCAGGTCGACGCCGCTCTCCGGGGTCAGCTCGACGTTGACGTCGACGCTGTTGTTGCTGTCGTCGGTGTCGTCCGGCGACTCGATGCTGATGGTCACCGGGGCGCTGTACGGCTCGGTGAGGCCCTTGGCCTTGTTCAGCAGTACGACCGGCACCTCGACCGTCTCGCCCGGCCCCGGGATCTCGTCCGCGTTCAGCTCGCAGGCGTGCTGCTCGGGCTTGGCATCGTCGGTGGCGGGGCAGCCACCTTCCTGGTACGGCTCCAGCACGAGCTTACTGGCGTCCACCTTGGAAGCGTCGACCTTGAGGATCACCTTGCTCGGGGTACCCTCGCCCAGGTTGGTGATCTTGGCCCAGGCGAGCTTGCCCTCAACGCCGCTGGTGAGGCGGGTGCCGGCGGCGGTGATCGCCAGGTCGGTCTCGGTGCCGGCGGCGTAGGCCGGCGCACCCAGGGCGGTGAACACGCCCGAGGCGAGCAGCGCGGCCGTAGCGAGGCTCGCGGCACGACGGGTACGGAAGATCATGAAGTGGTTTCCCCCCGTGGGGTGAAGGAAAGGTACGGGCGGGGACGTTATCGGTCGCCGATCACCGGCGCCACCCCGGAACACACCCGTCATCAGCTGCTCGGCTAATGGCCACTTAAGGATTGTCCGGATTGATAGGTCTTGCTGCCCGACCGCGCCCGTAACCGGTACGCGGCAACCCACCCTTCGAGCCATATGGATGACTCCGGCAGGCCGTTCGGGTGACGACGGAGCGGTCCATCCCGTAAACACAGTGTCCCGCCACCGAAGACCGACCGTGACCCCAGCACGGCGGACCGCCGGCATCGCGGGGCGTAGCGCTACGGCCCTGCGGCCCGCGCGTTGGTCAGCTCGCCTCGACCAGCGGCAGCGACCGCCCGGCCCCACCGCCGGGCAGCGCGATCGAGGAGAAGTGCGAGACCACCCGGTCGTCGGTCGGGTCGTCCGCAGGCGTGTGGTGCACGGCCAACCGGTGGTAGAGGGTGTCCCGCTGGGCGGGGATCCGGTCGGCGGAGCGGATCATCCCGATCAGCTCGTGCAGGTTCGACCGGTGCCGGGCACCGGCCGAGGAGATGACGTTCTCCTCCAGCATGATCGAGCCGAGGTCGTCCACGCCCAGGTGCAGCGCGAGCTGGCCGACATCCTTGCCGGTGGTCAGCCAGGACGCCTGGAGGTGCGGCACGGTCTCGAAGAACAGCCGGGCCACCGCCACCAGACGCAGATACTCCAGGGTGGTGGCCTGGGTCCGGCCCTTGAGGTGGTTGTTCTCCGGCTGGTACGTCCACGGGATGAACGCCCGGAAGCCCCGGGTGCGGTCCTGCACGTCGCGGATCATCCGCAGGTGCTCGATCCGCTCGGCGGCGGTCTCGCCAGTGCCCATCATCATCGTCGCGGTCGACTCGACGCCCTGCCGGTGCGCCAGCTCCATGACCTCCAGCCAGCGCTCGCCCGACTCCTTCAGCGGCGCGATCGCCTTGCGGGGCCGCTCCGGCAGCATCTCGGCACCGGCGCCGGCGATCGAGTCCAGCCCGGCGGTCTTGATCCGGGCGATCGCCTCGTCCAGGCTCACCCCGGAGACCTTGGCCATGTGCAGGATCTCGCTCGGCCCGATCGAGTGGATGGCGAGCTGCGGGTAGGCCTTCTTGACCGAGGAGAACAGCTCCTCGTAGTACTCCACGCCGTAGTCCGGGTGATGGCCACCCTGGAGCATGACCTGGGTGGCGCCCAGCTCCACCGCCTCGCCGCAGCGGCGCAGGATCTCCTCGGTGGGGTGGGTCCACCCCTCCTTGTGCTTCGGCGCCCGGTAGAACGCGCAGAACTTGCACGCCGTCACGCAGACGTTGGTGTAGTTGATGTTGCGGTCGATCAGGTACGTGACGACGTTGTCCGGGTACCGCCGGCGGCGTACCGCGTCGGCAGCCTCGCCCAACGCGTGGAAGGGTGCCTCGGTGTAGAGCAGCAGGGCCTCCTCGGGCGTGATCCGCCCGCCGTCCGCGCCACGCTGCAGGATGTCGTCGATCTCCCGGCTCACCGTCACGCTCCCGAGCCTACGCCGACTCCCGCAGCACCTCCTCCGGGCGCTCCCGACCTGTGATCCATCCCCTGACGTCTCCGCCCCAGCGGCACGTCGTCCACGATCGCGGTAAGAGCACGGCAGAGACTGCGGTTAGTCGACCCCGGGGCTGGCGACCGGCAGCCCGACGCCCTTGGCCGCCTCCAGCAGCCGCCGGTCGTACGTCACGAACGCGATGAAATCGGCATCCGCCTGCCTGGCCAGGATCTCCGCCGTCGCGAGGTGGATGGCGTCAAGGCTGCGCAGCATAGGTTCGGGATACGCACCCGCGGCGGCCCGGACGGTTGCGTCGATCTCGATCCGGTACAGCCGCGACAGGACGGTGGGCACACCCACGAGTGCCTGCGGAGCGGCGCGGCGTAGCGCCCGCGGCACCTCGACCTCCACCAGCGCGGACGAGACCAGAGACGCCGTGCCGCGGTCGTTGAGCCACCCGACGAGTTCCTCGGTCTCCTGCTCTCGGCGGAGCAGCTTGATGACCGCCGCCGAGTCGAGGTAGATCACCAGCGCTCCTCGTCCCGCGACGCGGCCAGCACTGCCGCCACGTCAACCGTTGGATCACCGAGGAGCGGGGGCAGCGGCAGCGGCCCGGAGGAGGCCGGGGCGGTAGCGCGCCCTTCTGCCACCAGACGCCCAAGCAGGGCGTCACCAGCGACGACCGGCACGAGCCGGGCGATGGGCTCACCCCGGTCGGTCACCTCGACCGTCTCGCCGGCGCGGACCCGCGCCAGCACCTTGCTGGTGTGCTGGTTCAACTCCCGCACCGCGATCTGCTCCACGACAACGAGTGTAGAACGAAATGTTCTACGCGTCACGCGTCGTAGTCGACGGCGAGGGTGTCGGTGAGCGGGCTGGACTGGCAGGTGAGGACGTAGCCGGCGGCCACCTCGTCGGGCTCCAGCGCGTAGTTGCGGGCCATCTCGACCTCGCCGGAGACCACCTTCGCCTTGCAGGTCGAGCAGACCCCGCCCTTGCAGGCGTACGGCAGCTCTCCCCGGATTTTCAGCGCCGCGTCCAGCACCCGCTCGTCGCGGCGCATGGTGAAGCTCGACGAGCGGCCGTCGAGCATGATCGTCACGTCCGTGCCGCCGGAGGACTCGTCGGGGCGGCGGACCGGCTCCGGCGGCGCGTCGACGTGGAACAGCTCGGTGTGCACCGCCGACTCCGCCAGACCTCGCGCGGTGAGCATCGCCTTGGCATCCACGACCAGGCCGTACGGGCCGCAGAGGAACCACTCCTCGATCGCGTCGCCGGGCACGATGGTGTCCAGCAGCCGGCCCAGCCGTTCGGCGTCGATCCGCCCGGAGAGCAGCGGCGACTCGCCCTGCTCCCGGGAAAGCACGTGCACCAGATGCAGCCGGGTCGGATAGCGGTCCTTCAGGTCGGCCAGTTCCTCGGCGAACATCACCGTGTTGGCCGTGCGGTTGCCGTACGCCAGGGTGAAGGTGCTGGCCGGCTCGACGGCCAGGGCGGTGGCGACCAGCGACAGCACCGGGGTGATGCCGGAACCGGCGACCACCGCGCCGTAGCGGCGGGCCCGGTCCGGCGCGAACGCCGTGGTGAAGTGCCCCAGCGGAGGCAGCACCTCGACGACGTCCCCGTGCCGCAACGCCCCACAGGCATAGCCGGAGAACGAACCGCCGGGAATCTCCCGCACGCCGATCCGCAGCCGGCCGTGCCGGGCCAGTTCGTCGGGGGTGGAGCAGATGGAGTACGAGCGGCGCACGTCCTCGCCGGCCGGCACACCGCCGCCGGCACCCGAGCCGCCGTTGCCTCCCGCGAGGTCGACCACGACGTCGGTGGCGGCGGGCAGGCGCACCGTGAGGTGCTGGCCGGCGCGGAACGCGAAGGTCTCGCGCAGTTCCTCGGGCACCGCGAAGGTGATCGCGACGGCATCCGCGGTGAGCCGGTCCACGGCGGTGACGGGCAGCGGGTGGAACCCCGGCCGGCGGCGGACCGGGCGGGTGATGGTGACAGTCACAATGCCTTCACATGGTCGAAGGGTTCGCAGCAGGCGCGGCAGCGCCACAGTGCCTTGCACGCGGTGGAACCGAAGCGGCTCAGCTGCTCGGTCTCCGGCGATCCGCAGCGCGGGCAGCGGACGGCCAGGGTGAGCGGTACGACGCCGTCGCGCCGGACCGGGGCCGGCGGGGCGATGCCGGCGGCGGCCAGCTTGGCCCGCCCGGCGTCGGTGATCCAGTCGGTGCTCCAGGCCGGGCTGTGCACCGTGCGCACCTCGACGTCCGGATGGCCGGCCGCCACCACCGCCCGACGGATGTCGGCGCGGATGACGTCCATCGCCGGGCAGCCGGTGTAGGTGGGGGTGATGGTCACCACGACCCGCCCGGTGCCCGGATCCTCCTCGACCGAACGCAGGATGCCGAGATCGTCGATGGTGACCACCCGGATCTCCGGGTCCACCACCGTCGCCGCCGCATCCCGAGCGGTCGTCACCAGCGCGCTCCGGGGTGGGCGCGGTGCAGCACCTGCATCTCCGCGAGCAGGAACGACAGGTGTTCGGTGTGCACCCCGTCCCGCCCGCCGGCCGGCACCCAGCCGGACTCCGGCAGGGTCAGCGTCGCCTCGGCGAGTACGGCGGCCACGGTGCTGTCGAAGTCGCCCCGCAGGGTGGCCGGGTCGACCGGGGCTCCCGGCTGGGCGGCGAACAGCTCGTGGGCGTACGGCCAGACCTGGTCGATGCCGGCCTGCATCCGCCGGTGCGCCTCGTCGGTCCCGTCACCCAGCCGCCGTACCCAGAGCGCGGCGTGGTCCAGGTGGTACGCGGACTCCTTGCGCGTCTTCGCGCCGATCGCGGCCAGCCGTTCGTCGGCGCAGCCGGCCAGCGCGGTGTAGAGCGGCAGCTGGTAGGCCGAGAGCACCAGCAGCTTCGCCATGGTCACCGCGAAGTCGCCGTTCGGCTGCTCGACCAGCAGGCAGTTGCGGAACTCCCGATCGTCACGCAGGTACGCCAGCGCGTCCTCGTCCCGGCCGGCGCCTTCCAACTCCGCCGCGTACGACAGCAGCAGCCGGGCCGCGCCGAGCTGGTCGAGGGCGATGTTGGCCAGCGCGATGTCCTCCTCCATCTCCGGCGCGTGGGTGGTCCACTCGGCCAGCCGCTGCGCCGCGATCAGCGCGTCGTCGCCGAGGCCGAGGGTGAAGGCGAAGGGACCGTTCACAGGTGGGCCACCCCTTCTGGTACGTCGTAGAAGGTGGGGTGGCGGTAGACCTTGTCGGCTGCCGGGTCGAAGAAGGCGTCCTTCTCGTCCGGGCTGGACGCGGTGATCCCGCTCGCCGGCACCACCCAGATCGACACCCCCTCCTGGCGGCGGGTGTAGAGATCCCGGGCGTTGCGCAGGGCCAGCTCAGCGTCGGGCGCGTGCAGGCTGCCGACGTGGGTGTGCGCCAACCCGCGCCGGGCCCGGACGAAGACCTCCCAGAGCGGAGAAGGATTTCCCGCGCCGAGCTGATCGGTTCGCTCGCTACGCTCGCTCACGCCGCCACCTTCTCCTTGTTCCTCTGCTTCGCCGCGTACGCCGCGGCGGCCTCGCGTACCCAGGCGCCCTCGGTGTGTGCGCGGCGCCGGTGCGCCATCCGCTGCCGGTTGCACGGCCCGTTGCCCTTGATCACCCGCATCAGCTCGTCATAGTCGGGCTGGGTGTAGTCGTACGACTGGCGCTCGTCGTTCCAGCGCAGGTCGGGGTCGGGGATGGTCAGCCCGAGCACCTCCGCCTGGCCGACACACATGTCCACGAAACGCTGGCGCAGCTCGTCGTTGGAGAAGCGCTTGATCTTCCAGGCCATCGACTGGGCCGAGTGGGTGGAGTCGCCGTCCGGCGGGCCGAACATGGCCAGCGACGGGTACCACCAACGGTCCACCGAGTCCTGGGCCATCGCCTTCTGCGCCGGGGTGCCGTGCGCCAGGGTGTGCAGGATCTCGAAGCCCTGGCGCTGGTGGAACGACTCCTCCTTGCAGACCCGGATCATCGCGCGGGCGTACGGGCCGTAGGAGCACCGGCAGAGCGGGACCTGGTTGACGATCGCCGCGCCGTCCACCAGCCAACCGATGGCGCCGACGTCGGCCCAGGTGAGGGTGGGGTAGTTGAAGATCGAGCTGTACTTCTGCCGCCCCTCCAGCAGCAGCTCGACCAGCTCGTCCCGGCTGATGCCGAGGGTCTCGGCGGCGGCGTAGAGGTAGAGGCCGTGGCCGGCCTCGTCCTGCACCTTGGCCAGCAGAATCGCCTTGCGCTTGAGCGACGGGGCGCGGCTGATCCAGTTCCCCTCCGGCTGCATGCCGATGATCTCGGAGTGGGCGTGCTGGGCGATCTGCCGGATCAACGTGCGCCGGTACGCCTCGGGCATCCAGTCACGTGGCTCGATCTTCTGGTCCGCGTCAACGACCTCCGCGAAGTACGCGGCCAGGTCCTCACCCGGGCCGGCCGCGCTGCGGTCCCGCTCCGCGGCCGCACGTAGCGCCGCCTCCGCCGCCTCGACCTCGCCGAGCAAGCCGCCGGGCGCATCCTCGCCCGGGAAGTCATTGCCATACATGCACTAAGTGTTACAGCTGGCAATCCATGACACCAGAGGGGTGTCACAGAAATGCGAGATGTCCGAGCGTCATCGGCCGAGCGCCGCTCGTAAACGTTCGACACTGTGAGTTGGGTCACGACGTAGCGACAAATCCTCGCAACCGCCGCATAGCGGGTTGTTATCCCGCCTTCACGGCGAGTTGCCCAGCGCCGCGTCGTGGCATGGCGCCGATCCGCACGTAGACTTCCCCCGTCACACCGCTCGGCTGGAGACGATCGCCGTCTGACAGGGGCCGTTTTCCCCCGACCCCCGGCGATCCACACCGATCAGTCCTGGCAACCAGCCGGTCCCCCCGGCCCTGATATCTGGAGCTCACCCGCTCATGCGATCTCGCGTGATCATGGTGCTCGCCGTCATGGCGGTGCTGCTCGGCGGCGTCATGCTGGTGCCGGCCGCGTACGCCCGGCTCTCCGCCGGCCAGGCCGGCGGCGCCCCGGAAAGCGTCGCCGCGCCCACGCCCGTACCGCCGCCGCTACCGACCCTGGCCCCCGGCCCGGTCTCGGTGAGCTTCAAGGGCGACTTTTTCTCCTGGGCGCTGATGGACCGCGAGTCGGGCAAGATCTCCGGCTCGAAGAACATGACCGCCACCAGCTCGACCGAGTCGATGATCAAGGCCTGGATCGTCTCCGACTACCTGCGCCAACTCGGCGACAAGGAGCCGACCGCAGCGCTGAAGAAGGCCGCCAGCCTGGCCATCCGGGACAGCGACGACGACGCGACCAACGTCGTCTACCGGGCCGCCGGCGGCTCGTATGTGGTGCCGGCCGGCGGACAGCCCGGACCGGTGATCAAGCGGGCGATCAGCATCTGCGGCCTCACCGACACCAAGCGGGGCGACGTCGCCGGCTACGAGGGCTACTGGAGCTTCACCCGGATGTCCCCCCGGGACGCGGTACGGGTCGGTGACTGCATCGCCGACGGCAAGGCCGCCGGCCCGAAGTGGACCAAGTGGGTGCTCGCCGAGATGAGCAAGGTCCGCGGCACCACCGCCGCGAAGGACCAGAAGGCCCGCTCGGGCGGCGGCAAGTGGGGCATCGTCGACGGACTGCCCAAATCGATCATCAGCCAGGGCCCGGTCAGCATCAAGAACGGCTGGACCCCGCTCAACTACGACGGCAACTGGCACGTCAACTGCCTTGCCGTGACCGAGAAGTGGAGTCTGGCAGTGATGTTGCGTTACCCGCAGAGCAGCGGCCTCGACTACGGCGCCGACGTCTGCGCCAGCGTCGCCTCCCAGCTGGTGACCCCGCAGCCCGGCGGCGCACTCAAGGTGCCGCAGCAGCCGACTGTGAAGAAGCTCTGATGGCCCGCAACCGCCGCGACCCGAAGGACGGGACATCGCCGCTACGGTTCGTCGCCATCGCTGCCGTCCTGATCGGACTGGTCCTGGTCTCCCTGCGCCTGCTGCCCGGTTCGCCCTTCGAGTCCACCGCAGCGGCCGAGTGGGGCCGGGCAGATGCCCCGGTGACCCGCACGGGTTCCGCCACCGACCGCAACTCGCGGCCGTCGCCGTCCCCCTCGCCCAGTCCGTCGCCGGAGCCCGAGCCGCTGCCGTTCGAGGCGAAGAACCTCGACCTGGACATCGACGGCTGGTACGCGTGGAGCGTGCTGGACCGACGCTCGGGCGAGATCATCGGCTCGGACAACATGGCCGAGACCAACACCACCGCGTCCCTGATCAAGTCCTGGATCGTCGCCGACTACCTGCGTCGTACCGCGGACGCCGGGCAGACCCCGAGCAACGCGAAGCTGGACGACCTCACGAAGATCATTCGGGACAGCGACAACGAACGGACCGAGCAGCTCTACACCCAGATCGGCCGGTCCGCCTCGATCAAGCGGCTGCTGTCGACCTGCGACCTGACCGACAGCAAGGTCTCCAGCGATCTCGGATGGAGCCGTACCGAACTGTCCCCTCGGGACACCGCCCGACTGGGCAACTGCATCGCCGACGGCCGGGCCGCCGGACCCGAGTGGACCAAGTGGCTGCTCAACGAGATGCGCCTGGTACGCGGAGCCGGCGACTTCGGCATCCGCAAGGCGTTCCCGGACGCCGAGGCCAAGAAGATCGCCATCAAGAACGGCTGGGTCGACCGCACCCGGGAGCAGGAGATCCACGTCAACTGCCTGGCGATCGGCAACACCTGGACGATGGGCGTGATGCTCCGCTACCCCATCAACAAGGGCTACGAGTACGGCATGGACAACTGCCAGAAGATCACCGAAGCCCTTTTGACCCCCACCCCCTGATCAGCGGGTGAAGAAGGCAGGACCGTCGGCGGGCAGGGCGGGGGCCTCGCCGAGGGCCGCGGCGCGGCGGGCGAACTCGCGCAGACCGGCGACCTGACGGTCGCCGAGGGAGAAGTCCAGCACCCGGAAGTACGAGGCCAGGGTGGCCGCGTCGAACGGCTCCCAGCGGGCCGCCGACTCGGCGACCTGGTCCAGCTCGGCCAGGCACAGGTCACGCGAGCGCAGGAACGCCTCGTGCACCTCCTTGACCAGGCCGGGGTGGGCGGCGGCGAAGTCCCGGCGGACCGCCCAGACGGCGAAGACCATCGGCAGTCCGGTCCACTCCCGCCAGGCCTGCCCCAGGTCGGTCACCTCCAGCCCACGGCGCGGCGCCTCGTAGAGGGCGCGCAGGGCCACGTCGCCGATGAGCACCGCGGCGTCCGCCTCCAGCAGCATCTGGGTCAGATCCGGCGGACAGCGGAAGTACTCGGGCTGGACTCCGTACCGCTCCCGCAGCAGCAGTTGGGCGAGCAGCACCCCGGTCCGCGAGGTGGAGCCGAGCGCGACCCGGGCGCCGTCCAGTTCGGCCGGCGGGCGGGTGCTCACCAGGTTGACCGAGAGCACCGGTCCATCGCTGCCGACGGCCAGGTCGGGCAGGAGCAGCAGCTCGTCGGCGTGCCGCAGGTACTCGACGTGGGAGATCGGCCCGATGTCCAGGTCACCGGCGACCAGCGCGGCACTGAGCCGGTCCGGCGAGTCCTTGTGCAGGTCGACGTCGAGCAGCGCGCCGGAGCGCATCAGCCCCCAGTAGATCGGCAGGCAGTTGAGGAACTGGATGTGCCCGACCCGGGGGCGGGCGACGCGGTCGACCATGCCCTGACCGTATCCTCGCCGCCCCCGGCCTGCTCAGCGGGCCGGCACCGGAGTGGCCAACTCCGCATCCGCCGTGACGCGGGCCCGCTCGGCCCGGACGGCCCGCCGGACCGGCCGGACGAATCCGAGCAGCACCAGCAACCCGGCCACCCCGCAGCCGACGATCAGCGGACGCGGCTCGGTCACCTCCAGTAGCAGGCCACCGATCAGGTAGCCGACCATCGCGGCGCCCTGCACTGCGGCACCCATGGCGGCGAAGGCCCGCCCGCGGGCGGCCTCCGGTACCCGCCGGGCCAGCACCACGTTGTTGAAGACGTTGTCGCCCCCGTTGCACATGCCGCCGACGAGCCAGATCGGCACCAGCAGCAGCGCCGCCGGCACCGTCACCGAGACCAGCACCATCAGGCAGCAGCCGCCGAGCAGCAGCAGGCCGCACTGGACCAGGCCGGCGTCGTCGGCGAACCGTCGGGCCAGCCGGGCGAAGATCCAGGCGCCGCAGAGGACGCCGAGCGTCCACGCCCCGGTCACCATGCCGTAGACGGCGGCGGAGGCACCGAGCGTCTCGCGTACGTAGAAGACCTCGATGACGTTGATCGCGCCGATCGTGCCGACCACGCCGGCCAGGGTGGCCACCATCGCGAGCAGGAGTGGGTCCCGGCGCAGTCGCCAGTTCGCCACCGTGGCGGCGGCCCCGGTCTCCGCCGACACCGTGCGCCACCCACCACCCCGGCGGGTCCGGATCAGCAGCCCGGCGAGGACGAGCGCGAGGTAGCTGACCGCGCCGATCTGCAGCGGCGTTCGGGTGCCGAAGCCGCCGACCAGGAACCCGGCCAGGGCCGGGCCGGTGAGCACGCCGATCATGCCGGCGGTCTGGTTGAGCGCGGTGGCTCGGGGCAGGTCGGCGGGGCGCACCATGGCAGGCACCAGGGCGGACAGCACCGGCTGGGTGACCGCCAGACCGGAGGCGAGCAGCGCCACCAGGCAGATGACCAGTAGCGGGTGGCCGGCGTACGCCAGCCCGAGGCAGATCGCCGACTGGGCCAGGCCGGCACCGATCAGCAGCTTCCGGCTGTCCATCCGGTCGGCCAGCCGCCCGGTCAGCGGGGCGAGCACCACCAGCGGAAGGGTCGCCGCGAGCAGCACCAGGGCGACGGCGCTGCCACCGGCCCCGGACGACTGGAGCGCCAGCGTCAGCGTGGTGGCGGCGAGCAGATCGCCGCAGGTGGCGATGCCTCGGGCGGCGGTGGCGAGGCCGACATCCGACCAACGCGACGACCCAGATGCGAAGGACATGCTTCGAAAATAATCCTTCACATCTGATCGACACAAGCCCTCAGTCCAACGGCAACGCCTTGTACTGGACGGCGACCCGGCGGGCGCCCGGCGGCGGATCGGGCCGGCTGCGCTTGCGGTACGGCCGCAGCAGGTCCAGCACCGCCCGGTTGAGCTCCGCCAGTTCCTCCGCCGTCAGCAGCAGCATCGAGTCGGTGAGCAGGGCGTTCTGATACCACTCCTCCGGCTCGTCCGGCGCCCGGCGCAGCCAGTCGCGGCTTCGCTCCAGCTCCCGGGCGAGGAACACCTCCACCAGGGTCCGCTCGGCGTCGCGTACCGACGGGTCGGCACCGCGGCCCGCGTCGATCGACCAGGACTGCATCGTGCTGCGCCACAGCCGCTCGCGGGCGTCCCCCCGGCTCGGCGCCTCCTCCACCAGCCCGTACCGGGCCAGCGCCCGCAGGTGGTAGCTGGTCGCACTCGGGGACAGGCCCACCACCTCGGCGCACTCGGTGGCGGTCGCCCCTCCCTCGGTCGACCCGAGATGTTCCATGATCGCGAGCCGGGCCGGGTGGGCGAGCGCTCGCAACAACTGCGGGTCGCTGATCGTCACCCGGGGCGGCTCGGAATGGTGCGCCTCCGTCATGCCTCCATGATCCCCGGTCGCGGGGAAATCCGGTTGCTGCGGGCACGGCGGGGAGTAGGCTTTCCGTTCCGCCCGACGGCCGCGGTGAGTAGCACCGCAGCGGACGTCCCGCGCCGACCCGTCAGGTCGGAAACGCGAGCGGCAGCCTTTCTCCCCGTGTCAAGGAGTACGTGGATGAGCCTGCACGCCCGACCGGTCCCGCAGCCCCCGCAGCGCCAGCAGTCCGGGCCGGACCTGGACGACGAACTTGCCGCCGAGCGGGCGCACCTGTCCAACTCCCGGGCGGCACTGCACCGGATGCGTGAACGCGCCGAGGCGCTGTTCGCCACCGGTGACAAGGTCGCCGGCGACGCGTACACCGCCGAGCAGCTGGGCCGGCACCTCGCCCGGCGGGTGGCCGAGCTGGCCGACGACCCGCGTACCCCGCTGTTCTTCGGCCGGCTCGACTTCGGCGACGCGGACGCCGAGCACTCCGGGCACCGCTACCACGTCGGCCGCCGGCACGTCACCGACGAGCAGGGCGAACCGCTGGTGCTGGACTGGCGGGCGCCGGTGTCCCGGTCGTTCTACCGGGCCAGCGCCCGCGATCCGCAGGGCCTTGCCGTACGGCGCCGGTTCGGCTTCGGCAACGGGGTGCTAACCAGCTTCGAGGACGAGCACCTGGACCGGGGCGAGGAACTCGGCACGGCCAGCCGGATCCTCACCGCCGAGATCGAGCGTCCCCGGGTCGGGCCGATGCGCGACATCGTCGCCACCATCCAGCCGGAGCAGGACGAGCTGGTCCGCGCCGACCTGGCCGCCTCGATCTGCGTACAGGGCGCGCCGGGCACCGGGAAGACGGCGGTCGGGCTGCACCGCGCCGCGTACCTGCTCTACCTGCACCGGGAGCGGCTGCGGCGGTCGAAGGTGCTGGTCGTGGGCCCGAACCGGGCGTTCCTGGGGTACATCGCGGCGGTGCTGCCCGCCCTCGGTGAGGTGGAGGTCGAGCAGGCCACCGTGGAGGACCTGGTCGACCGGGTGGCGGTGCGGGCAGTGGACCCGCCGGCGGTGGCCACCCTCAAGCACGACGCGCGGATGGCTGAGGTGCTGCGCCGGGCGGTCGACGCGTACGTCGGCGAGCCGACCGAGCCGACCGTCGTCTCCGACGGGTCGTTCCGCTGGCGGATCGGGCTGGAACCGCTGCACCGGCTGGTACGGGAGACCCGCGAGGAGGCGCTGCCGTACGCCGTCGGCCGGGAACGGATCCGGGCCCGGGTGGTCGGGCTGCTGCAACGGCAGGCCGAGGCCCGGCGGGCGGAGTCGCCGAGTGACGCGTGGCTGCGCCGGATGGGCCGGTCGAAGCCGGTCACCGCCTTCCTGGACGCGGTCTGGCCGGCGCTCACCCCGGACGGGCTGCTGCACGCTTTGCTCGCCGACCCCGCCCGGCTCGCCGCCGCGGCCGACGGCCTGCTCACCCCCGACGAACAGGCCCTGCTCGCCGGCCAACCGCCAGTCGCAGCGGGCACCGACGGTCGGCCCACCGGCACGCCGGGCGCCGGTGCGGTCAGCGGTGGTACGAGGTTGGGGCGGACGCCGAAGGCGACCCGGTGGACCGCCGCCGACGCCGTCCTGCTCGACGAGGCGGCCGGGCTGATCGAGCGCCCGGCCGGCTACGGACACGTCGTGGTGGACGAGGCTCAGGATCTCTCCCCGATGCAGTGCCGGGTGATCGCCCGGCGCAGCGAGCACGGGTCGCTCACCCTCCTCGGCGACCTGGCCCAGGCGACCGCGCCGTGGGCCGCGACCGACTGGCGGGTGAGCCTGCGTCACCTGGGCAAGCCGGACGCGGCGGTGGTGCCGCTGACGGTCGGTTTCCGGGTGCCCGCGGACGTGCTCGCCTTCGCCAACCGGCTGCTTCCGGCGCTCGCCGTCGACGTGCCGCCGGCCGAGTCCCTGCGCCGCGACGGCGCGCTGGGTGTGCGTACCGTGACCGATCTTGCCGCCGCGACGGTGGTCGAGGTCCGGACGGCGCTGACGCACGAGGGGTCGATCGGTGTGATCGCCGCCGACGACGCGGTGGACGGGCTGCGGGCGGCGCTGGCGGAGGCCGGGGTGGAAACCGCGACCGCCGACGACCCGGAGACTGCGGCGCGGGTCATTGTGATGCCCGCCACGCTGGTCAAGGGCCTCGAGTACGACCATGTCATCGTCGTCGAACCGGCCGCCATCGTGGCGGCCGAGCCGCGCGGCCTGCATCGGCTGTACGTGGTGCTCACCCGGGCGGTGTCCCGGCTGTCGGTGCTGCACTCCGCGCCGCTGCCCGCCCCGCTCGACCAACCGACCGGTCGGTGATGTGGCGCCGGCTTGCCCCGATGCGATAGACCGGAAGCCGATCACGTCGCCGTGAAGGAGTAGTCCATGACCCTAGCCCGTGCCGACCGGGTCAGTCGCCGGTACGGCGATGTCCTCGCCCTGGACCAGGTCGACCTCGAGGTGCGCGCGGGGGAACTGGTCGGCCTGCTGGGGCCGAACGGCGCCGGAAAGAGCACGCTGATCAACCTGCTGGTCGGGCTGCGCCGCCCCACTTCGGGCCGGGTGGAGTTGTTCGGCGGCGACCCGCGTGACCCGGCGAGCCGGCGGCAGATCGGCGTCACCCCGCAGGAGACCGGGCTGCCCGGCACGCTGCGGGTCGGCGAGGTGGTCGACTTCGTCTCCGCCCACTATCCGGACCCGATCCCGCGCAACGAGCTGCTCGACCAGTTCGGCCTGAGTGAGCTGGCCCGGCGGCAGACCGGCGGGCTCTCCGGCGGGCAGAAGCGCCGGCTCGCGGTGGCGCTGGCCTTCGTCGGCCGCCCCCGCCTGGTCGTGCTCGACGAGCCGACCACCGGCCTGGACGTCGAGGCCCGGCACACGCTGTGGGAGGCGATCCGGGCGTTCCACGCCGACGGCGGCACGGTGCTGCTGAGCAGCCACTACCTGGAGGAGGTGGAGGCGCTCGCGCAGCGGGTGGTGGTGATCGGCCAGGGTCGGGTGCTCGCCGACGACAGCGTCGACGCGGTCCGCGCCGTGGTCGGCGTACGCCGGGTGAGCCTGACCGCCGACGGGCTGCCGTCGCTGCCCGGCGTGGTCCGCACCGAACAGGTCGACGGCCGCACCCACCTACTCACCGCCGACGCCGACCAGCTGGTGCGGGACCTGGTCACGAGCGGAGTCGAGTTCCGCGACCTGGAGGTACGCCCGACCTCGCTGGAGGAGGCGTTCCTCGCCATCACCACCGCCGACGCCCAGCCAGCCGCCGCCGCCTGAGGAGACTCCTCCCGTGCAACTCGCCCTGACCCACGCGCGCTACCAACTGCTGGAGACGATCCGGATCCCGATCGCGATCTTCGGTAGCGCGTTCTTCCCGGCCGCCGCGATGCTCTTCTTCGTGGTGCCGTTCGCCGGGAAGGATCCGGTGGCGGCCACCTTCGCCACCGCCTCGATGGTCACCTTCTCGGTGATGAGCGCCAACATCTTCTCGTACGGGGTGGGCGTCGCCGAGGACCGCCAACAGCCCTGGGACCCGTTCACCCGGACCTTGCCGGCCGGGCCGGCGCCGCGCTTCGCCGGGCGGGTGCTGGCCGGGCTGACCATCACGTACCTGTCGCTGATCCCCGTGGTGGTGATCGCGGCGACCCTGACCGAGGCCCGGATCACCCCGATGGCCTTCCTGCTGGCGCTGGTCACCGTGGCGGTGATCTCGGTGCCGTTCACGCTGATGGGGCTGAGCATCGGGTACGCGCTGCCGAGCAAGGCGGCGATCGTGGTGGCCCAGCTCGTCTTCTTCCCGCTCGCCTTCGGCGGCGGGTTGCTCTCCGCCCCCGGCAGCGCGCCCGGCTTCGTCGAGGCGATCGCGCCCTACCTGCCCACCCGGGGCGCGGTGGAGCTGATGTGGGCCGCGGTCGGCCACTACGAGCCCGCACGACTGTCGCTGATCATGCTCGGGGTCTGGCTGGTGCTGCTGGCCGCGCTCGGCGGGTGGGCCTACCGGCGGGACGAGGGTCGCCGGTTCAGCTGACGTTTCACCCGTTTCCGCCCCGGGCGGCGGCCGGGCGGTGCCACGATGCCGGGGAGGGCGGCCGGGCGGCGGTCGCCGCCGGTCGAGAGGGGTAGCCGTGGCCAGCGTTGCGCCGGGCACGCCCTGCTGGGCCGACCTGGCGACGCCGGGGCTCGACGCGGCTCGACGGTTCTACCCGGAACTGTTCGGCTGGACCGGCCGGGTGGACGCCGAGCCGGAGGCGGGCGGGTACACGGTCTTCCTGCTGGGCGGCCAGGCGGTGGCCGGCGTGGGCCCGCCGGCCGTACCGGATCAGGTGCCGATCTGGTCGACGTACGTCGCCACCGACGACGCCGACCTGGTCGCCGGCCGGGTGGAGCGGGCCGGCGGGCAGGTGGTGGTGCCACCGTTCGAGGTCTTCGACCGGGGCCGGATGGCGGTCTTCAGCGACCCGGCCGGCGCCGCGTTCAGCGTCTGGCAGCCGATGGCCTTCGCCGGCGCCGAGGTGTTCGACGTGCCCGGGGCGATGAGCTGGACCGAGCTGGTCACGCCCGACCCCGACGGGGCCCGGATCTTCTACGAGCTGGTCTTCGGGTGGCAGCCGGAGGAAGAGCCGATGGGGCAGGTCGCCTACACCGGGTGGCGGCTGGGTGACCGGGTGGTGGCCGGGATGATGCCGCCGCTGGGTGACGAGTTTCCGGCGGATTCACCCGCCTACTGGACGGTCTACTTCTCGGTCGCCGACGCCGACGCCACCGCCGCCCGCGCCGCCGAACTCGGCGGCACCATCCTCGTACCGCCCCGCGACATCCCCGCCGGCCGGATAGCCGCCCTCCGCGACCCCAACGGCGCCCTCTTCTCCCTGATCGCCCTCACCC
>NZ_POTY01000152.1 GCF_003236315.1 Micromonospora craterilacus
GATCAGACCGGGACGGGGGCGGGGGCGCCGTCGTCGGGCGTCTGGCACACCGGAGCCCGCGCTGCGCGCGGCCCGGGATCCGACCCGGCCGGGTGACCAGGCCGGCCGGAGCGTCGCCGTACCCGAGCGGATGGGGGTGCCCGCCGGTCCCGTTCCTCGGGAGAGCCGGCTGCGCCGCTGGCTGTTAGTGCACCAGGTGCAGCCGGTCGGCCCGGAGACCGCCGAGGGGCAGGCCCGGTCGCACGCCTGGTGGCGGGTCATGTGCCTGACCGGCGTGGACTACTTCTCCACCCTGTCGTACCTGCCGGGCATCGCGGCCCTGGCCGCCGGGGCGCTGTCCCCGCTGGCGACCCTGTTGATCGTGGCACTGACCCTGTTCGGCATGCTGCCGATGTACCGCCGGGTGGCGCGGGACAGCCCGCACGGCCACGGCTCGGTGGCGATGCTGGAGCGCCTGCTGCCGTTCTGGCGGGGCAAGATCTTCGTGCTGATCCTGCTCGGCTTCGTGGCCACCTCGTGGATCGTCACGATCACCCTCTCCTCGGCCGACGCCACCGTGCACATGTTGCAGAACCCGTACCTGCCGGAGGCGTTCGGCGGCACCACCGTCGCGGTGGTCGTCACGGTGCTGCTGCTGCTGATCCTGGGTGGGGTGTTCCTGCTCGGCTTCCGGGAGGCCGTGGCGGTGGCGGTCCCGCTGGTCGCCGTCTTCCTGGCGCTGAACGCGGTGATCGTGGTGGTGTCGCTGATCGAGATCGCCGGCGACCCGCGGGTGCTGTCGGACTGGACCGGGGCGCTGAGCGCGGGCGGCGGGCCGGGTGAGGTGGCGCTGACCGCCGCGCTGGCGTTCCCGTTGCTGGTGCTGGGGCTTTCCGGCTTCGAGACCGGGGTGAGCATGATGCCGCTGGTCGCCGGGCACGGGCCGGACGCGTCGGCCCGGCTGGCCGCACGGATCCGCAACACCCGGCGGCTGCTCACCGCCGCCGCCTTGATCATGTCGGTCTACCTGCTCTCGACCACCTTCGTCACCACGCTGCTCATCCCGGCCGAGAAGTTCGCCACCGGCGGGCCCGCCAACGGGCGGGCCCTGGCCTACCTCGCCCACCAGCAGGTCGGTGAGGCGTTCGGCACGGTGTACGACGTGAGCAGCGTCCTCATCCTGTGGTTCGCCGGTGCCTCGGCGATGGCCGGGCTGATCAACATCGTGCCGCGCTACCTCCCGTCGTACGGCATGGCGCCGGAGTGGGCGCGAGCGGTGCGCCCGGTGGTCATCGTCTACACGCTGGTCTGCATCGTGTTGACCGTCCTGTTCCGGGCCGACGTCGACGCGCAGGCCGGGGCGTACGCCACCGGGATCCTGGCGATGATGGTCTCCGCCGCGGTGGCGGTGGCGATCGCCGCGGCCGGCCGCCGGCAGCGTGGCGTCGCCGTCGGCTTCACCGTGCTCACCCTGGTCCTGCTGTACGCGCTGGTCGAGAACGTGATCGCCAAGCCGGACGGGATCGCCATCTCCGGCCTGTTCATCCTCGGCATCATCGTGGTGTCCCTGGTGTCCCGGGTCAGCCGCACCACGGAGCTGCGGGCGGAGCGGGTCGAGTTCGACGAGCCGGCCCGGCGGTTCATCGCCGATTCGGTGGCCCATGACGGCCGGCTGCACGTGATCGCGCACAAGCGGCGCAACGGCGCGGTCAAGGAGTACACCATCAAGGAGCGGGCCCAGCGCGGGCTGAACCCGGTGCCGGGCGCGACCGACGTGCTCTTCCTGGAGATCGACGTGGTCGACCCGTCCGGGTTCCGCCACGTGCTGCGGGTACGCGGCGTCGAGGTGGGTGGGTACCGGGTGCTGCGCGCCAGCAGCCCGGCCGCGCCGAACGCGATCGCGGCGATCCTGCTGGCGTTGCGCGACGCCACCGGTGTCCGCCCGCACGCGCACTTCGAGTGGTCGGAGGGGAACCCGATCGCGCACCTGCTGCGGTACCTGATCCTGGGACGCGGTGACACCCCGCCGGTGGTGCGGGAGATCCTGCGCAAGTCCGAGCCCGATCCGGCCCGCCGGCCCGGCATCCATGTCGGCGGCTGAGGCCGACTCGTTCCTGCTTCGAAGCCCGTTACCGGTACGCCACTGTGCGCATACCTGGGGTCAGAATCCGGTCTGATGGTATGTGAAAGCGAATGGAGTACTTATTCACGTATGCCGGATATCGACCTTTCATCACCGTACGGTTCCTTCTGGTGGCTGTCGCGACGTCAGCCGCTCCGCGCCCGTTTTGGTGCGGCCGTGTTTCAGATGCACGAGAGGCAGGAACCTGATGTCCACATACCAAGGGAGCCGGGGGTCGACGCGACCCCGACGGCGGTCCCGCTGGTTCTTGGCCGGTGGTTTGGTGACGGGCACCCTGGTGGCCGGAGCGGTGGGCCTGACCGGCGTCGCCGCCTCGGCCGCCGAGCCTGACCGACCTGCGCCGACCCCGGCCGAGTCCGCAGCGACGTTGCCGAGCGAGGTGCCCGGCACGGCCTGGGCGCCGGAGGATCAGGGGGCGGATCCGCAGCGCCCCGCCGCCGACGAAACCCCCGAGCAGGCCGCGGCCGACTGGCCCAACGAGGGGGCGGCCGAGGGACCCGAGCGCGCGCCCACCCGGCCCGCCGGCACCAACGGGCGCCCGCCGGACGACAAGATCTGGCGGGTGGCCTGTGACTCCACCGGGCTCATCACCGCGCTGGTCCGCGCCAACGCCGAGGGCGGTGCCACGCTGCGGCTGGCCGAGAAGTGCACCTACACCCTGACCCACGCGTTCCAGCAGCCCGACGAGTACGACGGCGGGATCCGGGACGCGCGGGAGGCCAACGACGCCGCGGAGACCCCGGGTGACGCCGAGGCGCCCCCGCGCAACACGGCCGACGACAAGGCGGGTCTGCCCGTCATCTACCACGCGATCACCATCGAGGGCTCCGGCGCCACCATCGTCCGGGGCGGGCAGGCCGAGGAATTCCGGTTCTTCACCGTCCGCGATGGGGGCGAGCTGACCCTGCGTGATATCACCCTGCGCAACGGCAGTTCGAAGGCGGAGGGCGGCAGCATCCACATCGTGCACGGCGCGACGGCGGTCGTCGAGCGGGTCACCGTCGCCAACAGCACCTCGCTGTCCGCGGAGGGCGGCGGTGGCGGCATCTTCAACGACGGCAACCTCCAGATCAGCGACAGTACGCTGGTCGGCAACCGGGCCGCCGGCACCCAGGGCAAGGGCGGGGGCCTGCTCAACGGCGGTGTGATGACCATGCACCGCACCGAGTTCCGGCACAACAGCGCGGTCAGCTACGGCGGTGGCCTGGCCAACTTCCGGGCGGCCGGGGACGTCTACTCCTCGACCTTCGTCCGGAACAACGCGGGGCAGGGCGGCGGGATGGCCAGCTTCTCCGCGCGTACCAAGGTCTTCGACACCGCCGTCATCGGCAACAGCGCGGAGGTCGGTGGCGGCCTCGCCAACTCTGACGCGGTGTTGGTGCTGCGGCAGCTGACGGTCCGCGACAACGTCGCCACGGTCTCCGGCGGCGGCATCTCCACCGTGCAGGGCCTGCTGCCGCTGGACGACAGCGTGATCAGCGGTAACACCACGCGCGGCAAGGGAGGCGGCATCTACGCCGAGAAGTCCAACCTGCTCGTGCGTACCAGCGACGTCGAGGGCAACGAGGCGGTGGGCGAGCAGTCCCTGGGTGGCGGGCTGCACGTCACCGCCGGCTCCACGTCGCTCTACAAGAGCCGGGTTATGGGCAACCAGTCCACCGTGAAGGCGGGGGGCATCCACGGCGAGCGGGCCCAGGTCAAGGTCGACGACGAGACGATGGTCATCGAGAACGGCCCGACCAACTGCGAGGGCAGCAAGGTGACTGTCGCGCACTGCTTCCGCTGAGCCGGCGACCACCTACGGGGTGCGTCCGGTCACCGCGGCCTCCGGTCCTGTCCATCGGAGGCTGCGGGACCGGACGCACCCACCTGCCTACGGCAGGCCGTCCGCGGTGACCCCGAATGCGGTACGTCACTGCGAGGGCTGGGGCAGCTCGCAGTCGACCTTCGGGTTGGCGCCGAGGTAGTTCAGCGGCCCGGCGACGATGGTCACCAGGATGGTGCCGAGTTCGGCACAGTTGGTTTCCTCGTCGCTGTAGTAGCCGCGTTGGCCTGCGGCGACGGCGCCGATGACGAGCCAGATCACGACGAGGACTCCGAGTATCGACGTGCCACGCATGTTTCCTCCACGGTCAGGGGTTACCCGGTGTCGGCCCTGGTACCCAACCTGACCGGGCGGCTAACGAGTGGCTGCGTGACCGGTGCGCCGGGCACCGGTGCGGGGTGGGTGGACATTCCCGCACCGGCGGCCCGGCGGTAGAACTGTCAGGCGTTGTCGGCGGTCTGGGCGGCCAGCACCTTCGCCTGCTGGGGCCAGGTGGCCAGGCTGGCGGTGGCCCGCAGCCCGGCGCCCCGGATGGTGTCCCGCAGCGCCGCCTCGTCCAGCTCCGCCAGCTGCCGGTAGGTCCGGATGCCGGCACCCTGTAGGGCGGCCGCCATCTTCGGGCCGACGCCCTGGATACGCCGGAAGTCGTCGGCGGCATCCTCAGCAGCGGCGGGGACGGCGGCGGCGACCGGGGCTGCCGCTTCGGGGGCGACCGCGACGGGTTCGGCGGACGCCCTGGGCCGGACCGGCGGGGTGGCGACGGCCGGCCGGTCCGCCGCAGTCGGGTCTTCGGCCGGTCCGTCGGGGACGGACGCCGGCTGCGGCTCGGCGCTGCCGGCGGCCGCGGCGACCGGCTCGGCGGCGGGCGGCACCGCGTCGTCACCGGCGGCCGAGGGTTCGGTGGTGGTGGCCGGTTCGGCGACCACGGCCGGCGTCGGCTCGGTGGTCACCGGCTCGGCCGGCGTGGGCTCGGTGCTGGTAGCGGCCGGTTCGGCCACGGTTTCCGGCTGCTCGGTCACGGTGTTGGCGGTCGGCGCCGGGCCGGTCGCCGTGGTCGCGCCGCTCGCCGCCCCGGTCGACGGCGCGGGGGGTTCGTCCCGCCGGCCGCGGAGCAGCAGCCAGCCCGCCGCCAGGCCGGCCAGCAGGACCACGATCAGTATCAGCCAGATGCCAGAGGACTCCGCCACGGCAAACCTCCCTGAAGGTAACGTCCGAATCGTCACGAGAAAAACTCGCCGCAGCTTCGCACACGTGCGGCCGGCGCGACAGGCAGGCTCGGTTACCGCTCGTGTCGGCCCGCCGGGGGCTACCGCAGGTGTCCGGCACGGGACGGACGGTGTGGACCAGCGGACGCGTCACGACCCCGGCACCGGGTCGGGTGCCGGGGTCGTGACGCGACGGATTCAGTCCTGTTCGCCTCGGTAGGTGTAGAAGTCGTCGACGAACTTGCGCCGGAGCCGGGGCACCCGGCTGGTGACCCGGAAGTACCCACGGGCACCGAGCAACGCGAGCCGCCCGAAAACCGGTTGGTACATCCGGTCGTCGCCGTTGGTGCCGCTGCGGTTGAGCGAGTCGGCCACCCGGGCGAAGCCGTACGGCACCATCGCCGCCTCGTAGTCGGCCACCGCCTGCACCAGGGTCTTCTCGCCGACGGTGGCGAGGATCACCTGCCGACGCAGCAGGTTCGCGTCCCGCAACGCGGTGTTGGCGCCCACGCCCCGGCCCGGGGTCATGGTGTGGATGGCGTCGCCGAGCAGCGTGACCGTGCTGCTCTTCCACGGCGGGACCGGCTCCGAGGTGGACACCCGGATCGGCAACGCGCTGCCGGGGTCGGCCAGGCTGAGCAGTTCCCGTAGCCGGGGATGCCAGTTGGCGGTCAGCTCCAGGGCCACCCGGATCAGTTCCGCGCCGCGGCGCCGCATCACGTCCGGCGGGAACCGTCGGGCGGTGCTCCAGACGACCAGGTTGATGTTGTCGCGGGTGGTGTCGTGGCGCAGCCCCGGCCAGTCGGCGAGCAGCGCCGCGTCGTCGGCGGCGACGCCCGGCTTGAGCCGGCCGTCACGGTCCCACTTGAACTCCATCACGTGCAGTACGCCCATCACGCCACCGGTGCCGAAGATCAGCGAGATGCCCCGCTGCACGGTGTCCGGTAACAGTGCCCGGGTGCGGTCGGTGAGCGGGATCCGGGTGGCGATGTTGATGGTGCCGGCGTCCCGGATGACCGCGTGCGGCAGGTACTGGCGGCGAACGGCGGAGTGCGTACCGTCCGCCGCCACCAGCAGGTCGCCGGTGGCGGTGCCGCCGTCGGCGAAGTGGGCGGTGACCGTCCCGTCGTCGTGCTGCTCGTACCGGGTGAAGGTGCGGTCGAACTGCACCACGTCCTCCATGCCGGTCAGCAGCACCTGGCGCAGCGTCATCCGGGCCACCGACCGCTCGGTGTCGACCGGATGGGTGTCCGGCCGCAGCGGGAACGACGCGGTGTGCCGCATCCGCTGGCTGAGCACGTTGAAGTAGCGGGGGGAGCGGGCGCAGGTGGCCAGGTAGATGTCGAACAGTTCCGGCGGCAGGCAGTCACGCAGCGCCCGGCTGCCGGTCGGCCCGATGCCCACCCGGTAGCCGAGCAGCCCGTCGGCCCGGGTGCGGTGCCGCTCGTAGACGGCGACGCTGATCCCGGCCCGGCGCAGCCCGTGCGCCAGGCAGAGCCCGCCGGTGCCCGCGCCGATGACCAGGACGTGCGGTGGTCGGATGGCCACGGCGTCTCCCGTCAGCCGGCGACGCGTGGTGCCGGAACGTCTGCGGCGTCCCACCGGTAGAAACAGCTGGCGATCGCGTCGCGCGGTGAGCGCCAGGTCGGCAGGTACGGCGAGGTGTGGGCGGACAGTCGCTCGTTGACCTGTAGATACAGCGGGTGGTTGCGGGCCGCGGCGAGGGCGTCCGCGCCGACGTCGTCGGTCTCCATCAGATGTACGCACAGGTCGTGCAGGCAGTACAGGGACCGGTGGCGCACCCCGGTCAAGCTGGGCAGCTCGGTCGCGTCGGACTCGGCGAAGATCTGCGACACCCGACCCTCCGCGCCCGGGATGATCCTGCTGACGATAACTAGACGGCTCATCGTTCCCCTCTCACCGGTGGTCCGGTTCGGACAGGTCGCCGGACCACGGACCGCTTTCCCCGACCACCCTGTCCGTGGGCCTGTCACCTGCCCGTCAACGCGTCCGGTCGCGGCGGTGACGCCTGGTCAGCGGCCCCGGAACGACGCCCGCGTGACCGGGTGCCGCGATGGTCCGGCCCCCGGCCGGCTGGCCCGCCGGATCGGTTCGAGCGTCTCGTCCAGCAGCGCGCTCATCGCCGGGGAGGGCTCCAGCCGCAGCTCCCGCAGGAGGAGGTCCCGGTAGACGTAGAAGGCGTGCACCGCCTCGAACGCGTTGCCCTCGGCCAGGTGGATGCGGACCACCAGCCGGTGCGGTGTCTCGCGCAGCGGCTCGGCGGCCATCGCCTCCAGCGCCGCCTCGAGCGCCTCGCCGTGCCGGCCGGCGGCCAGGTGCTGGCCGGCCATCTGCTCCAGCATGTGCAGCCGGAGCTGGCGCAGGCGCTCCCGGTCGGCCAGCACCCAGTCGTCGTACCAACCGGGGAGCAGGTCGTGCCGGCCGGCGGCGAGCGCCTCCGCAGCGTCGGCGGGGGCCTGGCCGTCGCGGATCCGGGCGGCCGTGTCGACCAGCTTGTCGACGTCGACCCGTACGGCGGGGTCGAGGCGGATGGTGTCGGCGGTGGTGGTCAGCGGGCAGTACGGATCCTGGCGCAGCCGCCACAGCGCGGTGCGCAGTGACGACAGGGCCCGCTCCTCCGCGGCCTCCGGCCAGAGCAGCCCGGCGAGATGACTGCGGGTCGCGCCGGGGCGCAGCCCGATCAGCGCGATGACCCGTTGCAGGCCCCGGGGGACCACCACCGGTGTGCCGCCGTGGGCGAGCCGGAAGCCGCCGAGCAGGTGCAGTCGTACCTCGGCGTCCGGGCACGGTCCGGTGGTCGGCGTGGGCGGATCGGCGGCCACGGCGGCACCCCCTGCGCAACGCGTCGTCTGCGGGTCTCGGCCGGGTCCCGGCGTGGCCGCCGTGACGCCACTGTCGACTCGCTGGGCCGTCGCATGCGGGCGTGCGGAGCCGGGTCTGACCGCTGCGAAGATTATCAATAGCAGTTACTCTGGGTCAACGGTGGCGTCGATAAAGTAACCCGCCCGTCATCTGTGAGACCGGCTCTGAACTGGCCAATCTCGACGATCATGAAGTTCTCCTCGTTCAGCGGGCGCACAGCTTGCGTCAACGCAGCGTCACTGAAGGTCGTCCCGGCAGGGGGCGGCGGTGACGCTCGGGTGACGCCGGGCCGCGCATCGTGTCGGCAGCCGTCCGGGCAGACCGGTGGCGTCACCACCGGCCATGGGGGGAGGACCAGCATGGACCGAACGCTGATCGTCGCGAAGGTGGTCCCGACCGCCGAGGCGGCGGTCGCCGAGATCTTCGCCGAGTCCGACACGACCGAGCTGCCGCACCTGGTGGGGGTCCGGCACCGCTCGCTCTACCGGCTGCACGACCTGTACGTGCACCTGTTGGAGACCGACGCGCCGGGCGACGGCGCGGTGGAGGCCGTCCGGCAGCATCCGGAGTTCGAGCGGGTCAGTGCGCGGCTGCGCCCGTACATCACGCCGTACCTGCCGGACTGGCGCTCACCCCGGGACGCCATGGCCCGCTGCTTCTACCACTTCGACGGACGGCCGTCGTGACCGCCACCGCGCCCGCCGGCGAGGCGCTGTGGTCACGCTGCGGTGGCTGCGCCACCCTGCTGTACCGCAAGCGGTTGCGGCGCAACCTCGACGTCTGCCCCGAATGCGGGCGGCACACCCGGCTCGCCGCCCCCGAGCGGGTCCGCCAGCTGGTCGACCCGGCCTCGTTCCAGCCCCTGCCCGACCGCGCGGTCGAGGTGGACCCGATCGGCTTCGTCGACGTGCTGCCGTACCCGCACCGGCTCACCGCCGCCCGCGCCGACACCGGGCTGCCGGAGGCGGTGCTCTGCGGCACCGCCACCATCGGCCGCTACCGCTGCGCGCTGGCGGTGATGGACTTCCGGTTCCTCGGCGGCAGCCTCGGCTGCGCGGTCGGCGAACTGATCACCCGCACCGCCGAACAGGCGCTCGAGGCGGGCGTGCCGCTGATCCTGGTCACCGCCTCCGGCGGCGCTCGGATGCAGGAGGGCGCACTGTCGTTGATGCAGATGGCCACCGTCAGCCAGGCGATCGCCGCCCTGCGGGAGGCCGGACTGCTCACCGTCAGCGTGCTGACCGACCCCACCTACGGGGGCGTGGCCGCCTCCTTCGCCACCTGTACGGACCTGGTGCTCGCCGAGAGCGGTGCCCGGATGGGCTTCGCCGGCCCCCGGGTGATCCGCCAGGTCACCGGCCGCAGCCTGCCGGACGGCTTCCAGACCGCCGAGTTCCTGCTGCGCCACGGCCAGGTGGACATGGTGGTGCCGCGCCACGCGCTACGCGCCCGGCTGGTGGCGGTGCTCGCCGCCGCGAACGGCGGTCGCCGGCCGGCGGTGCGTGCCGGCGTACCGGGGCACCCGCCGGCACCACCGGTCGCCCGGCCGCCGGATCCGCCGCCCACCGGCGCGGCGGCGCGGGACGCCTGGGAGACCGTACGGCTGGCCCGGCATCTGCGCCGACCGACCACGTTGGACTACCTGGAGACCGCCTTCGACGGCTTCACCGAGCTGCACGGCGACCGGCTCGGCCGCGACTGCCCGGCAATCGTCGGCGGGCTGGCCCGGCTCGACGGCCGGCACCTGATGGTGATCGGCCATCAGAAGGGGCACACCAACGCCGAGGTGGTGGCCCGCAACTTCGGCATGGCCACGCCGGCCGGGCACCGCAAGGCGCTGCGGCTGATGCGGCTCGCCGCCCGTCTCGGCCTGCCCGTGGTGACCCTGGTGGACACCCCCGGGGCCGACCCCGGCATCGACGCGGAGGAGCACGGCCAGGCCGCGGCCATCGCGGAGAACATCCTGGCGCTGAGCGTGCTGCCCACCCCGGTCGTCGCGGTGGTCACCGGCGAGGGCGGCAGCGGCGGTGCGCTGGCCCTGGCGGTCGCCGACCGGGTGCTGATGCTCCAGCACGCGGTGTACTCGGTGATCAGCCCGGAGGGCTGCGCCGCCATCCTCTGGCCGGGACGCACCGCCGCCCCCCAGGCGGCCCGGGCGCTGCGGCTGACCGCCCCGGACCTGTGCCGGCTCGGCATCGTCGACGAGGTGGTACCCGAGCCGGCCGGTTCGGCGGCCGACGACCCGGAGGCCACCGCCCGCGCGGTCCGCGAAGCGGTGCTGGCGAGCCTGCTGCCGCTGCTCGACGTGCCGATCGCCACCCTGGTCCAGCACCGTCGGCGCCGGTTCCGGCGCTTCGGGGCGGCCCGCGTCGGCGTCCGGGCGGGTGTCCGGTGAGCGGCGTCGGCGGTGCCGTGCCGGCGGTCGCCGGCACCCCGGCGGTCCGGCCACCGATCCCCGGCGAACCGGCGACCGCGCCGCTCGACCGGCCCCGTCCTTCGCCTGGCGCGCCGGCACCGCAGCCCACCGAGATCACGCCGGCCCCGCGCGCCGGTTCCGAGGCGGCGGAACCACGCCCGCCGGCCCACGCGCAGCCACCTCCGACCGCCCAGGCGGAGGCGCGTTCCACGGCCCAGGCGGAGGCGCATCCGCCGGCCCGGGTGGGTCCGCGCAAGCCCGAGCACGCGACTGACGCGCGTCCGGCAGACGGTGCGCTGGCGCCCGGACGGTCCGACGCAGCCGACACCGACGCGGCCGATACCGACGCGGCGCTCACCGGGCTGCGCCGGCACGCCCGTGAGCTGGTCGCCGAACTCGCCGGCCCGGTGCGCCGCCTGCGACTGCAGGCCGGGGACACCGAACTGGAGGTGGAGTGGCACCACCCGGCCGAGCCCGGACCGGGCGGCCCGGTGGCCGCCGGACCCGCCGCCGTGGCCGGACCCGGGCACGAACCGGCCAGCGCTGCCGGCGTTCCCGTCGCGCCACCGCTGCCGGTGGCCCCGGCCAGCCGGACGACCGTGCGCTCGCCCATGGTGGGCACCTTCTACCAGGCCGCGGAGCCGGGCGCGGCGCCCTTCGTGGCCGTCGGTGACGTGGTCCGGCCCGGGCAGGTCGTCGGGATCGTCGAGGCGATGAAGCTGATGAACGAGATCACGGCCGACCTGGCCGGCCGGGTGGCCGAGGTGCTGGCGGTCGACGGCCAGCCCGTTGAGTACGACCAGCCGCTGGTCGCGCTGGATCCGACCTGAGGTGGTGGGTGATGTTCGAGAAGGTGTTGATCGCCAACCGCGGCGAGATCGCGCTGCGGGTCCTGCGGGCCTGCCGCGAGCTGGGCATCCGTACCGCCGTGGTCTACTCCACGGCGGACGCCGACTCGGCGGCGGTGCGGCTGGCCGACGAGGCCGTCCGGATCGGACCCTCGGCCAGCCGGCGCAGCTACCTCAACGCCGCCGCGGTCGTCGAGGCGGCCCGCAAGGTCGGCGCCCAGGCGGTGCATCCCGGCTACGGCTTCCTCTCCGAGGACGCCGACTTCGCCGAGATCTGCGCGGACAACGGGTTGACCTTCGTCGGCCCTCCCCCGCACGTGATGGCCGCCCTGGCGGACAAGTCCTCGGCGCGGGCGCTGATGCGCCGGGCCGGGCTGCCGCTGCCGCCGGGTGCCGTGCAGGCGGTGCCGACCGCCGCCGAGGCCGCGGCGGTCGCCGCCGAGGTGGGCTATCCGGTGATCGTCAAGGCGGCGGCCGGCGGCGGCGGGCGGGGGATGACCGTGGTCCGGTCCCCGGCGGAACTGCCCCGGGCGTACGCGCGTACCCGCGCCGCCGCCCAGGTCGCCTTCGGCGACGACCGGGTGTACGTCGAGCGGTACCTGACCGATGCCCGGCACGTCGAGGTGCAACTGCTCTGCGACTCGCACGGCAACGGCGTGCACCTGGGCACCCGGGACTGCTCGGTGCAGCGCCGGCACCAGAAGCTGGTCGAGGAGGCGCCCGCCCCCGCGCTGGCCCCGGCGACCCTGGACGCCATCGAGCAGGCCGCCCTGCACGGCGCGCTCGACGTGGGTTTCACCGGCGCCGGGACGGTGGAGTTCCTGGTGGACGCCGAGGAGCGGTTCCACTTCCTGGAGATCAACTGTCGGATCCAGGTCGAGCACCCGGTGACCGAGATGGTCACCGGAATCGACCTGGTGCACGAACAGTTGCACGTCGCCGCCGGGGTGCCGCTGCGCTGGCGGCAGCAGGACATCCGGCTCACCGGGGTGGCCGTCGAGTGCCGGGTCAACGTGGAGGACCCGGACCGCGGCTTCGCCCCCACCCCCGGCCGGCTGGACCACTTCGTCCCGCCCGGCGGCCCGTTCACCCGGGTCGACACCCACGGCCACGCCGGCTACCTGGTGGGCCCGCACTACGACTCGCTGCTGGCCAAGGTCGCGGTCTGGGCCCCGGACCGGGAGCTGGCCCTGAACCGGCTGGAACGCGCCCTCGGCGAGTTCGAGATCTCCGGAGCAGGGGTGCGGACCACCATCCCGTTCGTCCGGCGGGTGCTCGACGACGCCGACTTCCGCAAGGGGCGCTACTCCACCGGCCTGGTCGACCGGCTGCTCGCCGCACCTACCCCCGTACATTCGAGGAGGAACCGATGACCGTCACCGACGGCAGCTCGCTGACCGCGGAGATCACCGACATCCTGGTGACCAACTGCGGGCTGGACCCGGACGCCGCCGCCCGCGCGCCGGCCGCCTCCCTGGAAGAACTGGGGATGGACTCGCTCGCCCTGCTCGAACTCTCCGCCGTCGTCGCCGACCGGTGGCGGGTGCGCATCCCGGAGCAGGCCGCCCAGCTGAGCATCCCCGCCGTGGCCGACCTCGTCGCCCGGCGCGCCGACCCGCCCGGGCACACCGAGAACAGCGTGTTTATCGCCGCGCCGCTGGACCTGGTCTGGTCCGTCACCAACGACGTGGCCGGCTGGCCCGAGCTGTTCACCGAGTACGCGCGGGCCGAGATCCTCGACCGGGACGGCGACACCGTCCGGTTCCGGCTCACCATGCACCCCGACGAGAACGGGGTGGCCTGGAGCTGGATCAGCGAACGCACCGCCGACCGGGCCACCCGGCAGGTCCAGGCCCGCCGGGTGGAGACCGGGCCGTTCGAGTACATGCGCATCCACTGGACCTACACCGAGGAGCCCGAGGGCGTCCGGATGACCTGGGTGCAGGACTTCGCCATGAAGCCGACCGCACCGCTCGACAACGCCGGGATGACCGAGCGGATCAACACCAACAGCGTGGTGCAGCTGGGCGTCATCAAGGACCGCATCGAGCGGCTGGCCGGCGCGGGTACCGCCGCCGTACCGGCCACGGTCGGCCCGGCCGCAACGGGAGGCGACGATGAGTGACCTGGCCCTGGTGGCCGCCCGGGACGTGCCCGCCGACCGGCGCCGCGGCGGTGAACTGCGGGTCCTGCTCGGCCCGCGTACCGTCGGCAGCACCTCCGGTTTCATGGGCGTCGCCACCATGGCGCCGGGAGAGCGGATCGCCGAGCACTACCACCCGTACAGCGAGGAGTTCCTCTACGTCGCCCGTGGCGCGATCACCGTCGACCTCGACGACGAGCCGGTGCCGCTGGCGGCCGGCGAGGCGCTGTTCGTGGCCCGCAACGTCCGGCACCGGCTGCGCAACACCGGCCACCTGCCCGCCGAGGTGGTCTTCCACCTCGGACCGCTGGCCCCCCGGCCGGAACTCGGCCACGTCGACACCGAGCTGGTCGAACAGCGGGACGGGTCGTGACCGGCCGCCGCACCGTGGTCACCGGCATCGGGGTGGTCGCCCCCGGCGGCGTCACCCGGGACCGGTTCTGGAAGGGCATCACCGAGGGGCGTACCGCGACCCGGCGGATCAGCTTCTTCGACCCGTCACCGTTCCGGTCCCAGATCGCCGCCGAGTGCGACTTCGACCCGGACGCCGCCGGGCTGACCCCCGCCGAGCGGCAACGCGCCGACCGGTACGTGCAGTTCGCGTTGGCCTGCGCCGCCGAGGCGGTCGCGGACAGCGGGCTCGACCTCACCGACGCCGAGCGGGACCGGGCCGGGGTGGTGCTCGGCACCGCGGTCGGCGGCACCATGGCGCTGGAACAGGAGTACGTGACGGTCAGCGACAGCGGCCGGCGCTGGCTGGTCGAGGCGGCGCTCGGCGGCCCGTACCTCTATCAGGCGCTGATGCCCAGCAGCCTGGCCGCCGACGTGGCCTGCCGGCACGGCCTGCACGGCCCGGCGCAGGTCGTCTCCACCGGCTGCACCTCGGGCATCGACGCCATCGGGTACGCCCACCAGCTCATCGCCGACGGCGAGGCGGACATCGTGCTCGCCGGGGCCGCCGACTCGCCGATCTCCCCGGTCACCGTCGCCTCCTTCGACGCCATCAAGGCCACCAGTCCGGACAACGACGACCCGGCGCACGCCTCCCGGCCGTTCGACGCCGACCGGCACGGGTTCGTGCTGGCCGAGGGGGCGGCGGTGCTGGTGCTGGAGGAGGCCGGTCACGCCCGGCGGCGCGGCGCGCACGTCTACTGCGAGGTCGCCGGGTACGCCAGCCGCAGCAACGGCTACCACATGACCGGGTTGCGTCCCGACGGCCTGGAGATGGGCCTGGCCATCACCGACGCGCTCGGTCAGGCCCGGCTCGCGCCCGAGGACGTCTCGTACGTCAGCGCGCACGGGTCCGGCACCCGGCAGAACGACCGGCACGAGACGGCCGCGGTCAAGCGGGCGTTCGGGCCGGCCGCGTACCGGGTGCCGATCAGCTCGATCAAGTCGATGGTCGGGCACTCGCTCGGCGCCATCGGTTCCATCGAGATGGCCGCCTGCGCCCTCGCCATCGAGTACGGGGTGGTGCCACCGACCGCCAACTGGACCACCCGGGATCCGGAGTGCGATCTGGACTACGTGCCCAACGAGGCCCGGGAGGTGCCGGTGGACGTGGCGCTGTCGGTCGGCAGCGGCTTCGGCGGCTTCCAGTCGGCGATGTTGTTCCGTCGGCTGTGCCGGGAGGTGGGCAGGTGAGCGAGCGGCAGCGAGCGAACCAGCAACGCGGTGCCGTGGTGCGGCACGGCGGCCCGCAGCGAGGCGGAGGGTCGGCGTGAGGGCCAGACGGGCGGTGGTGACCGGGATCGGGGTGGTCGCGCCCAGCGGGGTCGGGGCGGACGCGCACTGGCGTACGGTGCTGGCCGGCCGGCGCCGCACCGGCCCGATCACCCTGTTCGACGCCACCGGCTACCCGACCCGGCTGGGCGGCGAGGTGGCGGACTTCGACGCGGCCCGCTACACCGACAATCGCGCCCTGGTGCAGACCGACCGCTGGACCCACCTCGGGTTCGCCGCCACCGGGCTGGCGTTGGCCGACGCCGGCCTGCCTGAGCAGGCCCCCGACCCGTACGACTGGGCGGTGACGCTGGCCAGTTCCTCCGGCGGCAACCTGTTCGGCCAGCGGGAGCTGCAACGGCTGTGGTCGTCGCCGACCCGCACCGTCGGGGCGTACCAGTCGATCGCCTGGTTCTACGCCGCGAGCACCGGGCAGCTGTCCATCCGGCACCAGGCGAAGGGCCCGTGCGGCGTGCTGGTGGCCGAGTCGGCCGGCGGACTGGACAGCCTCGCCCACGCCGTACGCACCGTGCGGCGCGGTGCCTCCGTGGTGCTCGCCGGGGCGACCGAGTGCCCGCTGAGCCCGTACGCGCTGGCCTGCCAGCTGCGCTCCGGCCTGCTCAGCAACGTGGCCGATCCGGAGCGGGCCTACCGGCCGTTCGACGCCGCGGCCAGCGGCTACCTGCCGGCCGAGGGCGGCGCGGTCTTCGTGGTCGAGGAGCACGGGCACGCCACCGCCCGGGGTGCCCGGATCTACGGTGAGGTGACCGGCTGGGGTGCCACCCACGACGCCGTGCACACCACGGCGGACTCGGCCGGTGACCCGCACCAGTACGCCCGCGCGATGCGGCTGGCGCTGGGCCGGGCCGGGGTCGAGCCGGCGGAGGTGGACCTGGTGGTTCCCGACGCCCTCGGGGTGCCCCGCTACGACCGCGCCGAGGCCACCGCGCTGCGGGCGGTCTTCGCCGGCACGGCACCGCCGGTGAGCACCCACAAGGCGTTGACCGGGCGGGCCCACCAGGGCGGCTCGGCGCTGGACGTGGCCACCGCGCTGCTCGCCTTCGCGCACGACACGCTGCCCGCGTCGGCCGGCCCGCAGCGGGTCGCCGAGGGGTGCGACCTGGATTTCCTACGCGAGCGCCGGCGCCCGCGTACCAGGGTGGCGCTGGTCTGCGCCCGGGGCTTCGACGGATTCAACAGCGCGCTGGTGCTGCGGGGAGCGGCACCGGACGAAGGAGAGCATCGATGACAGCAGTGCAGCGCGAGGAGCGAGCTTGCGGGCCCGATGGTCCAGACCAGGGGCGGCACCGCGCCCGGGTGGTCTTCCTGGTCCGGGTGCCCACCGAACGCACCGAGGATTTCCTGCGGGCGTACGAGGCGGTCCGGCACCTGGTCGCCGGCGGCGTGCCGGGCCACCTGGTCGACCAGGTGTGCCGCTCGTCGACCGACCCGGAGCAGTGGCTGATCACCAGCGAGTGGGCCAGCCTGGCCGACTTCGAGACGTGGGAACGCAGCCCGGAGCACCGGGATCTGGTCCGGCCGATGCGGGAGTGTTTCACCGACGCCCGGTCGCTGCGCTTCCACATCCACGCCCAGACCCCGGTCCCGGCCTGATCGCGGCGACCCCGCCCAGCCGATCACGCATCGCTGATCGTGTGCTGACACACGGTTCCGATCCTGCCCGCCGGGCGGCCGGTCGACAATCCCGCCAGCCGCCCTTTCTCGGTTATCCATTTGCACGTAGCAATAGTCGCGAGCGCTGCCGTAGGGTTCCGGCATTACTCCGAGGCACGCGACCCGCGAGTTTGGTTCGCGCCCGCATCGACGTTGGGTGGTGGACGGTGGCTGTCCGATGACCGGCCCGCTGTATTCGCTGACCGAGCCCGCCTGGCGGCCACCCGCCGACCGTCGGCCACCCGCCGCCGTCGCGGAAGCCGTGCCCGGCTCAGGCCGAACGCGCGGCGGCGGGGGAGAGCGCCACCTCGGCCAGGTAGACGCAGCTGCGCCCCTCGTGCGAGGAGTAGTAGCTGACCAGGAGCCGGTCGTCGTGCCAGACCAGGCCGGGGTAGCTGCAGTCGCCGCCCGACGGTAGCGCCACCAGTTCGTGCAGCCGGCCGCGCGCCACGTCGACCGCGCAGATCGCCGTCCGCACCTCGCCGTCGTGCAGGCGTACCCCGGCGACGAGTGAGCCGTCGGGCAGCCGGCGCAGCGCCGGCC
>NZ_POTY01000153.1 GCF_003236315.1 Micromonospora craterilacus
GGATCGGGGTCGGGTCGGCCGGGCCGACCGGTATGGTGTGCGGCGCCCCGGCGAGGCGGATCACCACCGCACCCGCGCCGAGCGCACCGACCAGGACGGCACCGGCGGCGACCGCGGCGACGTGGCGACGCCGACGACGGGTGTCGCCACGGCGCCGGATCTCGGTCGCGTTGTGAACCATTCCCCGCCCTCCGTGCCGGGCCACCGCCCGCAGCGCGTCGTCGAGATTCCGGTCAGACGTCATGGCTCCTCCCCCCGCCTGTGCTCTGGTACTCGTCGTCGGCCAGGTGCGCGGCGAGCGCTCTGCGTCCCCGGGCGAGCCGCGTCTTGACCGTGTTCGGGTTGGCGCCGACCTCCGTCGCGATCTCGGCCACGCTGAGACCGACCAGGTGATGCAGGACCACGACCCGGCGTTGCTCGGCGGGGATGCGCCGCAGCGCGGCCACCACCGCGACGTGGTCGACCGTGGTCGCCTCGACGTGCTGCTCGGCGAGGTGCCGGCGGTGGGCGCTGAGCCGGTTGACCGCCTTGCGCCAGGCGCTCACCGCCACCCGGTACGCCACGCTGCGTACCCAGGCCTCCGGGCTGTCGCACTCCCGTACCGACGCCCAGCGGTCCCAGGCCCGGGCGTACGCCTCCGCCACCGCGTCCTCGGCCTCCGCCCGGCTGCCGATCATCGCGTACAGGTGCCCCAGCACCCGCTGGGCGGACGCGGAGTAGAAGGCGTCGAACTCCTCAGCGTCGCGCATCGATCATTGTCTCCACCCGGACTGGTCGATCGTGGTCATGACTACAGGATGCGGCGACTGATGCCGGGCCGCATCCCGTCGCGACGCCGGTGGCGGCCCCGACCCGAGTGTCCGTCGGCCGGGGCCGCCACCGGGGCGTCACCCGCGCCGGGGTGCCGGGCCGGTGTCGTTGAACCGGAAGCTACTCGCCGGCGGCGCGTCGCCCAACTCCTCCAGGATCAGGCCCGATCGCGCGGAGGTCCGCAGGTACGCCCACTGGTTGCTGATCACGAACTCCCGGGCACCGCCGCCGGCAGCCGGAGCGATCACGAACCGCTGGCGCGGGTCGCCGGCCCGGCAGGTGGCGCCCCGCACCACCAACGGCTGCGCGTTACCCGGGTTGTAAGCCTGCCAGCAGACCGGCTGCCCGGTGCCGCCGCCGTAGTACGACTTGATCAGGAACTCCTGCTTGCCCAACGGGGTCGGCACGAACACCTGCCGGCCCCGGTCGTCGTCCACCTCGGCCAGCCGCCCGCCGTCGAGCAGCGACAGCCCCGACTCGAACGCGCCGACCCGTACGATCGTGACCCGGCGCTTGCCGGAAAGGACCGGATCCGTGGCCTTGGTGCCCTGCTTCGCGGCACCGGGCGTCTCCGTCGTCACGACCGTCGCCGGCCCGACCGCCGGTCCGACCCCCCGTCCGACCGCCGGAACGTCACGCTCGGACGCCGACGCCACGCCGTACACCCCCACGGCGGCACCGGCCAGCGCCACCAGCCCCACACCGGCCAGCCATCTACCCACCAACACCGTTCTCCCCACCCTCCTGCAGCTGCCGCGGCCACGGGCCCGTCCTGCCGGCCCGAGGTCCTCGGTCGATACAGCCGGATGACGCGTGGAGCCGGGCGGTGGTTTCACCGGCACGCCACAACTTTCCTGGCGCGCGGCGGACGTAGGCGTCAGGGGTTCCGATCACCGGAGCGGGCACCGGCTCCCGAGGCCGATCACCGTTACCGGGCTGAGGTCGGCGCTGGCGGTCATCGGGTGATCCTCAGTTCCTCGAAGATCCGGTCGAAGCCCTGCGCGCCGTGCCCGGCGGCGATCTGCCGGCGGACGAGGTCGTGCACGGGGCGCAGCACCTCGGCGTTCATGCCCTGGTCGATGCTCGCCTGCACGATCGTGTCGAGGGCGCCCTGGGTGAACTCCAGGCTCTGCTGGCCGTCGCCCGCGTAATTCCTGGCGTCGATGATGGCGGCGGTGTCCGCGAAGGACCCGGTCATGGCGGCGAGGAACGGCGCTGCCCGGGTAGCGAACTCCGTGGCGGACACCCCTTCCGATCCGACCATCGCCGCGCCGTGCGTGAAGCCGGCGAACATCGTGTACATACCGGCGAGGATCGCCAGGTCGTAGAGCGAGGCCAGGCCGGCGTCGGTCCCGAAGTAGCTGCTTTCACCCCATCCGTCGAGCAGGCTCCGGTGCTGCTCGAAGGCGGTTGCCGAGCCGCTGTAGAGGAGAGCGGATCCGGGACCGCCGATCATCGCCGGGACGGCCATGATGGCGCCGTCGAGGTAGTCGATGCCGTGCGTGGCTGCCCAGGTGGCAAGTTCGCGGGCCTGGTTGGGCGTCGTGGTCGTGAGGTTGACGAGGGTACGACCGGACAGGCGCGCGGCCACGGGATCGAGTACGTCGTGCACCGATCGGTGGTCGAACAGGCACGCGACGATCACGCCGTCACCTGTGACGGCCTGCTCGACGGTGGCGGCCACCGCGGCACCGTGCTCGCCGAGGCGCTGCGCTCGATGCGATGTGCGGTTCCAGACAACGACGGGTCTCTCGGCGTCGAGTGCAGCCATCGCGAGCGCGCAGCCCATTGCGCCCAGTCCGAGGAACGTGGTGCTGGCCATCACATCTTCCTTCGCTTCGTCCAATGGTTCGTACTGGCGTGCCGCTCGCAATGCTTCGCCCACACCTCCCTTCGGACAAGTACCTACTAATTTGTTCGGTACTCACCTCGTGGTAAGTATTGGGCGTGGCCAGGTATCTCGGGAGGATTCGATGGCAGCAGGTGCGAGGCGCGGGCCGTACGTCTGCGGCATCGACGCCGCCATGGACGTGGTGTCGGGAAAGTGGAAATCGCTCATCCTGTGGGAGCTGAACAACTACGGCGCGCGCCGCTTCGGTGAGCTGCGGCGCGGTCTGCCCGGCGTCAGCGAGAAGATGCTCATCCAGCACCTGCGCGAGATGGAAGAGGACGGGCTGGTCCACCGTGAGGTGTATCGCGAAGTCCCGCCACGAGTCGAGTACTCCCTCACCGAAGACGGCACGTCCCTCAACGAGGCCCTCGGCCCGCTGGGCGCGTGGGGCACCGCCCGTCGGGAGCGCCTCACCATCGAACAGTCGGGTGTCTAGGCGGGGCGCCCGATCGGCAGCGCCGGACGGCACGGCCGGTTGACCGCCCTCGGCGGTTGTGAGCTGCGTTACCTATCCGCGGACCGGGAATCAGCCCGCCGGCTCCGGGTTGGAGCCAGATGTGACCATCGCACGACTGCCTGCCCTGCCACGCCCGGATCACTCGGAGCGGTCCCGGTGACCGCCGCATCGACAACCGCCGCACCGACGGCGGCGCTGATGCCGGGTGATCTGATGAGCCGCCGGCAACGCTTGCGGCTCATCCTCGTCCTCGGCTCGCTGATCGCGGTGGGACCGCTGACCATCGACATGTACCTGCCGGCGCTTCCCGCGATCGTCGACGACTTCGCCACCAGCTCGGCGGCGGTCCAGTTGACCCTCACCGGCACGCTGGTCGGGCTCGCCCTGGGCCAGTTGCTGATCGGCCCGCTGTCGGACGCCGTGGGCCGGCGCACACCGCTGATCGCGGGCACCGCGCTGCACGTGGTGGCCTCGGTCTGCTGCGCCCTCGCGCCGAACATCGTGGTGCTCGGCGGGCTGCGGGTCGTCCAGGGGCTCGGCGCCGCCGCGGCCAGCGTGATCGCCATGGCCGTGGTACGCGACCTGTTCAGCGGCGCGGCCTTCGCCCAGTTGCTCTCCCGGCTGCTGCTGGTGATGGGAGCCGCCCCGGTCCTCGCCCCGACCCTCGGCAGTGAGCTGCTGCGGTGGACGCAGTGGCGCGGGGTGTTCGCGGCACTGGCCGTCTTCGGCGTGCTGCTCATGCTGATCGCCGTGCTCGGCCTTCAGGAGACGCTGCCGCCGGCGCGACGCCAGCGCGGTGGGGTGCTGCCCACGGCCCGGCTCTACGGTTCGCTGCTGCGCGACCGCACCTTCGTCGGGCTGGTGCTGGTCGCCGGGCTGGCGATGGCCGCGATCTTCGCCTACGTCGGCGGGTCCTCGTTCGTCCTGCAGGGGCAGTACGGGCTCGACGAGCAGCAGTTCGGGCTGGCCTTCGGCGCCGGAGCGGTCGGCCTGATCGCGGCGACCCAGGCCAACGTCCGGCTGCTGCGCCGCTACTCCCCGCAGCGGATCCTGGCGGCCGCCCTGCTGGTGGGGTCGGCCGCCGGCCTGGCGCTGCTCGGGTTCGCCGCGACCGGGCTCGGCGGGCTACCGGCCCTGCTCGCCGCGCTGTGGCTGGTGCTCGCCGCGGCGGGCCTGGCGCTGCCGAACGCCCCCGCCCTGGCCCTGACCCGGCACGGCGAGGCGGCCGGTACCGCCTCCGCCCTGCTCGGCGCGGCGCAGTTCGGCATCGGCGCGCTGGCCGCGCCCCTGGTGGGCATGCTGGGCACCGGGGCGGTGGCGATGGCCCTGGTGGTGGCCGGTGGCCTGGTCTCGGCGCTGGTCGTGCTGCACCTCGTGGTGCGGCCGGCCCGGCTCGCCCCGCCGGAGCCGGAGCCGGTGGTCGTCGCCGCCCACTGACCGCACATGCCGTCGCCGTGGCGGCACACCGAAGAGCAGAGCCACGGCGACGGCGTGCCGCGAGGCTCGTCGGCGCAGGTCCACGGTGGCGCGGGTCGGCAATGTCGGTGGGGTGCTCTACCGTCCGGCGGCGTGAACGCAGTGCAGACGTACCGCTATCTCGCCTCCTCCGCGCTCGGCCAGGGCTCGCTCGCCCTCCAGACCAGCGGCGGGCCGGCGCCGAATCCCCGATTCTTCACCGGCTTCCTCACCACGCCGCAGGCCGCCGCGGTCGGCCTGCTGGCCGTGGCCGAGGTGGCCCGCACCCGCTACCACCGGCCGATCAGCCCGGCCAGCCTCGACCCGGTGGTCACCGGCAGCCGGGACCGGCTCCGCTTCGAGTCCTTCTCCGGCTGCTGCGGGGTGTACGCCCGGCTGGACGCGCTGCCGGCCGGGCTCGACGGTGACGTGGTCGAACACGGCACCACCAACGTCGACGTCAACACTCCGCTGCGCGAGGCGCTGACCCGGGTCGGCGGCCTCGACCCGCTGCACCTGTCGGTCGGCCCCGACGACCTGACAGTGTCCACAATGGACGGCGAGGTGGTGGAGAAGAAGGTTCCGCTGCCCGTACGCTGGCTGCGCGGCTTCGCCGAGGTGCAGGTGCTGGCCGCCCGGTTCGAGCCCCGGGCCGAGCTGCCGGCGGCCGAGGCGGCGGCGTTCCTGCGCCGGCTGCCGGCCGGCAACGACCGGTCGGTGCTCTGGGTGGTACCCGCCGGCCGGTCCCTGCGGTTGACCTCCCGGCCGGTCGCCGGGGCGGTCTGCCTGTCCGGCGCGAGCCGGCTGACCGCGCTGCGCCCGATGTTGCGCTTCGCGAAGGCCCTGCGGGTGTACGGGCCGACCGTGGCTCCCGGTTCCGCCCCGGTGCCGAGCGTCTGGGAGCTGGACACCGGGGCGCTCCGGCTGTCCCTCACCCTCTCCCCCGAGCCGTACCGGGGCTTCTCCGGCGAGGGCGCCGCGCTCACCGCGCTGGCCGGCGACGATGTGGTCGACGACGCCGACCTGATCTCCGCGCTGCTGTCCTGGGACCCGACCATCGACGTGGACCGGCTGGCCGGCCAGGCCGGCATCGACGCGGGGCGGGTCCGGGGCGCACTGGCGCAGCTCGGCACCGCCGGCCGGGTCGGCTACGACGTGGCCGAGGCGGCGTACTTCCACCGGGTCATGCCGTACGACGCGGGCCGGGCGGAGCGGGACAATCCGCGTCTGGTCGGCGCGCGGGCGCTGCTCGACGCCGGGGCGGTCGAGCGGGACGGCACGACCGCCACGGTGCGCAGCGGCGACGAGGTGTACCGGGTCCGCGAGCTGCCCGACGGCGGCCTCACCTGCACCTGTCCCTGGTGGGCCAAGCACCGCGGGCAGCGGGGGCCGTGCCGGCATGCCCTGGCCGTCCGGATGCTGGTCACCAATCAGGTCGAGGAGCGGGTGTGAAGCCGGCAAAGCAACTCGCCATCATGATGAGCACCGTGCGGCGCCAGCGGGAGCTGGCCGCCGGTGGCACGAGCGACCTGTTCGACCTGGTGTCGAAGGGCTCCGCCGATCCGATCGCGGCGGCCCTGGCCGGGCTGCCCGAGCAGCGCCGCCGGGAGATCGGCGTGGAGCTGACCGCCTGGTTCAAGAAGCGCGACCGGGAGACCTGGTGGGGTTCCGGCACCGGCACCGCGCTGGCGGTGGCCGTGGTCGGCTGCCTGCCCACCGCCGCACAGGCGGCGGCGATCCTCGGCCGCGGCTCGGTCGACCTGGACGGCGTCCGGGCGGCCGAGCTGGTCCGCGGCGTCGCCGCGGAGCGGGAGGTCACCTGGCTCGGCGACCTGGCCCAGCGGCTGGCCGGAAGGTTCAACCGGGATACCTGGGTCGACCGATGGCAGTTCGTGGCCGCGCTGCTGCACGCCGAGGGCGCCGAGCCACCGACCGACGATCGGTCCGTGCAGCTGTGGCTGAACGCGGTGGAGTTCCCGGACCGGTTTCGCCGGGGCCGACCGGTGCCCGTGGTCGACCGGCTGCGCGGCGACCCGTTCCTGCCGGCCATGCTGCCCCGGCTGTTCGAGGTGGACGGTCTCGGTGCCCCGATGATGTTCGACGTCGTGTACCGGGACTGGGAGAACCGGGAGCGGCACGCCCTGCTGACCGCGCTGGCCCGGCTCTCCGCCGACGGGGTGGTCGACCGGGTGCTGCTGCTCGACGGCTCGATCGGCCGGCTGCTGCGCGGCGACCGGCCCGGCGCGCTGCGCGCCTTCACCACCCTGCTCGGCCTGCTCCAGCCGACCACCGCCGAGATCGCCGCCCGCAGCACCGACTACCTACGCCTGCTCACCGACGCGCCCGCCCCGGTGGCCACAATGGCGCAGAAGGCGCTGCGGGAGCTGCCCGAGCTGGAGTTGGCGGCGGTCCTCGACGCCTCCCGCCAGGTGCTGGCGCGGCCCGACAAGGCGCTGGTCCGGGGCCAGCTCACCTGGCTCGACCGGCTGGCCCGCCAGCACCGGGACCGGGCCGCCGAGATCGCCGAGGTGATCGCGGTCGCCGCCGAGCATCCCGCCGTCGAGCTGCGGGACCGGGCAACCACCCTGGCCGCCCGGCACGGCTTCGACCCGGCACCGGCCGATCCCGGCCCGGTGGTCAGCCGACCGCGCGGCGACGACCTGCCCCCGCCACCGGCGCCCCAGCCGGCGCCAGCTCCGATCACCGAGGTGGACGAGCTGGCCGAGGAGGTCGCCGCGCTGTTCGGCACGCCGTCGCCGGGCACCGGGCTGGAGCGGATCCTCGACGGGCTGGTCCGGCTCGCCGCCAGCGACAGCAACCGGGTCGCCGACGCCCTGGGTCCGATCATCGAGCGGCGACACTGGTCCTGGGGGAACGAGCACAGCTACCAGCCGATGTGCTTGTGCGGCGTGGTGGTCGACCTGTTCCGGTCCGTCGTCGACCGGCATCCTCGGCGGCGCAGCCGCTGGGAGGCACTGCTCGCCGCCGTACGCCGCGTCGACCCGACCCGGTCGACGCCGGAACTGACCACCACCGATCCCCGGATGCCGCCGGCGCACCGCCTGCTGCGTGCCCGGCTCGCCGAGATCGGCATCCGCTTCGGCGAGCCGGGGCTGGCCGGCCTGCTCTCCGCCCCGACCTCCGGCAACGGGGCGCTCGACCCGCTCGCCCTGGTGGAGCGGCTGGCCGCGCTGGGCGAGCACACGCCGGGGACCTGGGATCTCACCCAGGCACTGCTGCGGCTGCCCGCCGACACCGACGAGGCGGTGGCCGGCAAGGCGGCGGCGCTCGGTACGCCGGCCGGGGACCGACTCGCCGCCTGGCTGCGCGACGGGGGGCTGCCGCAGCCGGTCATGCGGGCCACCCCGGTCAACCGGCGACCGCGTCGGTCCGGCTACGACTGGGAGTTCGACCAACTGCCGGCCCAGCGGAGCCTGGTCGAGTTGCGCCCACCGGAGGGGTACCACGACCGGTACGGGCTGCTCACCGCCGACCCGGCGCCGATCGGGATGGAGCACTCCGGCTGGGCGAACCTGTGGCCGTCGATCCTGCCTGGGCACCGGGGCGTGGTCGCCGCGTACGTGCTGCCGATGGTGGCCGGCACCGCGGACATGGACCAGCGCGACGGCACCGCGGTGTTGCCGTTGCTCGCCGAGGCCACCGGCCCGGGTGGGGTGGCGCTCGACCTGGCGGTGGCGTACGGTCTCGGCGCCCGGCACGGCGCGGACCGGGTCGCCACCCTGGACGCCCTGCTCGCGCTCGCCGCCGCCGGCCAGCTCGACGCGACGGGCACCGGCGAGCGGTTGGGGACGCTGGTCGCCGGGGGGTTGGTGAAGCTGTCCCGGGCGGTCGAGCCGCTGCGCGACGCCGCAGCGGCGGGCGCGCCGCTGACCGTGTGGCGGTTGCTGGCCGCCGCGCTGCCGGCGCTGCTCACCGCGCCCACCGCGCCGCGGGGCGTACCGGACCTGCTGACCCTGGCCACCGAGACGGCCACCGCCACCGGTGTACGGATCGAGGTGCCCGGGCTGGCCGAGGTCGCCGGGCGGGGCGGGGCGAGTCGGCTGGTCACCGAGGCGCGCCGCCTGCACCACGCGCTGGCCACGCGGTGACCGTGCCCGGGCGCGGGGCCGGTCGTGGCCGATCCCGCGCCCGGTGCGGTGGTTCACCTCGTCGCCCGTAGCCCCTCGAAGTACGCCTTCATCGCCGGGTAGTAGTCGTCGAACGACGGCATCGGCGCGTCCTCGCGGGCCGCCACCAGACGATCGAGGTAGTACTCCCAGCCGGGCCCGACCTCGCCGATGCCCCGGACGTCGTCCAGGTGGTGGACGAAGCGCAACTCGGTCCGGTCGCCGCGCTCGGTCAGCAGCAGTTCCATCCGCCAGTCGCCGGACTCGTCGCGCATCGACAGGGCCAGCCGCCGGGGCGGCTCGCATGCGTCGATCCGCACCTCCGACCAGGGCGTTCCCTCCTCGAAGGCCATCTGCACCCGGATGCTGGCGCCGGGCGCCGCCGCGCCTTCCCAGGGGCCGAACCAACGTGCCGTGCGCCCCGGCTCGGTCAGGCTGGCCCAGACGTCCTCGGCGGGAGCCCGGAAGGTGCGGGTGACGGCCAGGTCACCCCCGCCGCCGGCGCCGAACAGTTGCCCGGTTGGTTTGTGTGTCACGCGGATCGCTCCTTCGCGGCGTAGGGTGCGCCGCCGGTGCGGCGGTCGCGGCGGGCGCGGTAGACCTCGGTCTCCAGGGCGTCGAACCGGCGCTCCCAGGCGTCGGCCGGGGTGAACTGCGTCAGCCACCGGATCAGGTCGGCGAACCGGGTCGGGTCCAGCTCGTACAGCCGCTGCCGGCCGACCACGGTGTCGCGCACCAGGCCACTGGCGCGGAGCACGCGCAGGTGGCGGCTGATCGCCGGGCGACTGATCTCGAACTGGTCGGCGATCTGACCGGCCGGCAGCCGGCGCTCCCGCAACAGCTCGAGGATGCGCCGACGGACCGGGTCCGCGATGGCGGCAGTTACCTCGTCCACCGGATAAGCGTAACCGATGAGTTACGTGTTTGCCGACCGTATGCGGGCCGAGGAGGCGCCGGGTTCAGTGGCGGGCGGGCTTGCGGGCGTGGACGCGTTCGATGGCGCCGTACGTCAGACGTTGCGTGTCGACCGTCTCGAGGCCGAGTCGCCGGACGGTATGCAGCGGGCGCCGGGTGTAGTGCTCGCCCTGCAACGGGATGCTCACCAGCTCGGCGACGTGCTGGACGGCGCGGACGACCGGGTGGGACGCGACGATGTGGTCGGCCAGCAGCAGGCTGCCGCCGGGCCGTAGCACCCGGACCGCTTCGGTGAGGGCGGCCCGTTCGTCGGGCACGCAGCACAGGCTGAAGGTGCACAGCACGGTGTCGAACTGGTCGTCGGCGAAGGGCAGCGCCGCGGCATCGGCCCGGGCGAGCGCGACCCGTCGGCCCGACCTGCTGGCCCGCCGGGCCGCGACCCGCACCATCTCCGGGCTCCAGTCGACACCGATGACCTGCACGTCATCGGGATAGTGCGAAAGGTTCAGCCCGGTGCCGACGGCCAGTTCGAGGGTGGCGCCGGTGGCTCGCTGGCACACCCAGCGGCGGCTGTCGGCGAGCAACCGACGCTCCATCGTGGCCGTCTTCTGCTCGTAGCCGGCGGCCCGGTCGTCCCAGTAGTGGATGAGTCGCGCGCGTCGTGGCACCTGGGTCCCCCGATCCTCCCGGTCCGCCTCCGCCCGGGTCCCGCAGCCCCGCGCGGGCCCCATCGTGCCACGCTCGACCCAACTTCCGGTCCGCGCGCATCCACTGGTCGCCAGCGATCAGGTGGTCGTGAAGCCCCGGTCGAGTACGCGGGCCAGCCGGCGCTGCCAGGTCTTGGCGTCGCCGAGCACACCCGGGTACTCGTCGGCGAAGTTGCGCCAGTCGATGCGCCAGTCGAGCGCCGATGCGGCGGTGAAGTCGTCGGCCTCGGCGCCCAGCTCCGGCCGGAGCAGCTCACGCACGAGTTCCAGGTCCACCGTGGTGTGTTCGGCGAGGAGCACCGCGTCGTACAGGTCCTTGCCCTGCGGGTAAATGTCGGTGGCGAGCCACATCAGCTTCCAGGCCAGCGACAACGCCGGGCTGGCCGCCTTCACCTCGACGCCGTCCAACTCGACCGTGACGGGTTCGAGGGGCAGATGCTCGTTGAAGACGAAGTCGGCCTGCACGGATCCGGTCAGCCCGTCGTCGGTGCCGAACGGGATGACCAGCCGCCGCCCGTCGGCGCGTTCGTACGTCCAGATGTCGGTGGTCTGCACCAGGTCGGGGGCGAGCCCGGCGCCGGGCCGGTCGCGCAGCGCCTGCAGGACGCCCGCCAGCATGGCCCGGGCCTCGTCGCTGTGGATGTACATCGAGAACGGCAGTACGACGAAGTCGACGTCACCCGGTTCCCGCGCGGCGGCGCCGAGCCAGGCGGCCATCGTGACGCTGCCGCGCAGCACCAGGTGCTCGGCCCAGCGGGTGTCGGCGACCACTTTGATCAGGTGGCGCATGGCGGCGCGGCGGGCGGCACGCCACCGTTGGCCGGTGTCGGCGTCGGAAAAGACCGGCTCGCCCGCCCGGTAGGCGTTGTCGTACTGCTTGACGGCCGGGTCGAACGCGGCCCGTTGCCGTACCCCGGGCCGGCCCGGCAGCGGCTTGTAGGTGGCGGGGTAGCCGGGCTTGCCGGCGGGTGCCTTGCGGGCCTGGCTCTCCCGTTTCAGGGTCCAGCTGTCCGGCTTGTCCTCGGGTTGGGTCAGCCAGCCCTCGTCGAGTTCGATCCGGTCGTCGGACACGACGTACTCCTGCTCGACGGCGACGATCTCCTGGCCGGCGTCGCGCAGGGCGGCGACGAGTTCGTCGAGCCGGGCCCGAGCGGTGGTGCGTCCGACCCGGTGGCACCGCTGGGTGACGAACCGCTCCCGCCGACCGTCGTCCCGGACGCGGCGGGCGTTGCGCGACAACCGGGCCTCGTGCCGCTCGGCGACCTCGGTCACCGCCACCAGGGTGGACACCCCGGCGGGCAGCAGGAGCTTGACGTGGTGTTCGAAGTAGCGGTCGCTCGGTTGACGGGCCGCGTCCAGGTCGGTGACCGGCACTCCGTCACACCACGGCGCTGCCTCGATCTTGACCCGGGCGACGGGGATTCCGGCGGCGCGAAGCTTCTGCGCCCACCGCTCGGCGGCGCCGCGCTGCTGGTCGAGGGAACCGGATCCGGTGAGGGTCAGCATCGGCTGCGACGACGTCTGCCCCCGGTCCAGCACCACGTGGGTGTACTTCAGCCCGTGTTCCTCGGCGAAGCCCGCCAACTCCCCGGCGTACCCGGAGTGGACGGTGACGTGCACCTCGAAATCGCCACTGACATCGTTCGTGAAGGTCTTCCCGGACACGCCGCTCACTGTACGAGCAGTCCCGGGACCGGATGATCAGGGTTTCAGGACCACCTTCATGCACTCGTCCTGCTTGTTCTTGAAGATGTCGTAGCCCTCCGCCGCGTCGTCCAGCCGCATGGTGTGGGTGATGATGAAGCTCGGGTCGAGCTGTCCCCGGCGGATGCGGTCCAGCAGCGGTCGCATGTAGCGCTGCACGTGCGCCTGCCCGGAGCGCATGGTCAGCGACCGGTTCATGAACGACCCCATCGGGAACTTGTCGATGAAGCCGCCGTAGGCGCCGATCGCGGCGATGGTTCCACCGTTGCGGCAGCTCAGGATCGCCTCCCGCAGGGCGTGCGGCCGGTCGGTCTCCAACCTCGCCGCCTGCTTGACCCGGTCGTACGCGTACAGCGCGGCCGAGGCGTGATGGCTCTCCATGCCGGCGGCGTCGATGCAGGCGTCCGGACCACGCCCGGCGGTCGTCTCCCGCAACGCGTCGAGGACGTCGGTCTCCTCGTAGTTGATGGTCTCCGCGCCGGCCTTCTCCCCGGCCATCCGCAGCCGGTACGGGTAACGGTCGATGACGATCACCCTTTCCGCGCCGAGCAGGAAGGCGCTGACCGCGGCGAACTGGCCGACCGGCCCGGCACCCCAGACGGCGACGGTGTCACCCGGGGTGATGTCGCACAGCTCGGCGGCCATATAGCCGGTGGGCAGCACGTCGGACAGGAACAGCACCTGCTCGTCGGAGAGGTCGTCGTCGACCTTCAGGGCACCCACGTCGGCGAAGGGCACCCGGACGTACTGAGCCTGTCCGCCCGCGTACCCGCCGAGCAGGTGCGAGTAGCCGTAGATGCCGGCCGGAGAGTGCCCCATGGCCAGCTCGGCGATCCCCGCGTTCGGGTTCGAGTTCTCGCACAGGGAGTACAGCCCGCGCTGGCAGGAGGCGCAGTCGCCGCAGGCGATCGGGAAGCCGACGACCACTCGGTCGCCGACGCGGAACCCGTCGCGTACGCCGGGGCCCAGCTCCACGATCTCGCCCATGAACTCGTGGCCGAGCACGTCGCCCCGGCGCATCGCGGGACTGAATCCGTCGAGGAGGTGCAGGTCCGAGCCGCAGATCGCCGACGAGGTGACCCGGACGATCGCGTCCCGCGGGTTGACGATCTGCGGGTCGGGCACGTCCTCGACGGCGACCCGGTTGGGTGCGATCCAGCAGTTCGCCCTCATCGGCTCGCCACCGGCCACTCGACCCGGGTCGCCGGTGGCCGCCCGGGGCGCTGCCTCAGCTGTTGCTGCACGCTGATGCCGTCGGGGCTGCCGTCCGACCGGGTGATCTCGCCGGTCTCGATGACCTGCTTGAACCGCCGCAGGTCGTCGCGGACCTGCTGCTGCGGGTCCTCGCCGAAGGCCCGCGCGACCAGGGCGCCCACCTTGCGGCCGGGCGGGGTGACCTCGAGTTCCACCCGCACCTCCGTGCCCCGCCCACCGGCGGCGCGCCGGAACTCCACCCGCCCGGAGTTCGGCACCGGCGATCCGTCGACCGACTGCCAGGCGATCAGCTGGTTGGGCCGGTCCGCCACGATCTCCGCCTCCCACTCGACGGTTCGGCCGGCCGGGGCCTTCGCCGCCCAGCGGGTCCGCCCGTCCCCGCTCCGCCGCACGGACTGGAGGTGGTACATGAAACGCGGCAGGTTGTAGAAGTCGTGCCAGTACCGGTAGGTGTCCTCGACACTGCGGTTGACCGTCACCGACGCGGTGATCCGCTCAGCCGCCGGCATCCGGGGTCGGCCCGTCGCACGCAGTGCCGCGTACAGGTCCATCGCGGTGAGGCCGGCCACCGCCGAGGTGGCGAGCACCAGGCGCCGCCGCCGCGGCCCCCGGCGGGAACGCAGGGCCACCGCCAACGCGGTCAGGTCGACGGCGTCCCCGGCGACCCGGGTCCACGCACCCCACCCGGCGCGGCGGGGAATCAGCAGCGTCGCGGCGTGCCCCAGTTCCCGGAGGCCGGCGATCCGCAGCACGGTCCGGGCCGCCCGGGAGTCGTCCACCCCGCACAGCCGGCTGGCCCGGGGCCCAGCGCCGAGGGAGGCCACGCCGAGGCCGAGACTGAGCCAGCCCAGGAAACGGGCCACCCCATCTACCCCCGTGGTCTGGCTCGCCCGCTCGATACCCAGGGAATCCGTCACCGACCGGACGCCCGTCGTGCTACGTCGGCTCATGCCCGTCACTCCTTCATCTGTGGTGCCACCGCAGGTGCCAGCGCACCCCCGTCGACTTGGCGGCGGGGCGCGTCTTCCCGGAAATCGCGTGATCACGCGAAAATCCCCCGAGCGCCGCAGTGGGCACGCTCGGGGTAGGAGGCCGACCTGCGTTCCGGCAAGCGCCGGCCGTGATGGGGTACGGGCGGACGGCACGCAGCCGTCGGCGCCAGCACCGTGGTGCCGGCGCCGACGGCGACGGGTCAGCGCTTGGCCTGTTGCTTGGCCATCTGGGGCTGCTCGCCCTTGCCGACCCTTCGCAACGCCTCGCGCAGCTGGTCCTCGCTCATCTTGGAGTTACCCTCGATGCCCGCACTGTGCGCCTGCTGCCGCAGCTCGTGCAGCTTCTCCCGGTCACCCATGTCGACCTCCCCGTACAGTCGGCGGCGTGTCCGCGCGGACGTTGGATTCCCGGCCCGAGGTACGGCAAACCGCCTCGACCGGCCGCCGGAGCGCGGTGGAGCTGGACCGACTCGTCCGACTGAGGCGGAAGGTGACAGCTAGGGCGAAACGTCGCCATAGGGTCCGGTGACGGCTGCGTCTGTCGCGGGCGATCGTGGAGCCGACCGGCGGTAATGGTGAAGCTCCAGCAGCACCCAGCCGAGCGACACCACCCCGATGACCACGTACGCCAGGGGTGCGTTGAAGGCATCCCAGCCGACATGCAGGATCACCGCGCCCAGGTACGTGACCACGAACAGCAGCCACCGGCGGGCGCTGGGCGCGGCGGCCAGGGCGAACATCGCCGCGGCGGTCACCCCGGTCCAGGACAGGTGCGCGGCGGGTGCGGTCAGGCCCCGGAACAGCAGCACCTCCTCGACGGCGCCGAGGCTGCCCTTCGACACGACCAGCGCCCGGAGCGCGTACCCCATGGTTTCGAGCGCCGCGAAGCCGGCACCGGACGCCACCCCGATCACCAGGCCGTCGCTCGGGGATCGGGGCCGCCGGCGCCACAGCAGCAGGATCACCGCCGGTACGACCAGCTTCGCCGCCTCCTCGATCAGCCCGACGTACACGATCGGCAGCACGCCGAGCCGGCGCAGCGTGTCGTACTCGAGCCCGCCCGCGGCGACGACGCCGATCACGCCGCCGAAGACGGCCGCCACGGTCACGATCGAACCGGGGACCCGCCACCCGCCGGAGCGAGCCTGCGCGAAGGTGAGGAACGCGGCCGGCGCGATGGACGCACCGAGCACGATCAGCAACAGCAAGAAGATGATGTTCCGGGTCACGACCAGAGCGAGGAGCACCAGCAGGTAGAGCGCGATGCCGACGAGCAGCACCACGAGCCACGCCCACCGCCGTCCGACGGTTGCCATGCAGCGAGTATCGCAACGTCACCCCCTCCCGTCGGGCCGTTACGTTCCGATCAGACGGCCACCATCCTCAGAAGTCACACCCGCCCCAGAGCGGACACCTGAGGCCAACGGAGGCCATCCCGCGCCGTGCATGCTGGCGTTTCCTGCTGGCCCAGCGGGTCCGTGACGCCCACCCGCCGGAGAGGATGATCCGCGCACAGATCCGCCGACTGCGGACTTGCCGCCGGCCTCGATCAGGAGAAGTTCGGCACTCCCAGTGACGCAGGTCCAGCCGCAGCGGGTCGAGCGGAGCCAACTGCGTCGAGGTGGCCGAACTGCACAACGGGGCCGCCGTCCGAGACCGCAAGGACCGGAGCGGCCCGATCCTTGCCCTCGACGCCGAGGGCTGGCGCAGCTCCGTCAACTCTCAAGATCCATGAGCCAACCACACAACGGCCTGGCCGCAACCGGAAGAGCCGGTGCAGCGTTCAGGGACAGTCAATCTTGGACAGTTACCGTTACGCGCTGACGGTAACTGTCCAAGATTGACTTCCACGCCGCGGCGGTCTGCCGCTCACGGACGAGCTGGTCGGCGCGCCGGCCGTTGGTGACCCCCGGGTACGTCCCCGCCCGGTCGTCCGGCGTTGAGTTTGGTGGGCGGAGAGGGCGCCGCGCTCGGCCGGCTGACCGGCCAGCGGTTTCGGCCGGCTGTCGGCTGTCGAGCCGTGGGGCGCCTGGCTGGCCACCGGCCGGCAGAAGACACGGGCAGGGATGTTGACATCACGGTCGGTGACGTGATGCACTCAGGCACATCGGTAATGACAACCGTGTTCGTTAACGATCCGAGGAGAAACATGTCTCTCACCGTGCCGTCGAGCCTGCTGCGCGCCGCCGAGTCCGGGTCCGTCGCCGACGAGGAGTTCGTGGCCTGCGTACGCGAATCGTTGCCGTACGCCTGGCAGACCGTCAGCCGGGTGGCGGCGGCGCTGGAGTCGTCCGACGCCGAGTTCGCCGACAACGAGGTACCTCCGCCCGGTGAGGCGGAGCGGGGCCAGTTGTTGCGCGCGCTGGCCAGCGACGCCATCCGGTCCAGCCTGGAGCGCCACTTCGGCGTTCGGCTGGCCTTCCAGAACTGCCACCGGGTGGCGGCGTTCCGGCCCTCCGCCGTCGACTCCGACACCTACCGCCGGTTCGTGTCCATCCGCGGCCAGTTGCTCAACCAGTCCCCCGAGCTGCTTAACTGCTGATCCGCCCGGGGATCACGCCGCCGGCACCGCGATCTGGATCGGGGTTGCCGGCGGTGTCGTCGAGGACCGCGGTGCCTGACCGACCCTGGCGCGGAGCGCGACATCTTGCGACCCTATCGGCGTGTACGACTACGACGTGTTGGTGCTGGGCTCCGGACCCAGCGGGCAGAAGGCCGCGATCGCCGCCGCCAAGCTCGGCCGGCGGGTCGGCATCGTGGACCGGCGGGACATGATCGGCGGGGTGTGCATCAACACCGGCACCGTGCCGTCCAAGACCCTGCGGGAGGCCGTGCTCTACCTGACCGGCCTGAGCCAACGGGACCTGTACGGCAGCAGCTACCGGGTCAAGGAGGAGATCACGGTCAGCGACCTGGCCGCCCGCACCCAGCACGTGATCAACCGGCAGACCGACGTGATCCGCAACCAGCTGGCCCGCAACCGGGTCGCGATGATCACCGGCACCGGGCGGTTCGCCGACGCGCACGCGGTCTGGGTCGACGGAGGTTCCGGCCGCGAGTCCAAGGTCACCTTCGACAAGGCCATCATCGCCGCGGGT
>NZ_POTY01000154.1 GCF_003236315.1 Micromonospora craterilacus
GTGTCGGCGAGGCGGAGGAGGTCGAAGCCGGCGGGCTTGAGGAAGGTCTGGTCGGTGAGGTTGCGCAGCCAGTCGAGCAGCGGACCGTAGAAGCCGTCGGTGTCCACCAGCACCATCGGCTTGTGGTGCAGGGCCAGCGTGGCGGTGGTCCAGACCTCGAAGAGCTCGTCGAGGGTGCCGAGCCCGCCGGGCAGGGTGAGGAAGGCGTCCGACTTGTCGATCATGAGGATCTTCCGGCTGGCCATCGACTCGGTGACCAGCAGCTCGTCGGAGGCGAGGTCGGCGACCTCCAGGTCGACCAACGACTGCGGGATCACGCCGATCGTTCGCCCGCCCGCCGAACGCGCGCCGTCGACCAGCGCGCCCATCATGCCGACGCAGCCGCCCCCGCTGACCAGCGTGTGACCGCGCCGGGCGATCTCCGCGCCGGTGGCCGCCGCGAGGTCGAGCCAACGCTGGTCAAGCGTTCGGGAGGAGGCGCAGAACACGCAGATGGCGGCCATCTCCTCAGCGCTCCGCCTCGTCGGCCGCCGCCTGCTGGTCGGCGGCGGTGCGGGCGACGGCGTCCTCGCGTACTGCCTCCTGCTCGGAGCTGAGGGCGGCCTCGGCCTCCACGATGTGCCGCACCGCGGCGGCCACGTCGTCGGTGATGCAGATCAGCTCCAGGTCGACCGGCCCGATCTTGCCCTCCCCGGCCATGGTGTCCCGCAGCCAGTCGAGCAGGCCCTGCCAGTAGGCCACGCCCATCAGCACCACCGGGAACCGGGTGACCTTGCCGGTCTGCACCAGGGTGAGCGCCTCGAACAGTTCGTCCATGGTGCCGAAGCCGCCGGGCAGCACGACGAACGCCTGGGCGTACTTGACGAACATGGTCTTGCGGGCGAAGAAGTAGCGGAAGTCGATCGCCAGGTCGACCCAGTCGTTGATGCCCTGCTCGAAGGGGAGTTCGATACCGAGCCCGACGGAGAGTCCACCGGCCTCGCTCGCACCCCGGTTGGCCGCCTCCATCACACCGGGACCACCGCCGGTGATCACCGCGTACCCGGCCCGGGCCAGGGCTGCGCCCAGCGCCTCAGCGAGCTGGCACTCGGAACTGTCCGGCTTGCTCCGGGCGGAGCCGAAAACGCTGACCGCCGGCGGCAGGTCGGCGAGGGTGTCGAAGCCCTCGACGAACTCGGAGAGTATGCGCAGCGCCCGCCAGGCGTCCCTGGTCTTCCAGTCGGCGCGCGCCCGCGAGTCCAGCAGCCGTTGGTCGGCGGTGCTGGTGGGGATCGCCTGTCGACGCAGTGTGACGGCACCGCGATGCCGCTCCTGTCCCGGTTCGCGGCGGTTGCTCTGGGTCATGGGAGCAACCGTAGTGGAGTCGGGCCGGTGAACCCGGCAAACACTTCGTGATCTTGTGCAACCAAATCGCTTTCCCGTACGTCTTACTATTCACATACCGGGTATGCCCCGGCACGCGGGCTTCGGGGGAGGAGACAGCGTGATCACCAACAACGAACGGATCCGGATCCGGCGCCAGATGCAGCGGCGAATCCGCGACGTGGTGGCCGAGCGCCGCCGCAGCCGGCTGCTCGAAACCCCGCCCGAACCCTCCGCCGAAACCACCACGGACCAGCACCTGTCCCCCCTCTGACCACCCGCACCAGCGCGGGCGATGATGAAGTTGGCGGGGTCTTCGAGCACCGGAGCACCCGCCAACTTCAAGTCGTGAGGGCGGAGGGCTAGGGCGCGAGCCAGCGGTGCAGGGTGGCGGCGCCGTCGCGGATCTTGCCGATCTCGACGTGCTCGTCGGGGTGGTGGGCCAGATTCGGGTCGCCCGGGCCGAAGTTCAGCGCCGGGATGCCCATGGCCGCGAAGCGGGCCACGTCGGTCCAGCCCAGCTTGCCGATCGGCGCGGCACCCACGGCGGCCAGGAACTCCCGCGCGGGCGGGGCGTCCAGCCCGGGCAGGGCGCCGGCCGCGCAGTCGGTCACCGCCAGCTCGTAGCCCGCGAAGACCTCGCGCAGGTGCGCCTCGGCCTCGGCCGGCGTCCGGTCCGGCGCGAAGCGGTAGTTCACCTCGATCTCGCACCGGTCCGGCACCACGTTGCCGGCGACCCCGCCGTGGATCCGCACCGCGTTCATGCCCTCCCGGTACTCGCATCCGTCGATGGTGACCCGGCGCGCCTGGTACGCCGACAGCCGGCGGAGCACCTCACCCGCCCCGTGCACGGCGTTGACCCCGTGCCACGAACGGGCCGAGTGCGCCCGGACCCCGGTGGTGACCACCATTCCCCGCATGGTGCCCTGGCAGCCGGCCTCCACGATGCCGTACGTCGGCTCCAGCAGCACCGCGAAATCGGCCTGGAGCCACTCCGGGTGGGCCTGGGAGACCAGGGTGAGGCCGTTGTACCTGGACTCGATCTCCTCCGCCTCGTAGAAGAAGTACGTGACGTCGTAGCGCGGGTCGGGCAGGGTCGCCGCGAGGTGCAGGGCGAAGGCGACCCCGGACTTCATATCCGAGGTGCCGCAGCCGTACATCAGATCGCCGCGCATCGTCGACGGGAAGTTGTTGTTCAGCGGAACGGTGTCCAGGTGCCCGGCCAGCACCACCCGGGAGTCCCGGCCCAGGTCGGTACGCGCCATCACGGTGTTGCCGTGCCGGTAGGTGGCCAGATGCGGCACTCCCCGCAGGACTTCCTCGACGCAGTCGGCGATGACCTTCTCGTTGAGGGACACGGACTCTATGTCGACCAGCGCGCGGGTCAACGCCACCGGATCGGCGAGGACCTCGGGGGTAAGCGGGTTCTCCATGTTCCGCACGGTACCGTCACAACCGGCGACCGCGAGACGCGAGCCCGCGAGCCCGTCGGCGAAGCGCGAGGAGTGAGCCTGCCAGCCCCGCAGTCGCGAGCAGCAGCCAGCCCAGCAGGGAACGAGAGGTGAGTAAGTGACGTCCACACAATCCGCGTGGGGCATCGGCCTGGCCACCGTCACCGGGAACGACCAGGTGCTCGACACCTGGTACCCGACCGGCAAACTGGGTCTCGGGGAGCTGCCGCTGGTGCCCGGTGAGGACGAGGCCGACGTACTGGACCTGCCGCCGGGTGCGATCGGCGAGCGGGGCCTGCCGGGTCTGCGTACCGTCCAGGTGGTCACCGTGATCGGCTCGTTGGACGACCCGATCAAGGACGCGGGCGACGCGTACCTGCGGCTGCACCTGCTCTCCCACCGGCTGGTCCGGCCCAACGAGCTCAACCTCGACGGCATCTTCGGCAAGCTGGCCAACGTGGCCTGGACCTCCGCCGGGCCGTGCCCGCCGGAGCGGGTGGACGAGCTGCGCGTGATCGAGCGGGCCGCCGGTCGTCACCTGGCCGTGTACGGGGTGGACAAGTTCCCCCGGATGACCGACTACGTGGTGCCCTCCGGCGTGCGGATCGCGGACGCCGACCGGGTCCGTCTCGGCGCGCACCTGGCCGCCGGCACCACGGTCATGCACGAGGGCTTCGTCAACTTCAACGCCGGCACGCTCGGTACCTCGATGGTCGAGGGCCGGATCGTGCAGGGCGTGGTGGTCGGCGACGGCTCGGACATCGGCGGCGGCGCCTCCATCATGGGCACGCTCTCCGGCGGCGGCACCGACAAGGTACGCATCGGCGAGCGCAGCCTGATCGGGGCGAACGCCGGCATCGGTATCTCGCTCGGCGACGACTGCGTGGTGGAGGCCGGCTGCTACATCACCGCCGCGTCGAAGATCACCCTGCCGGACGGCCGGGTGGTCAAGGCCCGTGAGCTGTCCGGCGTCGACGGGCTGCTGTTCTGGCGCAACTCGGTCAACGGCGCGTTGGAGGCCCGGCCCCGCACCGGCCGGGGCATCGAGCTGAACGCCGCCCTGCACGCCAACGACTGACCTGCAAGGAAGGGCCCCTTCTTAACGCCTCGCGTATAGGAAGGGGCCCCTTTTAACGCTCGCTCGGTTGACGCCGGTGCCCGCCGGGTCCGCCGCGGCGGCGACGAACCCGGCGGGGCGGCTCACCGCAGGCGGTACGCCTGGATGATCCGCTGGGTCACCGTGTTGCCGTCGGTGTCCCGGGCGCTGGCCCGCAGCGAGACGTGGCCGGTCGCCCGCGGATGTTGCACCGTGGCCTTCCATTCGCCACCGGTCTTCTTCACCCGGGCACTCCGCCAGGTCTTCCCGCCGTCGTAGGAGACCTCGACGGTCAGCGACGCGATCCGCGCCGCCGGGGCACCGGGCTGGCGTTCCACCCGGACCGGGATGACGAAGGACCGGCCGGTAGGCGCGGCGTTCTGGCTGTCCAGCTTGGGCGCGAACCTGATCGCCGAGGCGGGCAGCGGGACCGGTTCGTCGCCCCGGACGTGCCGGGACCGGAAGGTCCACGTGGCGGCGACCTCGGTACTCAGGTCGGTCAAGCTCCGCTTCGCCGACGTCTCCAGCCGGTACGTCGCCGCCCCGGCCGGCACCTCGAACTGTGCCCAGCCGTGCTCCGGGGTCTCACCAACCAGTCGTCCGTTGCGGTACAGCGCGGTACGCGAGGTGTCCGTGACCGACCCACCGGCGTGCCCGGCGGCGTCGCTGTGCAGCGGCACGTTCAGCGTGATCACGTCGCCCTGGCGGTTGAGGCCCTGACCCGGCCAGCGTGGTGCCGGGAAGGACGGCCCGTAGGGTGCCCCGTTCCAGCTCTCCCGATGGTGCCGGCCGACCTTGTACGCGGTCGGATCCGACCGCAGGACGGCCACCGTGTCGAGCCACGGACCGTCCTCGACCGGCATGCCGAAGGCCAACTCGGTGGACCAGCGCGTGCCCTTGCCGTTGTAGTGCTCGACCCGCTGCCCCGGTACCGAGGTGGGCAGGACGACCGCCCAGCCACCCACGTCCGGCTCGTAGACGGGGTAGACGACCCGCTCGGCGAGGGTGCCCGGGTAGCCGGTCGCGAAGGTGTGCGTGACGGTGGCGAGATCACCGCTGCGGTAGTGCTTGGTCAGCCCGGTCGGCATCCGACCGCGGACGATCTCGCCCAGCCCGTAGAAGTACGGGCTGCTGGCCGCTTCCGCGTCGGCCCACTGGCTGCCCACCGTGCTGACGAACCGGTCCGGCGACACCGGCCGGCCGAGCTGACCGGTGGCGAGGCCGGTGAAGTCGAAGCCGAGCAGGCCGAAGCCGGCTGAACTGCCCTCGTCGTCGAGGAGGAAGTTCGCCCCGATGTCGACCAGCAACGGCGTCGCCGACCGCTGCGGCACGGTCATCCGCACCGGCGCCGCCTTGCGCGCGTCAACCGTGACCTCGGTGTCCCGCGTCACGGTCAGCTCGGGCTGCGCCATCAGCGTCGCGTCGTCCGATCCGAACAGGTAGCTGGCCAGCCCGTACCGCCCCTTGGGCAGGCGCACCTCCGCGGTGCCATCCGGGTCGTACGCGAACCAGTAGCTGAAGTCCTCCAGCCCGATCAGGATGGTGGCGTGGTCGCTGGCCGGGGCACCCGTACGGTCGAGGTGCCGGACGGTCAGGTTGTAGCTCTCCACCTCCTTGTTGACGGCCAGCGGTGTGATCGCCACGGTGTCGCCGGAACGGGCCACGATCCGGCCGGTGTAGTGGCCGTCCGGGCTGTCCACCCGGGTGTTGGCCGTGACCCTGGCCGTGGCCGTGCCGCCGGCGGGCACCACGACCCGCTGCGTGCTCAGCACGAACATGCCGGCCGGCGCCGGTGCGCCGTCCGGGCCGGTGGCCTCGACGGTGAGGTCCAGGGTGAGCCCGGCGGATCCGGTGTTGCGCCAGCTCAGCTCCCGGGTGATCGGCTCGTCGTCGTGGTGCGGCCAGAGTGCCCGGCCGAACGAGACGCTCGCCGGCTCGCTGACCAGCGACTGGGTGATCGCCCGGGCCACGTCGACCCGGCCGGCTCCCTGCTGGTACGCGGTCAGCTCCGGATGGGGCCGGGCCGACGCCATGAGCGTGGCCTTGAGCTGCCCCGCCGTCGCGCCGCTGTGCTGCTGGGCGAGCAGCGCCGCCGCTCCGGCGACGTGCGGCGCGGACATCGAGGTGCCGGAGAGCGAGAGGTAACGGTCCCCGACCGGGTCGCCGATCTGCGCACCTGCGCTCCGGGCGGCGACGATGTCCACCCCGGGGGCGGTGATGTCGGGCTTGAGCGCGTCGTCGCCGACCCGCGGGCCCTGGCTGGAGAAGTAGGCGAGTTGGTCGTCGCGGTCGACCGCGCCGACGGCGAGCGCCGCGTCCGCGCTGGCCGGCGAGCCGACCGAGCCGACCGAGCCGTCGTTGCCGGCCGAGATCACGAAGAGCGCCCCGGTCTGCTCGGTCAGTGAGTTCACCGCCTCCTCAAGCGGGTCGACCTCCGGCGTGTCGGTCCCGCCGAGGCTCAGGTTGATCACGTCGGCCCGCTGGTCGACGGCGGCCCACTGCATGCCGGCCAGGATGGCCGACTCGGTGCACCCGTAGACCTCGCAGACCTTGCCGGAGAGCAGAGTCGCATCCGGTGCCACGCCCCGGTACCGGCCGCCGGAGGCGGCACCGCTGCCGGCGATGATCGAGGCGACGTGGGTGCCGTGGCCCACCAGGTCGCCCGGATCCGCCTCCTCGGTGAAGTTGTGCGCCTCGGCGACCCGGCCGGTCAGATCCGGATGCCCGGCGTCGACCCCGGTGTCCAGCACCGCTACCCGCACCCCCTGACCGGTGAAGCCGGCCTGGTGGGCGGCGGGTGCGCCGATCTGGGGCACGCTGTGGTCGAGCGTCAACTGTCGCCGGCCGTCGAGCCAGATCCGCTCGACACCCCCCGCCGCGTCGATCCGGGCGGCCCTGCCGGCGACAGCGGCCCACACCTGGCCCGCCTGCCGCTTGTCCGCAGTGGCCGCGACCCCGCCGATGGCCGCCAGGTCGCGGGTGACGGTCACCCCGCCGGGCGCACCGCCGCGCCGCGCCGCGCCCGAGCCGTACGTCATGAGCACGGGCAGGTCGTTCCGCCGGGCGTCGTCGTAGCCGGCGGCGATCAGTCCGGCCACGTCGAAGAGCCGGCGGTCGACCCGACCGGCGCTGATCAGCGGCACGGCGTCCTGCGGCACCACCCAGAGGTGTTCCCGATCCCGCAGGGTGAGGAAGCGGACGTCGGAGCGTCCTTCGGCCGGGCGTACGCTCGCCGCGCCGGCCGCGGTGACGGTCACCCGGTCACCGGTGAGCAGCGTGATGGTGGTCGACCGGCCGGCCGCTGCCGGCCGGCCCGTGGTGGTGTGGTCGGCCGGCGCGGCGGCCGGACCCGACTGGGGCGGCGCGGCCGCGACGCTGGCCGGTACCCCGAGCACCAGACCCAGCACGAGTCCGATGGCGGTCAGTCTGCCTCTGCTTTGCAACTGATCCCTCCTTTGGCGCGTCCTTATCGATGAGGGACACATCGACACAGGTCAGGATTGCATACTGAGTATGCAAAAGGGAGTCAAAGATGTGACCAAGTTGATTCCGCGGCGAAACCGACGACGGCATGATCGGACGGATGACGTCCATGAAGGAACGCATGCTGGCCGGGGAGCCGTACATCGCCGACGACCCGGAACTCCTCGCCGATCTCAGTCGTGCCCAGCGGCTGATGGAGCGGTTCAACACCAGCTCCGCCGACGACCCGGACGGCCGCCGGGCGGCGCTGCGTGAACTGCTCGGCGAACTCGGCGAGGACACCTGGATCCGGCCCCCGTTCTACTGTGACTACGGCTCGCACATCCGGATCGGCCCGCGCAGCTTCGTCAACTACCACGCGGTCTTCCTCGACGTCGCGCCGATCACCCTCGGCGCCGACGTGCAGGTCGGCCCGAACGTGCAGTTGCTCACCCCGACCCACCCGGTGGACCCGGAGCCGCGCCGGGCGAAATGGGAGGCGGCCCAGCCCATCACCATCGGCGACAACGTCTGGCTGGGCGGCGGGGCGATCGTCCTCGCCGGAGTCACAGTGGGTGAGAACACCGTCGTCGGTGCGGGCGCCGTGGTAACCCGGGACCTGCCGGCCAATGTGGTCGCCGTCGGCAACCCCGCCTGCCCGGTACGCCAGATCGGTTGACCTCGGCACCCCATCTCACCTGCATAAACACCGCACCGGCCAGTGGCACTTGACGCAGAAAGCGAGCACCCTGGGTGGCAGAGTCGTCACCGGGAGGCTTGCCATGGGCGGTCAGATCCTCGAACTACGCGTACACGGAGTGTCCAACACGCCGCCCTCCGAAATCCTGGGACTGACGCCGGAACCAGGCGGTGAGGCGCCTTCGCCACGGCTGGTGGCCGGCGGCCCGGTCACCGGCTTCTACCGCTCCGCCACCGCCGCGCCGACCGACCCGCTCGTCGTCGAGGCGTACAGCTGGGGGCAGTTGACCTCCGGCGCGCGGACCGCACGCGACGTGGAACGGGCCCTGTGGACGCTGCTGTTGCCGTTCACCCTGGCCAACGTGGCGCTGCATGCCCGGCCCGGGATACCCGCCGACCCGACCACCGAACGGCTGGCCAGCCGCTCGGGGATCACCGCCTGGCTGATCCGATTGTTCTGCCTGAGCCTGACCAGCACACCGGTGCTGGCACTGACCGGCGTCGGCGTCGACCTCATCGGCTGGCAGTGCGTGGACCAGACCTGCCTGAGCCGGATTCCCGGGCCGTGGGACTTCCTCGCCAGCCCCTGGTGGCAACAGGGCGGTCGGGCGCTCGCCGTCGGCCTGACCGTGCCGCTCGCCCTGATCGTGGTACTCGGCATCGTCGCCTGGCGCACCTACCAGTACGAGGCGGTCATGCCCGCCGATCCGGTGAATCCGCCGGCCCGCCAGACACCCACACCGGTCGACGCCGAGGCGCTGCCCGGCCAGCCGGTCGACGCGCCGCCACCGGCACCGGAGAAGCCGCCCGGCCCGCCCGCCAACCCACTCGAAGACCCCACATTCTGGTGGGGCGAGGGCCAGTTGCGCCGGGCCGCGGTGCTGCACCTGTGCACGGGCACGGTGGTGGCGGCGGCGGTCCCGCTCGGCAGCATCCTGGTGCTCGACCCACCGCAGGGCGCCCGGGCGGCGGTCGCCTGGCCCACGGTGGCGATGCTCGCCGCCGTGGTGGCGATCGCACTGGTGGCCATCGGCCGTCCCTACCTGACCCGGCGGTCCGGGGCCACCCCGCTCGGCCACTGGAGCGTCGCGGTCACCGTGCTCACCGTGCTCGGGCTGGCCGGCACCGTGCTGGTGCTGCTGCTGCCCGACGGCGCGGCCGGCACCCCACTGGCCGGCCTGCGCCCACCGGCCGGCTGCGACACCGCACCGTTCCTACCCGGATGCCGGGAGGACCGCTCGCTGCCGGGCTTCGACGGGATTCTCGCGTGGCTGGTCACCGGCCAACTGCTGCTGCTCATCGCCATCGGCACCACCGCCCGCTCCGGCCGTCGGGGGCTCGCCGCACCCGTCGCCGCCGCGCTGCTGATCGCCGCCGGCGCCGCCTGGAACCACGGCTGGCTGCCCGCCGTCGGGCCCGCCCCGCTCGACGCGTGGCAGCTCGCCCTGCCGGTGCTGGCCATCGCCGTGACCGCGCTGATGCTGCCGCCCATCCGCCGCGCCGACGACACGAAGCAGCCGCTGGAGCCGTACACCGACCTGGCCTGGCGGGGCCGGGCCCCGGCCGTCATCGCCGGCTTCGGCTGGCTGCTCTGCCTCGCGTACTGCACGGGGCTGGTCTACTGGGTCACCGACCACCTCAACGGGGAGGTCCCGCCCGGCGGCCGTCCGACTGTGGTTGCCCCGGCCCCGATGACCTGGGTCGGGCTGAGCTTCGCCGTCGCGTTGGTCGCCCTCGCCCTGGTCGCCACCCGCGCCGTCGTGCTGTTCCACCGGCTGCGCAAGCAGGAGTACGCCGAGCTGACGGCGAGCGACAACCGCCTCTCCGCGCACGACCTGCGCCGGGCTCGGGACGTCAGCGCCCATCGCGCGGTGCACCGGCTGGTCGGCGAGCACGCGCTGCGCCTGATCGGCTGGTACGCCAGCGCGCTGGCCCTGCTGGCCGCCCTCGGCTGCGTGGCGGCCCTCTCCCCGGTCCACCCGGATCAGATGTCGACGACCGGCCCCACGGCCGTGGTCAGCGGCATCACCGACGTGGGCGACGCGCTGCTGGGCTGGCTGCCGGTGGCGGTCGCCGCCGTCGGCCTGCTCGTCTACCGCAACGACACCGTCCGGCGCTCGGTCGGGGTGCTCTGGGACGTGGGGACGTTCTGGCCCCGTGCCGCGCATCCGCTCGCCCCACCCAGCTACGCCGAGCGGGCCGTACCCGAACTGCTCACCCGCACCGCCGGCCTGCTCGCGTTGGCCGAGCACGATCCCCGCCGGATGGACGGCATCATCCTGTCCGGCCACAGCCAGGGCACGGTGATCTGCACCGCGGTCATCCTCCAGCTGCCCAGCCGCTGGCGCCGACGGATCTGGTTCTTCTCCTACGGCTGCCAGCTGACCCGGCTCTACGGCCGGGTCTTCCCCGCGTACTTCGGGCCGGACCGGTTGCCGGAGCTGACCCGGGCGCTGACCCGCCCCTCCGGCGGAATCGGCTGGACGAACTTCTGGCGAGACACCGACCCGCTCGGCTGGCCGGTCACCGCCGGGGAACGCGACGTGGCCGTCGCCGACCCCGAGGCGCTGCACCCCAGCGACGGGGAGGTGGCCGACCCGCCGATCCGCAGCCACAGCGGCTACCCGGAAGCCGTCGAGTTCCAGCGGGAACGGTCCCGGGTGGCCTGGCTGCTCCGGCGGGCGGTGCCGTCACCCAGGCGGGGGCTCGGCTAGGCGTACCACCAGATCGGCGCGGTCGGCGGTGCCCACCACCAGCGCCGCGTTGACCTCGTCGCTGCCCAGCGCCCAGCTCCGGGCCTCCTGCGCCGACCGCCCGTACGCGACGTGCCGTGCGACCAGCCGGCGCTGCCGCAGGTCGGCGTCCAGGTCCAGGAACCACGCGTCGTGCAGCAGCGCGCGTACCTCGTCCCACGGCCAGTCCGGGATCAGCAGGTAGTTGCCTTCGGTCACCACCAGCCGGACCTCCGGCGGCACCTCGATCGCCCCGGCGATCGGCTCCTCCAGGTCTCGACGGAACTCCGGCGCCCAGACCGAGGTCGGCTCCTTGCGCCGCAGCCGGCGCAGCAGCGACACGTAGCCGTTGGCGTCGAAGGTGTCGATCGCGCCCTTGCGGGCGGCCCGACCCGTCCGGTGCAGCTCCGCCTGGGAGAGGTGGAAGCCGTCCATCGGCACCAGCCGGGCGGCGGGGCCGACCGCCGCCACCACCTGCGCGGCCAACGTGGACTTGCCCACGCCGGGGGCACCGGTGATGCCGAGCAGTTGGCGCGGGCCGGCCTCGGCGAGCGCGCGGGCGCGGGCCAGCAACTCCTCGACGGGGAACACCTGGGCGGCGGGCATCAGGACAGGACCGGTTGGCTGATCGTGAAGCGGGCCCGCACCGCCGCGTGCACACCCTGTGGCTGCGGATCGAGCTCCAGCTCCGGCGGGCCACCGCCCGCGACGCCACCGGCGTCGAACGCCATCCGGGCCATCATCGGCTGCCCGGTGCCGCCCTCGTCGGCCAGCTCGATCAGGTCGGTGACCTGGGCACCGAGCGCCTCGGCGTACTCCCGGGCCCGCTGCAACGCGTCGGCTATCGCGGCGTGCCGGGCCTCCCGGTAGGTCGGGCTGTCCGGACGCAGCGACCACCACGGCCCGGCCACCTCGACCTGGTCCTGGTCGGCCAGGCGCAGCATCAGCTCACCCAGCGCGGTGAACTCGGTGACCGTCACCGCGGTGACCACCGAACCGTGCCACGCCACCACCCGCTCCCCGGAGCGTCGCGTCTCCGGCCGTACCCGCAGGTCACCGGTCTCCCGGCGGTCGATCGCCGGTTCGGCGGAGTCGAGCAGCACCCTTACGGCGGCGGCCCGCTCGGCCAGCCGGGTCAGGGTGGCCTCCCGGTCCCGGTCCCGCGCGAGCGCGGTCACCGCGAACCGGGCGACCTCCGGAGGGACCTCGCGGTACGCCTCGCCGCGAACTGTCACCACCGGTCCGTCCACCATGCCCTCACCCTAGCGGCGGGTCCCACGCCGCGCCCACCGATGTGGCGTGGCGTCCGCCGGGCCGGGAGCCGGCTCAGCCGGGATGCGGGAGGTGGGCGATGTACGCGACGCCGTCGGCGTCCACCCGGCACCCGCTGAGGTGGCCCCCCGCCGCGCCCACCCCGCACAGCCAGGCCACCTCGTCGGTGGCCCGGCCGCCGGCTGGAAACGACCGGAGCTGCTCGTGGTACGACCGACCGGCCAGCGCGGCACGGGCGGCGCCGGCCTCGGCGTACCGGGCGGTGAGCGCGTCGGCGTCGCCGGCCCGGAGCGCACCGGCCAGCTCGTCGAGGAAGGCGGTGACCCCGGCCAGCGCGGCCAGCACCTCGTCGCGGTTGCCGCGCAGCATGTTCGCGGTGCGCTGAGGTGGGGTGCCGGCGACCCGGGAGCCGTCGCGGAAGCTGCCGGCGGCCAGCGTGAGGACCGCGTCGCGCAGCGGCGACCGCTCGGCCGCACCGGCCAGCGCCCCGGCGAGCAGGTGCGGCACGTGCGAGGCGAGCGCCACCACCGCGTCGTGCCGGTCCGCCGCCATCGGCACCACCCGGGCGGCGAAGACCTCGGTGACCAGGGCGGCGAGCCGGCGGAACGCGGCCAGCCCGGCCGGTGCGGGGCAGAGCACCCAGGCGGCACCGGCGAACAGCTCCGGCACCGCCGCGCCCAGGCCCGCCCGGTCGGTGCCGGCCATCGGATGGCCGGGGACGAACCGGTGGGTCAGCCCGCGCGCCAGGGCGAACGACGCCAGCTCCGCCTTGGTGCTGCCGACGTCGGTGAGCAGGCAGTGCTCGCCGGTCGCCGCAGCGACCTCGACCAGGGTCGCCGGCAGGGTCGGCAGCGGCCCGCCGAGGAAGACCACGTCCCGGCCGGCGACCGCGTCGACCATCCGCTCCGCGGTCGGTACGCCGGCCGACCGGGCCTGCCGGCGGGTCGCCTCGTCCGGGTCCCAGCCCGTCACGTCCAGCCCGGCGGCGTGCAGCCGGAGCAGCACCGACCCGCCGATCAGGCCGGTGCCGACCACCGCGACCCGCACCGGCGCATCCGGCCCGTCCACCATCCGCACACCTCGACGTTCCTGCTCGGGCACGGGGCCGGCCGACCCCGACCGGGCCGAGAATATCCCCCGGGCCGGCCAGGGGGTTGTCCGAAGAAGATCCACGTCGTACGGTCCCCTGCGCCGCCCGCCACCCCGGCGGGCCCTCAACGGGGAAGGAACGACCATGGCCGCGACGTACCGGGCCCTCGCCTCGGTGGTCATGTTGATCGGGTTCTACGTGGTCGCGCTGCTCCAGCTCGCTGCTGTCGGCGCGCTCTTCTACTGGATCGCCAGCAAGACCAACGGATTGGCGGCCACCAAGCTGCTGCTGCCGTTGATCGTCGCGCTGGGCGCGGTGGCCGTCGGGCTCTGGAAGGCGATCCGTACCAAGCACGAGCCGGCGCCGGGCCTGGTGCTCGACGAGCGGGAGGCACCGCAGCTCTGGGCTGCCGTCCGCGAGCTGGCCGCCGCGGTCGGCACCCGCGCGCCGGACGAGATCCGGCTGGTGCCCGAGGTGAACGCGGCGGTCAGCGAGCAGAGCCGGCTGCTCGGCCTGATCGGCGGGCGGCGCACCCTGTACGTCGGCCTGCCGCTGCTCCAGGGGCTGCGGGTCGACCAGCTCCGCTCGGTGCTGGCGCACGAGCTGGGCCACTACTCGGGCAGCCACACCCGGCTCGGTGCGGTGGCTTACCGGGGCCGGGTGGCGATCGGCAGCACGATCGAGCGGATCAAGCCGCGCAACCCGATCGGGCTGGTCTTCAAGGGCTACGCCAAGCTCTACCTGATGGTGGACAACGCCGCCTCGCGGCGCCAGGAGCTCGCGGCGGACCGCGCGTCGGTGCAGCTCGCCGGCCACGAGGCAGCCACCTCCGCGCTGCGCAACCTGCCGGCGCTCGATGCCGCCTGGAACTTCTACATGGGGAGTTACGTGCAGTCCGGCTGGCAGGCCGGACTGGCCCCGGACGATCTGTTCGGCGGCTTCGGGCAGTTGCTCGACGGTCGCCGGGAGGCGATCGACCAGCTCCGGCAGGAGGCACCCGACCGGGAACCGTCGCGGTGGGACACCCACCCGCCGATCGGCATCCGGATCGACGCGATGGCACAACTGCCGGCCGGTGTCGTGGCGGCGGACGACCGCCCGGCCGGTGTACTGCTCGCCGACCTGGGCGACGCCAGCCGACGGCTCCAGGGCCTGGTGGTCGACCAGGGTGACCGCCAGGTGCTGCCCTGGGCGGAGTTCACCCACGCCTCGATCGCGGCCGGGATGCAACGGCGGGTCGACGGCATCTACCGGGCGGCCGGCCGGTTCAGCGGCACCGCCGAGCCGGGCCTGGCCACCATCCTCGACCTGGTCCGGGAGCACCGGCTCGGCGAGTTCGCCGAGCAGTTCTTCGGCGACGCCACCCACACGGAGGCGGCGGCCCGCTTCGCCGGGCCGATGGAGATGTTGCTGGACAACGCCGCCGTCCGGGCCGGCCAGGCCAGCTACCAGTTGTCCTGGCCCGGCCCGGCCCGGTTCGTCGGCACCGACGGCGAACCGCTGGACCTCGCCGAGATCGCCAAGCTCGCGGTCGACCCGCAGACCCTGGACGAGGCGCTGGCCCGGCTGACCGAGCTGGGCATCGACCCGGCCGGTGCGACCGTGGTGCAGCGCCGGGCCACCGCCGACAACGCCGGCGTGATCGGCGCCATCGGCAACGTGAAGATCGACGGTGTGCAGCACGACCTGCTGGTGCTCGATCGGGGTCTGATCACGGTCGCCGACCCGGGCAAGGCCGGCGACGGCGAGAAGCGACTCAAGGCCCTGCTCGAATCGGCACCGGTGGAGAAGCTGGCGGCCTGGCACCAGTTCCTGCCGTACGAGGAGGTGCGGTCGGTGACGGTGACCAAGGAGATCCCGCTGAAGGCCGAGCTGACGCTGCACAACGGTCGGGTGATGACCATGCAGGAGCTGTTCGGCAGCGTACTGCTGGAGCGGCGCAGCCGGGACAACCTGCTGCGGGTGTTCGAACGGATCAACGAGAACTGACCCGGGACCCGATCGAGGCCCGCTCCCCGACCTCGGGGAGCGGGCCTCGCGGTTGTCGGGTCAGGGTTGCGCGAGCCGGGCGGCGACGGCGGCGATCCGCTCGTCGGACTCGGTCAGCGCGGCCCGGACGTACTGCCGGGCACCTGGGCCGTAGAAGACACCGGCGGCGACCAGGATCCCCCGCCGGGCCAGCCAGTCGACGGTGTCCCAGCAGTCCTCGCCGCGGGTGAGCCAGAGGTAGAGCCCGGCCTCGGAGTGTTCCACGGTGAAGCCGGCACCGGTGAACGCCGCCCGCAGCACCTCGCGTCGCACACGGTAGCGCTCACGCTGCTCGTCGGCGTGCCGTTCGTCACGCAGGGCGGCCACCATGGCCGCCTGCACCGGTGCGGGCACGATCATCCCGGCGTGCTTACGGATCTTGAGCAGCTCGGCCACCAGGGCCGGGTCGCCGGCGACGAAGCCGGCCCGGTAGCCGGCGAGGTTGGAGCGCTTGGACAGCGAGTGCACCGCCAACACCGAGTCGTACGACCCGCCGCACACCTCGGGCGAGAGCACGGAGACCGGCTCGGCATCCCAGCCCAGCGGCAGGTAGCACTCGTCGCTGGCGACCACCGCGCCCCGCTCGCGGGCCCAGTCCACCACCTTGCGCAGGTGGGTCGCGGGCAACACCCGGCCGGTCGGGTTACCCGGCGAGTTGACCCAGACGAGGCGTACCCGGGGGGTCGGACCGACGGCGGTCAGCGAGTCGGCGCGTACGGTCGTGGCTCCGGCCAGCCGCGCGCCGTCCTCATACGTCGGGTAGGCGACCGACGGCACCACCACGACATCGCCGGGACCCACCCCGAGCAGGGTGGGCAACCAGGCGACCAGCTCCTTGGAGCCGATCGTCGGCAGCACCCCGAGCCCGTCGACGCCGGCGCCACAGGCCCGGGCCACCCAGGCCGCGATCGCATCCCGCAGCGCCGGGGTGCCGGCGGTCAGCGGATAACCCGGGGCGTCCGACGCGTCGGAAAGGGCCAGCCGGATCACCTCCGGCACCGGGTCGACCGGCGTACCCATGGAAAGGTTGATCAGGCCGTCCGGGTGCGCCGCGGCCAGGGCGGCCGCGGCGTCCAGGGTGTCCCAGGTGAACTCGGGCAGCCGCGACGAGACCGGCGCGGGGGCGTTCAGTGGCCCTCGCCGCGCGGCGGCTGCGCGGCGACGAAGGTGGCGTCCTTCTCCACCTTGCCGATCTTCGAGGCGCCCCCGGGCGAACCCAGATCCTCGAAGAACTCGTAGTTGGCGCCGGTGAAGTCCTTCCACTGCTCCGGGACGTCGTCTTCGTAGAAGATCGCCTCAACCGGGCAGACAGGCTCACAGGCACCACAGTCGACGCACTCGTCGGGGTGGATGTAGAGCATCCGGTTGCCCTCGTAAATGCAGTCGACCGGGCATTCCTCGATGCATGCCTTGTCGAGCACATCCACGCACGGCTCGGCGATGATGTAGGTCACCGGTCTTCTCCTCCGCAAGACTCGCCGCGATCACCCGCGACGGTAAGAGCCTAGTATCTCGCCGGGGAGGAGGTCGATCGTGCTCCGAGAGCAGGACGTGGGACACCGGATCGTGGTCCGGCGGACGGTGGGAACTCGCGGCGGCCGCCCGGTGTACTCCGACGCCCTCGGCGAGCTGGTCGAGCTGACCGAAACCCACCTCACGCTGACCACTCGGCAGGGACGGCTGCGCGTCCCGATCGCCGAGGTGCACCGGGCCAAGCGGGTCCCGGCCGCCCGGCGGCCGACCGCCGCCGCCGTGGTCGAGCTGGAACTCGCCGCCGACGAGGCGTGGCCCGCGCCCACCCGCGCCCACCTCGGCGACTGGCTGCTACGCGCCGCCGACGGCTGGACCGGCCGGGCCAACTCGGCCCTGCCGGTCGGCGACCCGGACCGGCCGCTCCCCTCCGCGCTGGACGCCGTCGAGCGCTGGTACGCCGACCGGGGCCAGCCGGCGTTGGTCAACACGCCGCTGCCGCTGGCCGCACCGGTCGGCGCCGAACTCGACCTGCGGGGCTGGGGCAGTCGCCCGCCGGTGTTGGTGCAGACCATGCCGCTGGCAGCTCTGACCGCGTCGCGACCGACAGATGCTGGCACGGGGCCGGGTGGATCCGGCGTAGGCACCGGCCCGGCGGGCGCGGGCCCGGTGCCGGGCGTGGGGG
>NZ_POTY01000155.1 GCF_003236315.1 Micromonospora craterilacus
CGGTTGTTGCGGCGGTTCGCGGGGGTGGTGGATGACCACCTTGAGGAGCTGGCGCAGCTGGAGGTACGCAACGCCGGGCACACCATCGGCAACGCCCGGTGGGAGGCGGGCAACGTGCGGGACGTGCTCGACTACTACGCGGGGTCGCCGGAGCGGCTCACCGGGCGGCAGATCCCGGTACCGGGCGGGCTGGACGTCACCGTCCACGAGCCGCTCGGCGTGGTCGGGGTGATCGTGCCGTGGAACTTCCCGATGCCGATCGCCGCCTGGGGCTTCGCCCCCGCGCTCGCCGCCGGCAACACGGTGGTGCTCAAGCCGGCCGAGCTGACCCCGCTGACCGCGCTGCGCCTGGCCGAGCTGGCCCTGGTCGCGGGCCTGCCCGAGGATGTCTTCACCGTGCTGCCCGGCCGGGGTGACGTGGTCGGCGAGCGGTTCGTCAGCCACCCGGCGGTACGCAAGATCTGCTTCACCGGCTCCACCGAGGTCGGTACCCGGATCATGGCCGGCTGCGCCGCCCAGGTGAAGCGGCTGACCCTGGAACTGGGCGGCAAGTCGGCGAACCTGGTCTTCGCCGACGCCGACCTGGAACGGGCGGCGGCCACCGCGCCGTACGCGGTCTTCGACAACGCCGGCCAGGACTGCTGTGCCCGCTCCCGGATCCTGGTGCAGCGCCCGGTGTACGACCGCTTCCTGGAACTGCTCGAACCGGCGGTACGCGCCTTCCGGGTGCGCCACCCGGCCGACGAGAGCGCCGAGATGGGCCCGTTGATCTCGGCCGGGCACCGGGACCGGGTCGCCGGGTACGTCGACGGGGCGCGGGTCGCCTTCACCGGCTCCTGCCCCGACGGCCCCGGCTACTGGTACGCCCCGACCGTGCTGTTCGCCGACTCGCCGGCCGACCGGCACTGGCGCGAGGAGGTCTTCGGCCCGGTCGTCTCGGTGCTCCCGTTCGACGACGAGGCCGACGCAATCCGGCTGGCCAATGACACCGAGTACGGCCTGTCCGGCTCGATCTGGACTCGCGACGTGGGCCGGGCGCTGCGGGTGGCCCGGGCGGTGGAGGCGGGGAATCTGAGCGTCAACTCGCACTCCTCGGTGCGGTACTGGACCCCGTTCGGCGGGATGAAGCGTTCCGGCCTGGGTCGGGAGCTGGGTCCGGACGCCCTGCACGCGTTCACCGACGTCAAGAACGTGTTCATCAGCACGGAGGAGTGAGATGCAGGGACGGTTGCAGGACCGGGTCGCCGTGGTGACCGGGGCGGCCAGCGGGATCGGGCTGGCCACGGTACGGCGGTTCGCCGCCGAGGGGGCCCGGGTGGTCTGCGTCGACATCGACGCCGAGGCCGGCGAGCGGGCCGCCGACGAGGTGGGCGGCACGTTCGTGGCCGCCGACGTGGCCGACGAGACGGCGGTACGGGACCTCTTCGACGGGGTGGTCGAGCGGTACGGGCGGGTGGATGTCGCGTTCAACAACGCCGGCATCTCTCCGCCCGACGACGACTCCATCCTGGACACCGGGCTGGACGCCTGGGAGCGGGTGCTGCGGGTCAACACCACCAGCGTCTACCTCTGCTGCAAGCACGTCATCCCGCACATGCGTCGGCAGGGTCGGGGGTCGATCATCAACACCGCCTCGTTCGTGGCGCTGATGGGCGCGGCGACGTCGCAGATCGCGTACACCGCGAGCAAGGGTGGGGTGCTGGCGTTGACCCGGGAGTTGGGCGTGCAGTTCGCCCGGGAGGGCATCCGGGTGAACGCCCTGTGCCCGGGGCCGGTGGCCACGCCGTTGCTGCGGGAGCTGTTCGCGGCCGATCCGGAGCGGGCCGCGCGCCGGCTGGTGCACGTGCCGATGGGGCGCTTCGGCGAGCCGACCGAGATCGCCGCCGCGGTGGCGTTCCTGGCCAGCGACGACGCCTCGTTCATGACGGCCGCGCAGTTCGTGGTCGACGGCGGGATCACCGGCGCGTACGTCACCCCGCTGTGACCGGGTTGATACTCGCCGTGAGTGGCCTGGGTGGTGTCGGTCGGTGACCGCTCGGCATCGTGGAGTCAACCAGCGTCGGGCGGGCCGCACGCGTTACGTTGCTGGTCCGTCGGGGTAGAAGTCGGTGCACGGCGTTGATGATCAGGGCGCGTCAGGAATCGGCCGGGGAGGATGCATGAGCTCGGCCCAGGGGTGCGCGGACGGGAGCCATAGGTCCGCGGTGGACGGCGGGATTTCGCCGCTGCTCGCGGCGGCGTTCGCCGGTGGTGGTGAGATGGGCACGTTGCTGCGCGACCACGACTGGTCGGTCAGCCCGCTCGGCACCCCGGACCACTGGCCCGCCGCGCTGGGCAACGCGATCAGCACGATGCTCGCGTCCAAGGCTCAGATCGTCATGTTCTGGGGCGAGGAGCTACGCGCCTTCTACAACGACGCCTACCGGCCGACCATCGGCGACAAGCATCCGGCAGTGCTCGGCCAGCCCGCCCACGAGCACTGGGCGGAGACCTGGGACGTGCTCGGGCCACTGCTCGCCGGTGTGCTGCGCGGCGGCGAGGCGTACCAGGGGCAGGACCACCACTTCCTGCTCGACCGGCACGGCTTCGTCGAGGACGTCTACTTCGACATCTCCTACGACCCGATCCGAGCCGCGGACGGCTCGATCAGCGGGGTGCTCTGCATCTGTAACGAGACCACCGGCCGGGTGCTCGGCGAGCGCCGGTTGCGCGCGCTGGCCGAACTCGGTTCGGAACTGGCCGACCCGGGCGGCAGCGCGGAACTCGGCCGGGTCGCCGTGGGCGTGCTCGACCGGCACCGGCCGGACGTGCCGTTCGGGCTGCTCTACCTGCACGACACCGACGGGCACCTGCGGCTGGCCGGGATCAGCGGCGCCCGGATCGCCGCCGTCGACCCGTCCGCCCGGCTGGTCGAAGTCGCCGCGACCGGCACCAGCGCGGTGCTGGCCACGGCCGACCTGCTCGGACACGTACCGGCCGACGCGGCCGACGAGGCGGTGGTGCTGCCGATCAGCGCGACCAACGAGCCGGCCGGGGTGCTGGTGCTGGGGGCGGCCCGCCGGCTGCCGTTCACCGGCGACTACCGGACCTTCTTCGAGCTGGTCGCCGCGCAGATCTCCCGCGCCGCCGGCAAGCAGCGGGCGTACGAGCAGGAGCGGGCCCGGGCCGCCGACCTGGCCGCCCTGGATCTGGCGAAGACCAACTTCTTCGCCAACGTGAGCCACGAGTTTCGTACCCCGCTGGCCCTGGTGCTCGGCCCGCTGGAGGACCTGCTCGCCGACCCCGCCTTGCCGGCGACGTACGCGCCACGGCTGACCACGATGCACCGCAACGGGTTGCGGCTGCTGAAGCTGGTGAACACCGTGCTCGACTTCTCCCGGCTGGAGTCGGGACGGCTGGCCGCCCACTACCAGCCGACCGAACTGGCCGGTTACACGGCCCGGCTGGCCAGCACGTTCCGCTCGGCCACCGAGCGCACCGGCCTACGGCTGGTGGTGGACTGCCCGCCGCTGGCGGAGCCGGTCCACGTCGACCAGGACATGTGGGAGAAGATCGTCCTCAATCTGGTCTCCAACGCCGTGAAGTTCACCTTCGACGGTGAGGTCCGGGTCCGGGTCCGGGAGGCCGACGGGAGCGCCCGCCTGGAGGTCAGCGACACCGGCGTGGGCATCGTCCCGGAGGAACTGCCCCACGTCTTCGAGCGGTTCCACCGGGTGCCCGGGGTGCGCTCGCGCAGCCACGAGGGCACCGGGATCGGCCTGGCGCTGGTCCGGGAGCTGGTCGAGATGCACGGTGGACGGGTCACCGTGACCAGCCAGGTCGACCTGGGCAGCACCTTCGTGGTCACCGTGCCGTTCGGTTCCGGGCATCTGCTGGCCGAGCGGGTGGCCGATGCCGACGGCATCGCGCCCGAGCCGCGGCAGGCCCCGCTCTTCGTCGCCGAGACCGCGCACTGGGGCGGCGCCACCGTCCCGACCACCCCGGACTCGCCGGCGCTCGCCACTCCCGCGTCGACTTCGGCCGGGTCCGCCCCGGCGGGCCGCATCCTGGTCGTCGACGACAACCCCGACCTGCGGGAGCACGTCACCCGGCTGCTCGTGCCGACCTGGGAGGTGGTGACCGCCGCGGACGGTGTCGACGCCCTGCGGCTGGCCATCGACACCGCCTTCGACCTGGTGCTGACCGACGTGATGATGCCCCGGTTGGACGGGATCGGCCTGGTCGCCGCGTTGCGCGCGGACCCGCGCACCCGGTCCGTGCCGATCGTGCTGCTGTCGGCTCGCGCCGGCTCGGCGGCCGAGGTGGCCGGGCTGTCGGTCGGCGCGGACGACTACCTGACCAAGCCCTTCTCCGGCCAGGAGTTGATCGCCCGGGTCCGGGCCAACGTGGAACTCGGCCAGCTGCGCGGTCAGGTCGTCCGTCGGCTGGAGGCCCTCGCCGACGCGGCGGTCGCGGTGAACACCGCCCGTTCCACGGCCGACGTGCTCCAGGTCGCGGCCCAGCACGCGCTGAGCCTCGCCGAGGCCGGCCGGGTGGTGCTCTCCGCTGGCGGGGCGCGTTACGAGGCGGATGCCGGCGGGGTCACCTCGGTCGAGCCGTCCTTCGTCCTGCCGTTGACCGGCGTCGCCGGCAAGCAACTCGGCGAGCTGCGGGTGTGGCGGCCGGCCGCCGAGGACGCCGGCACGCACGAGGCCGCGCTGACCCAGCTCGCCCGGCTGGTCGGCGTACGCCTGGAGAACGCCCAGCTCTACGAGGCCGAACACCGCATCGCCACCACCCTGCAACACAGCCTGCTGCCGCGTACGCTGCCCCAGCTGCCCGGTGCCGTGGTGGCCAGCCGCTACCTGCCCGGCACCGCCGATGTCGAGGTCGGCGGCGACTGGTACGACGTGATCGCCCGGGACGACGACGAACTGGTGCTGGTCATCGGCGACGTGGTCGGCAAGGGCGTGCCGGCGGCGGCGGCCATGGGCCAGCTCCGCAACGCGTTGCGTGCGTACGTGCTGGAGGGCTTCGACCCGGGCGAGTCGCTGACCCGACTCAACCGGCTGGTGGGCTCGACCGAGTCGCGTTCGTTCGCCACGGTCTTCTGCCTGTGGTTCAGCCCCCGCACGGGCCGGCTGCGGTACGCCAGCGCCGGGCATCCGTCGCCGCTGCTCATCCGCGGACCGGACGTGGCGTTCCTGCACGACGGTGCGCTCGGCCCGCCGGTCGGCGCCATCCCCGGCACCGGGTACGAGACGGCCTCCGGCGAGCTGCGGGCCGGCGACCGTCTTCTGCTCTACACCGACGGCCTGATCGAGGACCGGCAGGTCGGCATCGACGTCGCCCTGGCCCAGCTGCGGGCCGACGCCGCCCGGCCCGGCGACCACGTGGCGGACCTGATCGACGCGGTCGTCGAGCGGGTCGCGGACCGACCCCGGCGCGACGACGTGGCGGTGCTCGCGCTGGAGGCGGCCGAACTCGACCGATTCGCGCTGCGGCTGCCCGCCGACCCCACCCGGCTGAGCGTGCTGCGCAAGCGGTTGGAGGACTTCCTCGTCGCGCACGGAGTGGGCGAGACGGACCTGTTCGACCTCACCGTGGCGGTCTCCGAGGCGGCGGCGAACGCCATCGAGCATCCGATCGACCCGGCGGAACCGACGATCGGGGTCGAGGTGACCGTGGAGGACCGCGCAGTGGTGGCGACCGTGCGGGACACCGGACGGTGGCGGGAGTCGACCGGGTCGGACTTCCGGGGCCGGGGGCTGTCGCTGATCCGGGCACTCGGGGAGATGTCGGTCAGCCGTACCCCGGATGGCACGTCGGTCACCCTGCGCCGGCGGCTGCAACCCTGAGCCGGCGGGCGGGTCAGGCCGGGTGCAACCAGCGCTGCTCGCCCAGGCCGGCGATCTCCAGCACCCGGCTGACCTGCCGGGACGGCAGCACGGTCAGCGCGTCCGGATAGCGGCCGGCGAGCCGGACCACCGCGTGGATGGCCGCCGAGTCGAAGAACGTGACCGCGCGCAGGTCGAGCGTCATCCGGGCGGCCGGCTCGCGCAGCGCGGTCTGCAGCATGGTGCCGGCGGTCGACATGTCGACCTCGCCGGTGACCACCACCCTGAGGTGATCACCGTCGGTCTCCGCGCTGGCGGAGAAGACGGGAGGTGCGCCCCCTTGATCCACGCTGACACCTTGACACAGTGGTCCTGGTGGGGCAACAACCCTCGGCCATGGGCGGTGTTGGGGGTCACGAAGTGGTCGGCGATAGGCTTGCGGCATGACCGTCCGTGCGCCGCTGACCCCAGGCACGCTCTCTCCGTGGCGGCCGGTGCCCGCTGGCATCACCCGCCCCGAGTACGTCGGCAAGAAGGCACCGACCCCCTGGCAGGGGTCACACGTGCAGACCGCGGAGACCATCGAGAAGATGCGCGTCGCGGGACGGATCGCCGCCCAGGCCGTGCAGTTGGCGGGGGAGCACTGCAAGCCTGGCGTGACCACGGACGAGATCGACCGGGTGGTGCACGAGTTCCTGATCGACAACGGTGCCTACCCGTCGACGCTGGGCTACAAGGGCTTCCCGAAGTCCTGCTGCACCAGCCTCAACGAGGTGATCTGCCACGGCATCCCCGACACGACCGTGCTGGCCGACGGCGACATCATCAACGTCGACGTCACCGCGTACATCGGTGGGGTGCACGGCGACACGGATGCGACCTTCTGCGTCGGTGAGGTCAGCGAGGAGGCCCGGCTGCTGGTCGACCGGACCCACGAGGCGATGATGCGCGGCATCAAGGCGGTCGCCCCGGGCCGGCAGATCAACGTCATCGGCCGAGTCATCGAGTCGTACGCGAAGCGCTTCGGCTACGGCGTGGTCCGGGACTTCACCGGCCACGGCATCGGCGAGTCCTTCCACAGCGGGCTCTACGTGCCGCACTACGACAGCCCCCGCCCGACCGACGTGATGGAGCCGGGCATGACCTTCACGATCGAGCCGATGATCACGCTCGGCACCTACCAGTACGACCTGTGGGACGACGGCTGGACGGTGGTCACCAAGGACCGGAAGTGGACCGCCCAGTTCGAGCACACGGTCCTGGTGACCGAGGGCGGCCACGAGATCCTCACGCTGCCGTGACCGACACCCCTGCCGCCCTGCGGGAGGCGCACCACGCCGACGTGTCCGGCGGCTGGCTGCGCCCGGCCGTCTTCGGTGCGATGGACGGCCTGGTCACCAACATCGCCCTCATCGCGGGCGTCGGCGGCGGCGGGGTCTCGCCGCGCAACATCGTGCTCACCGGCGTGGCCGGCCTGGTCGCCGGTGCGATCTCGATGGCGCTCGGGGAGTACACCAGCGTGCGGTCGGCCAACGAGCAGCTCGCCGCCGAGGTGGCCAAGGAGCGGCGCGAGCTGGAGCGGCACCCCGAGGCCGAGGCCCGGGAACTGGCCCAGCACTGGGTCGCCCGGGGCCTGCCGGAGGACCTCGCCACCCAGGTGGCCGAGGCGGTCCGGCACAACCCGGAGCAGGCCCTGCGGATGCACATCCAGGAGGAGTTGGGCGTCGACCCGGACGAGCGACCCGACCCGTGGACGGCGGCGTTTTCGTCGTTCCTCTGCTTCTCCGTCGGCGCGCTGGTGCCGCTGCTGCCGTACCTGCTCGGTGCGACCAGCCTGGCCCTGGCCCTGGCGGTGGGCGGGCTCGGGCTCTTCGTCGCCGGGGCGATCGTTGCCCGGTTCACCAACCGCCGGTGGTGGTCCGGCGGGCTGCGTCAGCTGCTGCTGGGTGCCGCCGCCGCGGCGGCGACCTACCTGATCGGAACCCTGATCGGCGTCCAGGGCGGTCTCGGCTGACCTGGGGTCAGTTGTTGAGGAGGTCGTCGATGGTGCCGTCCACGGGGCGGCCCCGGGCGGTGAGTTCCGCGGATTGGCGGGCCAGGACGGCGGCGACCTCGGTCATGTCGGCTCCGGCCAGGCCGGTGCGCCGCACCGCGTCGCCACGGTCGCGGTAGTAGGTGCGGCTGAGCAGGCCGTGCACCGTCGCCGCGGCCAACCGGGCCTCGCCGAGCATCAGCAGGGCCTGGTCCGTCTCGTACCACTCGGCGAGCCGGGCCGCCCGGGCGTGTGCGGCGCTGCCCCGATACCACGCCGTCCGGGCGGCCGTGCTGAACTCGGCCGGGCGGGCCCGGGCCAGCCGGCCGAGGTGTGCGTCGCGCATGGTGGGCAGCCATCCGGTCGGGTCGTGCAGCGCCCGGGTCGTCACGTAGCGGTCGGCGGTCAGCGGCCACCGCGAGGTCAGCTGCCGGGCCTGGTGCAGGCGTTCCTCGGCGGCGACCACGGTCAGGTCGACCAGCACGCCGTCCACCCGGCGGGTCGCCGAGGGCGGTCCGGTGCCGGGCCGGTAGGTGACCACCAGCAGCCCGACCTCGCCGTCCCCGCCGCCGTCGTCGTCGCCGTGGGCCAGCGGGCCGTGTACGGCCACGGCGAGCACGTCGGCCGGGAAACGCCGCCGGACGGCCTCGGCGACCCGTTCGGCCACGGCCCACCGTGGATCGTCCCGGTGCTCCTCGACACCGTCCACGCCGACCACCCCGCGATCGCGCCACCGCCCACACCGTCGCCCGGAGCGACGACCCGGTCACCGCACACCCTAGTGCGGCCCGCCGCGCCCGTCCGGCCCGCCGCGCCCGTCCGGCCTGCCGCGCCGGTCCGGCACCAGACGGAAGATCCGGATGTCCCGGTCGCCGGCCCGCTCGACGTACGTCTGGTAGGCCGGCCACTCGTCGACCAGCAACCGCCACAGCCGGTCGCGTTCGGTGCCGGTGGCCAGCTGCGCGCGCACCGGGATTCGGCGTCCCGCGACGTCCACCTCGGCGCGCGGTTCGGCGAGCAGGTTGAGCGCCCAGGCCGGCTGCCGGGGCTGGCCCCAATTCGAGCCGATCACCACGTACGCCTCGCCGTCCGGCACGTACAGCAGCGGGTTGCTGCGCGGCTTGCCGGATTTCCGGCCGGTGGTGGTGACGACCAGGGACGGCACGAGCCCGAGCGCGACCACCCGTCCCCGGGTCAGCCGCCCGACCGCCCGGTCGGCCGGGACCAGCAGGCGCATTGCGGCGCCGAACCAGCGCTGATGACCGACCCGGCGGGTGAGGGTTCCCAGTGCGGACATCCGGACAGTCTGCCCGCCCCGGTAACGCCGTGACACCGGCCGATCAGTCGCGGGTACGACGGACCTCGGGCCGGGCACGGTCAGTCCAGGCGGCGTTCCACCGGTAGCCGCGAGCGGGTGAACAGCGCCGCCCCGAGCATCGCCAGCAACGGCACCGCGACCAGCACGCCGAGGGCGAGCCAGGGGATCACCAGCGGATACGGCGGCTCGACCGGCCAGGTGTCGGTGTACCGCTTGTTGGTGAAGGTGAGCACGATCGCCGCCGAGCCGAGGCCGGCGACGATGCCCAGCGCCGAGCCGAGCACGGCGATCACACCGGCCTGGCAGAGCGACAGCAGGCGGCGTACGCCCGGGCCGGCACCGACCGCGGCGAGGGTGGACAGGTCGGCCCTTCCCTCGGCCGCGGCGAGACCGGTGGCGATGCCCGCGGCGCCTACGGTGACCACCGCGGACACCCCGGCAAGCAACAGCAGCACCGGCTGGCTGTCGCCGTGGCGCCGACCGGTCTCGATCTCCACCGCCACGTCGAGCGGGCGGATCGCGGTGACGAACCGATCCTGTTTCCGCTGGTCCCGACCCGGCGACTCGCCGGCCCCGATCGCCCAGCCGGCCTGTCGGGTCACGAGATCCAGCTGATCGGCCGCGGCCGGGGAAAGCAGCAGCCATTTACTGCCGACCGCCGTGCTCAGCACGTGACCGGGCACCGTGGCGGTGTCCGTGGCCCGCGTCGCCTCCTCGGCGTCGTGCTGGACGGTGACTTCCAGCCGGCCGTCCACCAGAAGGCGCGGGTCGGTCACCACCGCTCCACCAGCCCGCAGGGTGGCCGTGGCGGCGGCGACGTCGGCCGGGTCGGCCCCGGTGAGGATCGGCAGCGCCGTTCCGTCGTCCACGATCACCCGGAAGTACGGGTCGTAATGGTTCTCGGCCGGGCCCTGACAGCGGTGGTCGGCCCGGGCCCGGCGCTGGTCGGCGGCGCTGAGCGGCGCGTCCGGCCGCCATGGGCAGGCCCGCTCGGCCGGCAGCGCGGCGGTGATTACGCAGGTGTCGAAGTTCGGCCGGCATCCGGCGGTGACCAGCGGGGCGATCGTGCCGGCACCGAGGTGCTCCCGGGCCGGTCCGGCGATCTCGGCGAGGGTGGGCAGGCTGTTCTCGCCGGGCCGGCCGCTGGCCGTGATCAGCACACTGTGCTCCGGAATCGACGGCTGATACCGCTGGTCGTTGCGGGCGTCCTCGCCGGCCAGGAAGACGCCCAAGGCGACGCTGCCGGCAACGGCGGCCATCACCGCGGAGATGGCCGGGGCGGCGGAGGAGCGGTTGCGGCTGGCGTCGCGTACCGCGACCCGCGGTGCCAGCGGGAGGAACCGGCCGAGCCGGGCCAGCAGTCCGACCAGCGTCGGGGTGGCGAAGACCAGCCCGAGTTCGCCCAGGATCAGCCCGGCGAGGATGACCGACTGCGAGGTCACCGCCGCGCCGAGCGCGGCCACGCCGCCCCCACCGGCGGCCAGCAGCACGCCGATGGTCAGCCAGCGGCGGCTGTGCGCCGGCGGCGTCCGCCGGCCGGCGAGCCCGGCCACCACGTCCTGCCGGGCGGCCGTCCAGGCCGGCGCCAGGGCGGCCAGCACCCCGGCCAGCACCGCGACCAGCGCGATCACGCAGAGCGCCGTCGGCCATACCCGGTACCCGCCAAAGCGGTGCCCGAAGACGAACTCCTCGACCAGCGGCCGCCCGGCGAACGCCGCGACCACGCCGAGTGCGACGCCCGTCGCGGCACCGAGGCAGCCCAGCACCACGCCGTCGGCGAGCACGACCCGGCGCAGCTGGGTGGCGTCGCCACCGGCCACCGCGACCAGCGCCAGGTCCCGCCGCCGACGCCGTACGCCGACGGCGAAGGCCGGGCCGACCAGCAGCACCACTTCCAGCAGGCCGAGCCCACCGACCAGCACCCCGGTGCCGATCTCCTCCACCTCCAGCCGGGAGGGCGGCGGACCGTAGGTGGTGCCGACCCAGGTCGGTGGCGCGGGCACCCGGGCGCCGACCACCACACCGTTCCGGTTGAGCTGACGGAAGACCTCGTCGGTGACCGGCCCGGGCAGGTCGGCCAGGAACACTGCCTCGGCGTACGGCTCCGGCGGCGGTGCCCCGGCCGGATGCAGGACGACCATCGGGGTCAGCTGCTCAGGCAGTTCGACCACCCCGACGACCGTCCAGATCCGCGCGCCGTCCCCGGCGGTGATCGAATCGCCGACGTCGACCCGGAGGGCGCGCCGGGCGGCCCGGTTCACCGCGATCTCGTCGGCGGTAGCCGGTACCCGGCCGGCGTGGATCCGGACGAGCCCGCGCCCGAGCGGGTCGGTGAGGTCGACAACGGTGGCACCCAGGTCGTCCCGGACCCGGTCCGCGTCCCGGGCGGTGAACGGCACCCAGCGGCGTACCGGAAGGACCCGGCTGCCGGCCGGGAGGAGCGCGGCGACCTCGTCCGTGCTGACCGGGCCCGGCACCGACTCGCTCTCGACCCCGGTTCCCCAACTGTCCCCGGCGGGGCTCTGCACCACCGGGCCGCGGGCCACCAGCCGTAGTTCCGCGTCGGCGCTCCCGAGCCGGCGGTCCATCTGCTCCGCCGTGGTCAGCTGGGACATGTCGATGCTGGCCGCGATGAAGGTGAGGGCCAGCACCGGCAGGATGATCATCGCCAGCACCAGGGCGGTACGCGCGCGGGCCCGCCGCGCCTCCCGGCGGGCGATCCGGAGCGCGGCCCGCCACGACCCGACCGCCTCGGCCAGTCGTGCCCTCCGGAGTGGCTGGTGCGGCGTGCCGGTCACCGGCCGCTGCCGGCGAGCAGCGTCTCGACGCCCACCAGCGGGGCGGTCGAGTCGACCGTCACACCGTCGCGCAGGAACACCACCCGGTCCGCCCAGGCGGCGTGTCGCGCCTCGTGGGTGACCAGCACTCCGGCCGCCCCCGCGTCGATCCGGCGGCGCAGCAGGCGCAGCACGGCCTCGCCGGTCTGCGAGTCCAGCGCTCCGGTCGGCTCGTCGGCCAGCACGAGGCGACGCTCGCCGACCAGGGCCCGGGCGATCGCGACGCGCTGCTGCTGGCCGCCGGAGAGCTGGTCCGGGAACCGGTCGCCGAGTTCCGACAGGCCCACCTCGGTCAGCGCCGCCAGCGCCAACCGGCGGGCCCGGCGGACGCCCGTCCCGTCGAGTTCGAGGGGGAGTGCGACGTTCTCCACGGCGGTCAGCCCGCCGATCAGGTTGAGGTTCTGGAAGATGTAGCCGATCCGTCGGCGGCGCAGCCGGGCCAGGCCGCGGCGATCGAGTGCGTGCAGCGGCTGCCCCTCGACGCGCACCTCGCCGGCGGTCGGGCTGTCCAGCCCACCGGCGAGGGTGAGCAGGGTGGACTTGCCGGAGCCGGAGGGGCCCATCACGGCGACCAGCTCGCCGGGGCGGACGACCAGGCTCACTCCGCGCAGGGCGTGCACCGCGGCCGGGCCGGTGCCGTGGGTGCGGTGCACGTCACGCAGGTCGAGTACGGCGTCGGCGGGGGAGCCGGGCAGCCCGGAGGCGTCGACGTCCGCGGGGGGCGGGGCGCCGTGGTCCGGAGTGGCCGGCACCGGCCCGCTGACCGTGCTCACCGTCGTGCCTCCTCACCGCTGCGGCCCACCGCCTCAGAAATGGGCGACGGGCCGGAGACCGGGGGGCGGTGCCGCACCAGACTTGTCTCGCAGTGGTCCAGCCAGCGCACTTCCGCCTCGGCCTGGAACACCATCGCGTCCAGCACCAGCCGCCACGGCAGATCCTCGGGCCGGTCGCTGGCGTACTTCAACCGGGTCAACTCCTGCAACGCGCGCATGGTGGCGGTGCGTTGGGTCTGCACCACCGCGCGGACGTCCACCCCGGGGGTGGTCAACGCCAGTGCCAGCTTGATCGCCAGCTCGTCGCGGGGGCGGTCGGTCCGGCTGATCGGGGTGGCGAACCACAGGGCCAGGTCCGCCCGCCCGGCGTCGGTGATCTCGTACGGCCGCTGGCCGGCCTCGCTCTCCGGCAACGGCCGCACCAGCCCGTCCCGCTCCAGCCGGGACAGCGTGGTGTAGACCTGCCCGATGTTCAGCGGCCAGGTCGAGCCGGTCGACTCCTCGAACGCGGCCCGCAACTGGTAGCCGTACATCTGGCCGCGTTCGAGCAGGGCGAGCAGGCCGTGGCGGATGGACATGGACCGGAGTATGCATACCTGGTATGCCTTCCGCAACCGGTGCGGGCGTGACCCCCGCTACCCCGGGCGGGGTTCAGCCGGGGCGACCCGGGAACGGCACGGTCAGCGGGGTGATCCCGGCACTGCGCCGCCAGCGCGTCGCCCGCACCGCGTACTCGACCAGGGCGGCCAGGGCGCGATCCCGTTCGGCGCCGGTGCTGGCCGGCAGCACCGCCCGCCAGAACGCCGCCGTCCGCTCCTCCACCTCCACGGCCAGCCGCAGCGCGCTGGCCCGGTCGGTCACCGGGAACGGCAGGGCGTAACCGGCCCGGTCCGGCGGGACGGTGCCGCCGCCGGTGCTCAGCTGGACCACCAGGCCGTCCCGTCGGCTCCGGTGCGCGGCTTCCGCCTCGACGGCGGCCTTGCGTTCGGCACCGGTGAGGCGTACCCCGATCGGGCCGTAGGCCCAGATGGCGGCGTACTCGGCGGTCAGCGCCCCGGCGAGGGCGTCCTCCGGGCTGGTCGGCGCGTTCATGATCTGCCGGCTCATCGGAGTGCCTCCAGGTGGGTGGCCCGCGCGGCGGCGATCGAGCCGAGCAGCGCGGCCCGTTCGGCGGACGCCGCGGCACACGCCTGGGTCGCCGTGTCCCGGCCGGCGCGTTCGGCCTGCCGTAGCGCGGTCAGCGTGGCGGCCCGGTCCGCGGGCGGGGCCTCGGACGGGGACGCGGACGGGGCGGCGGTACCGGACGGAGTCGCGGTGCCGATCACTCGGGCGAGTTCCGTGGCGTGCGCCTCGTGCGCCTCGGCGAGCGGGACGAGCCGGCCGGCCAGGTCGGGATCGGCTGTGGCGGCGGCCCGCAGTCCGGCCGCGAGTCGTAGCGACTCGTCGACCAGCGGGGCGTGCGGATCCGGCTCCGGCGGCTCGTCGTCGCGGTCGAAAAGACCACAACCGGTCAGCGGCGCGGCCGCCCCGCCGAGCGCCAGCAGCGTGCCGGCCCGCAGCACCGCGCGTCGGGAAAGCTGGGACGATCCGTCCGGCCGAGTCGTTCTGCCCATCACCACCGGACAAGTCAACACCATCCCGGGGGCCCTTGTACGGCGGTGGCGTCGGTGCGCCGCCCGGGCCGTCCTTCGGCCGGCGCGTTACGCTCTGCGCAGCCACCGGCGCGTCCGCACCGGTGGCGTGCCGGCATGGCGTGTCGGCGAGCAGCGGAAGGGTCCGGAGATGACGCAGCGTGGCCGTGCCACCAGAACGACGGGGCGACCCCGCGGCGGCCCGGCTCCGCGCGGGGGTCCGGCTCCGCGAGGCGGCCAGGCTCCCCGTGGTGATCTCGCCGCCCGCCGGGAGCGGCTGCGCGCGGTGATCGCACCGGTGGTCGACGGCGCCGGCTACGACCTGGAGGACCTGTCCGTTTCCCGGGCCGGCCGCCGGCACGTGGTACGGGTGATCGTCGACGCCGACGGCGGGATCAACCTGGACGCGGTGGCCGAGGTCTCTCGGGCGGTCTCCGCCGCGCTGGACGCGGCCGAGGAGAGCGGCGGCGACATCGTCGCCGGGGAGTACCAGTTGGAGGTCAGCTCCCCGGGGGTGGACCGGCCGCTGACCCTGCCCCGGCACTGGCGGCGCAACGTCGGTCGGCTGGTTCGGGTGACCGTCCGGGGCGCGGGGGCGCCGTCCGGGCAGCCGGGTGAGCGACCGGCCGGCGATCGGCAGGTCACCGGGCGGGTGCTCGCCGCCGACGACGAGGGCGTGCTGCTGGAGACCGACGCCGACCGCGCCCAGTGGGCCTACGCCGATCTCGGCCCGGGCCGGGTGCAGGTCGAGTTCAGCCGCCTCGACGAACTGCCCGATTCAGAAGACGTTGACGACGATGACGATGACGATGTGGAGGACGAGGAGAGGTGAACATCGACCTCGCGGCGCTGCGCGCACTCGAGCGCGAGCGGGAGATCCCGTTCGACACGATCCTCGCGGCGATCGAGACCGCGCTGCTGACCGCGTACCGGCACACCGAGGGTGCCCAACCGCACGCCCGGGTGGAGATCGACCGCAAGACCGGCGTGGCCCTGGTCTACGCCCAGGAGGTGAGCGACGAGGGCGCTGTGGTGCGGGAGTGGGACGACACCCCGCACGACTTCGGCCGGATCGCCGCCATGACCGCCAAGCAGGTGATCCTCCAGCGGCTGCGGGAGGCCACCGACGAGGTGCACTTCGGTGAGTACGTGGGTCGTGACGGCGACCTGGTGACCGGGGTGGTGCAGGCGCACGAGGCGCGGGCCGAGAAGGGCATCGTCACCGTCGACCTGGGCAAGCTGGAGGGGGTGCTGCCGCAGTCCGAGCAGGTGCCCGGCGAGCGGTACACCCACGGCGAGCGGATCCGCTGCGTGGTGGTGCACGTGGCGAAGGGAATGCGCGGTCCCCAGATCACGTTGTCCCGGACGCACCCCAACCTGGTGAAGAAGCTCTTCGCCCTGGAGGTGCCGGAGATCGCCGACGGCACGGTCGAGATCAGCGCGATCGCGCGTGAAGCCGGTCACCGCACGAAGATCGCGGTACGTTCCACCGCTCCCGGCGTCAACGCCAAGGGTGCCTGTATCGGCCCGATGGGGCAGCGGGTGCGGGCGGTGATGAGCGAGCTGCACGGTGAGAAGATCGACATCATTGACTGGTCGGACGATCCCGCCAACTTCGTCGGCAACGCGCTCTCGCCGGCCAAGGCGCTCCGGGTCGAGGTGGTCGACCTGGCCAACCGTGCGGCCCGGGTGACCGTCCCGGACTTCCAGCTTTCGCTCGCGATCGGGCGGGAGGGGCAGAATGCCCGGCTTGCTGCCCGACTGACCGGTTGGCGGATCGACATCCGGTCCGACGCCGAACAGGCTGGTCCGGGCGGTAGGTCCGGTGCTGATCACGTCCGGGAGCCGGGCGGAGCGGTCTCGGGCAGCTAGGGGTAGACTTCCAGCAGTGGTACGACGCGCGCGGCCGGAGCGCACCTGTGTGGGTTGCCGACGGCGTGCGCCGGCCAGGGAACTGCTGCGGATCGTCGCGGTCGGCGACGAGGCTGGGTTCAGCCTCCGACCCGATCCGGCCCGCAGACTGCCGGGTCGGGGAGCGAACATGCACCCGGATCCGGCCTGCTTCGCGCAGGCGGTGCGGCGTCGGGCCTTCGGTCGGGCGCTGCGCGTCGCCGGGGTTCCGGATGATGGGGCCCTCGCGGATTACCTGACGCGCCAACCACCACGTCCGGTCACCCGACCGGGCGAGGGTCGCTAGCAAGGTAGGACGACCAAGATGAGCACACGATGAAGTCCCAGAAATGACCAGGCTTCAAGTGCACGAGTGAGGTCGCTGCGGGTGCTGCCCGCACGACCTCGGAGTGAGGAGTGCAGTGGCAGGCAAGGCCCGCGTACACGAGCTTGCAAAGGAGCTCGGGGTCGAAAGCAAGACCGTTCTCGCCAAGCTGAAGGAAATGGGCGAGTTCGTCAAGTCCGCGTCGAGCACCGTCGAGGCGCCCGTCGCCCGACGGCTGCGTGGCGCGTTCGTCGCCTCCGGCGGGGCTGGTGCCCCGTCGGCTCCGCCGTCGGCCGCGCCGGCGCCGGCGGCACCGACCCCGCCGCCGACCCCCGGCGAGCCCCGGATCACCGCCAAGCCGACGCCGCCCCGGCGTCCGGCGATGCCCGGGCCGAAGCCGAAGGCCCCGGTGCCCGGTCCGCCGCCGCCGGCGGCCCCGGTCGCCAAGCCGGCGAGTGCCCATGACATCGAGGTGGCCGCCGCCGAGGCGCGTGCCGCCGCGCTGAAGGCTGAGCAGGAGGCCGCGGTCAAGGCCGCGCAGGCCGCCCGCCAGCAGCAGCGCGAGAACGTCCGCCGGGAGCCCCCGGCCGACGGCGGTGCCCGTCCGGGTCCGGGTCCCCGACCCGGCCCCGGCAACATGCCGCCCCGTGCGGGTTCCCCGGCCGCGGGTCGCCCCGCTGGGCCCACCCCGGGTCCGGG
>NZ_POTY01000156.1 GCF_003236315.1 Micromonospora craterilacus
CCAGAACCCCACCGACCCGCCGACCCCCGTCGCGGATCAGCTGGATGCAGGTGACGTCCCCCTCCACCGCACCCTCGGCGACGTCCACGGCGGTCACCGCACCCCGGGCGGCGAGCCGGTCGGCCAGTGCCGGCGACCCTCCGCTGCGCGCGGCGGCCGTCGCGTCCTTGGCCAGGGCGGCGCCGCTGAACAGCGCCTCAAGGCAGCCGACGTTGCCGCAGGAGCACATCGGACCGTGCGAGTCGACCTGGATGTGGCCGATGTCGCCGGCACAGCCGTCGGTACCCCGGTAGACCTCGCCGCTGAGGAAGATCCCGCACCCGATGCCGGTGCCGATCTTGACGAAGAGGAAGTCCTCGACCGAGTGGGCCACCCCGCCGTGCCGCTCCCCGATCGCCATGATGTTGACGTCGTTGTCGACCACCGCCGGGCAGCTGTGCTCCCTGGTGAGCAGCTCGCGGACCGGGAAACGGTCCCAGCCCGGCATGATCGGTGGGGAGACAGGTACGCCGTCGCGGAAGCTGACCGGCCCCGGCACGCCCACGCCGATCGCGTCGAGCCGCTCGTACGCGCCGTCCACCCGAGCCTTGTGCAGCAGCTCGTTGACGCGCTGGAGAGTCACCTTCGGGCCGTTGCGGATGTCGGCCGGCTCCCGGTACGCGGCCACCGGCTCCAGCCGACCGTTGACCACCTCCACGTCGATCGAGCTGGCGCCCAGGTCGACGGCGGCGAAGCGCAGGTGCGGGCTCAGCTCGACGAGGGTGGAACGCCGGCCGCCCCGGGAGGCCGCGAGCCCCGCCTCCGCGACGTAGCCGAGGCTCACCAGGCGCTCCAACTCGGCCAGCAGTCTCGGGCGCGGCATCTGCAGGCGGTCGGCCAGCTCGGCCCGGGATACCGCCCCCTCGTCGCGGAGCAGCCGCAACAGGCGTACGTGCAGTGGATCGACCGTCCGCACCGGACCCACCTCTTCGACGGAGTGGTTCACATCGACGCAATGTCGATGTGTTGTGTCCGACACAGTAGGAGCCTTCCATGCCGCCTGTCCAGACCTTTGCGCATGCTGAACAGAACTTTTATCCGCACGAGCAAAAGGTTCCTCGCCACGGACACCGCCCTCCGGGAGCACGCCGGCACCCTGCGCCGACGGCGCTCCTGGGTCGCCCCCCAGGTCGCCCCCGTCAGCCGGACCGACGGCACCCGACGACGTTCATCAATCACGAGAAATCCAGACATGAGGCGGCCACCATTTGGCCACACCGGGCCTTATGTCGATCATCGACGATGCGTTGACAGCAATTCGCCACTGGATGTAGCGTGCCGATCGAGACACGGGGGCAATGACTTTCCAACAGGCACGGCGCATTCATTGGTGGATGCGCTTTCCCGGCGTCTCCGAATTACGGGGAGGGAAGACCCATGAGAATGGGCCACCGCACGATTGCTGCGGCCTTGTTGGCCGCGGTGCTGTTCGCACCGGCCGCTCGAGCCGAGGCCGCGCCGCCGGCCGCGCCCGGTCCGGCACCGGCCGTGGACAGCAGTCTCACCTCGACCGAGCTCGCCAAGCTGCGCCAACCCGCCGCGAACCAGTCGGTGACCCCCTTCGGGAACTGCACCGCCGGGATATTCTGCGGCGTGGTGAAGAACCGGCTCGGCAGGTCGGTGAAGATCTCCGGAAACTGGCCCTCCAACACCAAGACGATGATGCTGCCGGCCGGCCAGGGCCCCGCCTCCGACTCCAGCTACTACTACGAATTCCGGGACACTGACGGTTTCGAGGTGCCCGCCGGCTACATCTACAGCGACCCGATTGGCAGCAAGTACCGCCCCGGCTGGCACCGGGTGCGGGATTACCAGGAGATCACCCTCAACGGCTGGTGCCTCGTTTCGGCCTGCGGCTGACCGCCGGCCCGAATTCTGCACCAGAATTGCTGCCACGCCCATTGTTCGGGGCGTGGCAGCAATTCCCCATTACTTGTAGAGCGACGTCGCCGTCCGGCGCGCGGCGACCAGCAACCCGACGGCCAGCACGACGAGCCGGCACAGCCGTTCCCAGACCACGCGCCGGGCCTGCGGGTCGAGCCGCAGACAGACGCGCAGCCGATCATGCGCATGGTCGAGGATTTCCCGACGCCGTCGGGATCGAGAAATCTGCACGCCTCGTTGACGCGTACGTCGACTCGGTGTCGTCGCCGGCGGTGAAGTCGCCGAATCGCTTTCACAGGCCCCGCGCCTCGAATGAGTGGTGGCGCCATGGCCCGCCGGCTACGAGGCGCGGGGCGAGCCCCGGGGCCTCCGGGAGAACATCACCCGCCTGGTCGACGGCGACATGGAGATCGCCTTCAGCCTGGTCGACACGGCCGCGGACGCCAGCGCCGGACGTGGTGCCTTCGCCGGCCAGCCACAACCGGTCCGGGCGCTGGCCCGGGTCTACAGCAACTACACCCACGTGATCGTCCGCGCCGACGCAGCGATCACCAGCGTCGCGGCGCTGCACGGCAAGCGGGTCTCCACCGGCTCACCGAAGTCCGGTACGGACGTCATCGCCGGCCGGCTGCTCACCGCCGCCGGCCTGGATCCGGAGCGGGATGTACGCCGGGCCCGGTTGTCGCTGCCGGAGACGGTGGCCCGGATGCGCGCCGGGACACTCGACGCGATGTTCTTCTCCGGCGGGCTGCCCACCCCGGGCATCGCCGACCTGCTCACCAGTGCGCCGGGCCGGTTCGCCCTGCTGCCGGTCGCCGATCTGATCGAACCGCTCGGCGCGGCGCACGGGTCGGTCTACACCACCGCCGAGCTGCCCCGGGACACCTACGACACACCGGCCGGCACCCCCACCGTCACGGTAGCCAACGTGATCCTGGTCAGCGCGGACATGCCCGACCAGTTGGCGTACGACCTGACCCGACTGCTCTTCACCTACCAGGCCGACCTGGCCGCGGTGCACCCGGAGGCCCGCAACTTCGACCGGCAGAGCGCCGCCGGCACCGACCCCATCCCCCTGCACCCCGGCGCCGCCCGCTACTACCAGGGCGGCTGACCCGCGCCAGCTGCGGGAGAGACCTTGGACAGCTTCCGTTATGCGCTAACTGTCCACGATTCCGACGTCGGGCCGCCAGCCTGCGGCGAGGAGGGCACGCCGGACCGTGTCGGCGACCTCATCCGGGTACGCCCGGACCAGCCATGCGGGGAAGCGGAGGATCCGATCCCCGGTCGTCCAGACGTCGTTCTGGCGTCGCATGTCCGCAGCCCACTGGCGTACGTCCATGTGATGTGCCCCGTCGATCTCCACGTGCACCCGCCATGCCCGCCAGTACGCGTCCAGCCAGCGGGTACGTCCCGCCGCATCAGTCCGCCGTTCCTGCAGATCGGGCGGGGGCAGCCCAGCCCTGCGGCAGACCCGGACGAAGTCGATCTCGCTCAGTGCCTGGGCGCCACCGGCGATATCGTCGATGGTCTGCCGGATCAACCCCCGGCGTGGTGCCCGAGGCAGCAGGTCCAGCACGGCGGCCAACTCCTCGGGCAGCACCCGCCGCTGCTGGCAGCCGGCCGCGAGCACCTCCTGCGCCTGCCGTACCGACGATGCCCATCCGGCCGCGTCGACCAGCGCACGCGGCGTGGTGGTCCGGGGCGGGCGGCCGACCTGAAGATGCTCGGCGGGCAGCACAGCAGTCCGGTGCACCACCACGGCGGCCATGTCGATCGGCAGCCGGCGCAAACTGGTACGACCGGCCCGGCGGGCCGCCGGCACAAGCACGTGCAGGGGCTCGGGTCGCAGGCCGCGTACCCCCGCCTCGGTGGCGGCCGTGGCACCCGCGAGGACGGCACCCTCACCGGCGGCGAGGACGGCAACCCACAGCTGCTGGTCCCGGGTCAGCCGCCCATTGCCGATCAGCAGCAGGCCGCGACTGATCGAGCGCCACCGACCGGACCGGACGAGCCCGCGTACGGCACCGTCGGTCAGCACGGTGTGGGCCTGCGCGGTAGTGAGCACGCCGGCCTGCTCGAAGGCCAGCCAATCCAGGGCGTCGGCCCGCTCGTCGGGAACCATCCGCCGACTGTGGCCGCCCCGCCGACCCCATGCCACCAGATCTTGGACAGTTTCCGTTAGCGCGTAACGGAAACTGTCCAAGATTGGCCGCGCTCCCGGCCAGAATGGCGGAGCAGCCTACGTGTGATGGTCGAGACGACCCAGGCATCGGCCCACGCCACCTGCCGACGGACGATCAGCCGGCGACGGCCCCCGCGCGCCGCGTCGCTACGAAAGCCCAGCCGCACTGGGCGACGAGACTCCCTACCGGAACGCGGGCAACTGGGCGACGAGACTCCTTGCCGGAAAGCGGGCAACTGGGCGACTCCGCCCACTACGGCCGCTCGGCGAGCCGCGCGACGAACGCGTGCCATGCCCCGGGCGCGAGGGACAGCGCTGGCCCGGCCGGTATGGAATAACCCCTACGGCCGCTGGACGACCCGCACGACAAATGCGCGCCAGGACTCCGGCGCGAAGGCCAGCACCGGCCCGGCCGGGTCCTTGGAATCGCGTACGGCCACCACGCCAGGCAGCTTGTCGGCCACCTCCACGCAGTTGCCACCATCGGGACCGCTGCGGGTGCTTTTGCGCCACCGGGCGTCGGTCAGGTCCATGTCTCCGCCACTTCCGCTATCAGATCGAGGGACTGCTGCTGCGATAGTGCCTCACCCCGGATCGACTCCCAAACCTCGACCATCCGCTGCACATACTCGGGGCGGTCGATCACCTGCCCGTGGCGCTGCCCCTCCAGGTAGACCACGTCTTCCCCGGCAGGTGAGGTGGCGATCACGAAGGGACCACCGAGCCCCGCATAGGGCCCGGCGGAGAGCGGCACGACCTGGATCCGGACCCGCGGCAGCGTCGAGCCGAGCTTCACCAGGTGCCGCAACTGCTCACGCATCACCTCTGGCCCGCCGATCCAGCGGCGCAGCACGTACTCGTCGATGACCACGCTGAACAGCGGCGGCCGGTCGCGGGTGAGCGCCGCTTGGCGGTCCAGCCGGTTCGTTACCTGTTGCTCAATTTCGTCCGGCGCGAACAGCCCGCCGCCAGCCAGCAGCGCGCGGGCATACCCCTCGGTCTGCAACAGGCCCGGCACGCACAGCGGCTCGAACGAACGCAGCGCGGTAGCTTCTTGTTCAACGCCAGCCCAGTCGCGGAACCATGGCACCACGGTCTCGCGGCTGATCCGCCGTTGGATGCGCTCGAACCGCCCGTCCGCGCCCAGCACCGCGTCACATCGGCGGGCGAAGTCCAGGCTGGGGCGGCGTTCGCCGGTCTCCACCTTGGCCACCAGCGCGGCCGAATAGCTCAGCGCCTCGGCCAACGCGGTCTGGGACATGCCGACGGCGGCTCGGGCGAGCCGCAGCTCCTCCGCGAACAGCTCCAGCATGGACGAGCGTTCCACGGACAGCCTCCGTACATCCTCGTACCGCCTGGGACCCAGCCCTGGACGCACTGGTCGTCACCGCGCCGAGCCTCCCACCGTAGTCGCGTCCTCAGCAGACTGTCACGCAGCGGAACCGCTCACGGGATCGGACGGCGGGCGGAACCAGGCCGGGGCGCCTGCGCACGACGAGGTCCGCAGGCGCCCCCTCCCACCTCGACGGAGGCTCACCATGCGACTCAGGTTCTGGCGGTGCCGCCCGGCGGCGACATCCCCGCCGCTCCCCCAGCGCACGCCGAACGCCCGACCGCTGCCGCCCTCTCCAGGGCCAGCACCCGACGAGCGCGCAACCCCAGCGGCGCGGACATCCGACGAGCGCGCGACCCCAGCGGCGCGGACATCCGACGGGCGGCCCGCGTGGGCGACCGCCCCGACAGAGGTGTTTCCGCTCAACGGTCCGGGACGCCCGGGATGGCTCACCAGGGCGCAGGAATGGCGGGCCAACGGGGGCCGCTGGCTGCCGTCGCCGGGCGGGACCGAGGAGGGCTGATGCCCCGCTACCGGCCACACGTCGCGGCCCGGCCGTCCTGGCGGTGCCGGGTGTGCGGGGCAGCGTGGCCGTGCTCGCCCGCCCGGTTGGCGCTGCTCGGCGAGTACCGGCAGAACCGGACCGGCCTGCTGATCTACCTCGGCGGGCTGATGTACGACGCGGCGGACGACCTCCACAGCCAGGCCCCGCCGGATGTCCTGGCCGACCGTTTCCTCACCTGGGCCCGATCCAGGATCGAGTGGCCTGGAAGGCCGAACGAAGCCACTCGATCCCGGATCGAGCCGACGGATGCCACTAGACCCTGGATCGAGCGTGATCATGGGCGGCCCACGCGTGATCATGGGTGGAGCCGCGACGTCCAGCTTCAGGGGAAGGCGACCGCGCGGAACCGTTCGACCGTCATCTGGGTAGGGCTGAAGGCCACGGCGCCGGGTGACGCGCGCGTCAGAGGTTCTGTGGCGTCGTCGCGGCGCGCGCCGCCGCCACGAGCCGGTCGGTCTCCGCGAGGACGTCCGGGTTGTCTACGGGGGTGCCGGGGTCGAAGCGGACCATCCACGTCAGACCGTCCACGCCGGGTACGCGCCGGCCGACGATCCGGCCGGCCCCGTCGGGCAGGGCGTGGTGCTGGGTGTACGCCACGGACTTGGTCACCCGGGTGCGTACCTGATGCGGCAGGTCGCCCGGATCGAGCAGCAGGTAGCGCTCCGCCGGACAGTCGGCGACCACCAGGTAGCCGTCGCGCTCGGCGATCCGCTCGCCGGGGGTGACGATCAACTCCCGGCCCGACCAGACGGCCTTGACGATGTCGTGCCAGCCGATCCGGTGGCCGCGCCCGGGCAGCCAGAGCCCGAGGTTGGTGGCGACCACCACCCCGTCGCCCTCGCCGTTGCCGGCGGACGCCCAGGCCAGTACCCGCTCGTCGCGCTCCAGCGGCGGCCGGTCGGCCAGCGGCAACTTGGGCCGGCGGCGGAACAGTTTCATCTTTACAGCCCTCCCGCCGCCTGCTCGCGCAGCGCTCGGGCGTGCTGCTCCAGCGAGAGCAGCTCACCGAAGGTGGCGAAGTACTCGTCCTTGTTGCTGACCGGGTTCATCCGCTGGATCCGCGACTTCAGCTCGCGGATCCGGGCGGTGACCGAACCACCTTGCAGGCGGGCCATGGTGACCGCGACGTACCGCGGGTCGGGCTCACCGTCGATCCGCAGCGGCTCCACCGCCAGCTCGCCGACCAGGGCTCGGGCCACCAGGTCGTCGCAGGCGTCGCGGACCGACTCGATCCACACCGCACCGGCGGTGGCGGTCGCGGCACCGCCGGCCGCCGCGATGGCAGACCGGACGGCCACGTGCACGGGATGCCGGTAGTCGGACGCCTCGACCGCGTCGAACATCGGCCCGGCCAGCACCGGTTCCTGCAACGCCAGCTTGAGCGCCTCCCGCTCGACCATCGACTGCGGGCTGTCCACCGTCGGCTCGCTCCGGGCCGGGCGCGCCGGCTCGTCCCCCGGCCGTCCCGAGGCGGCGGTCAGCACCGCCCGCTGCACCGGCTCGATCTCCATGCCGAGGTCACCGGCGAGCTTGCGGACGTACTCCGGGCGCTTCTCCCGGTCCTTGAGCTTGGCGACCAGCGGGGCGGCCCGGCGCATCGCCTCGACCCGGCCGTCGACGGTGTCCAGGTCGTACCGGCTGATGACGTGCCGCAGCGCGAAGTCGACAAGCGGCTCGCGGCGGGCGACCAGGTCGCGGACCGCCAGGTCGCCCTTTGCCAGACGAAGCTCGCACGGGTCCATGTTGTCGGGGCTGACCGCGATGAAGGTACGCCCGACGAAGCGCTGGTCGTCGTCGAAGGCGCGCAGCGCGGCCTTCTGGCCGGCCGCGTCCCCGTCGAAGGTGAAGATGATCTCGCCGGCGACCGCGTCGGTGTCGAGCAGCAGCCGGCGCAGTACGCCGATGTGGTCGGCGCCGAACGCGGTGCCGCAGGTCGCCACGGCGGTCGGTACGCCGGCCAGGTGGCAGGCCATCACGTCGGTGTAGCCCTCGACCACCACCACCCGGCCCTGCTTGGCGATCTCCCGCTTGGCCTGGTCGACGCCGTAGAGCACGTGCGATTTCTTGTAGATCGGCGTCTCGGGGGTGTTGAGGTACTTCGGGCCGTCGTCGTCCTCGAACAGCCTGCGGGCGCCGAAGCCGATCACGTCGCCGGTGAGGTCGCGGATCGGCCAGAGCAGCCGACGCCGGAACCGGTCGATCAGGCTGCCCGAGCGGGCCGGGCGGGACAGCCCGGCGGTGACCAGCTCGTCGTGGCTGAAGCCGCGCTGGCGCAGGTGCTTGGTGAGCAGATCCCAGCCGTCGGGGGCGAAGCCGCAGCCGTACCGTTCGGCGGCGGCCCGGTCGAAGCCGCGTTCGGCCAGGAACTCCCGGGCGGTACGCGCACCGGCGGTGGTCAGCTGGGCGGTGTAGAACTCCACCGCGGCGGCGTGCGCGGCGACGAGCCGCTGCTTCTGCCCCTGCTGGGGGCGGCTGCGCGGGGTGGTGCGGTCGTCCTCGACGTACCGCAGCTGCACCCCGGCCCGGTCGGCGAGCCGCTCCACCGCCTCGACGAAGCTGAGGTGCTCGGCGTCCATCAGGAACTTGATGGCGTCGCCACCGGCGCCGCAGCCGAAGCAGTACCAGACGTTGCGGGCGGGCGAGACGTTGAACGAGGGGCTCTTCTCGTCGTGGAACGGGCAGAGCCCCTTGAGGTTGCCGCCGCCGGCCGACTTGAGCGTCACCGTGTCGGAGATGACCTCGGCGATGGAGGTACGCTCCCGGACCAGCGTGATGTCCTCGTCCTGGATCCGCCCCGCCATACCGCCACCCCCTCGGCCTACATCCTGCCCTGCCGCCTCCACGGCCCAAGGAAGGGCCCCTTGTTAACGCCGGCGGTAGAGGAAGGGTCCCCTTTTAACAGCGGGTCGGCTTAACAGCGGGTCGGCCGGGGCGACTCCCGGGCCGGTGGCGAACCGACGGTCAGCCGAGCGGTGCCGGGGCGGGGGTCGAGGACTGCTCGTCGGCCTCGACCTGGCGGTTCCAGTCGGGCTTGGTGGCCCGCCAGCCCTCGTCGTCCAGGCCCCGGCGCCAGTAACCGGAGATGGACAGCCACTCGCGGGACACGCCGCGCTCCACCCGCAGCAGCCGGCGCAACTGGCGGACGAAGTTCGCCTCACCGTGCACGAAGGCGTGCACTGTACCGGGCGGGAACTCCAGCCCACGGACGGCGGCCACCAGCGCCTCACCCACCGGGGCGCCGCCCCGGTGCAACCAGGTGAGGCGTACCGCGCCGGGACTGGGCAGCGGCTGCTCGTCGGCCGGTCCGTCGACCTCGACGAAGACGTGTGCCGGCGCGTCGGCCGGGAGCCGGGTCAGGGACGCGGCGATCGCCGGCAACGCGCTCTCGTCGCCGACCAGCAGGTGCCAGTCGGCGTCCGGGCTCGGCGCGTACGCCCCGCCGGGGCCGGTGAACAGCACCTCGTCGCCGGGCCGCAGCGCGGCGGCCCACGGGCCGGCCAGCCCCTCGTCACCGTGGTGCACCACGTCGACGGTCATCTCCCCCGCTGCGGCGTCCCAGGCCCGCACCGTGTACGCGCGCAGCCGAGGCCAATCCTCACGCGGCAGGTCGCGACGGATCGCGCCGAGGTCCAACGGGCGCGGGTAGTCGACCCCGGCGACCGGAAAGACGATCTTGATGTAGTGGTCGGTGAACTCGCCGACCGGCAGGCCGGCCAGTTCCTCCCCGCCGAGCACCAGCCGGACCACGTGCGCAGTGGGCCGCTCGGTGCGCAGCACGCGGGCGGAGGTGACTGTCTTGGGGCGCTCGGTCATCTGGTTAGGCTACCCTCACCGCCCAGTCCGCTCAGCCGGGGATCAGGCGGGCGTGCCAGGCGAGCGCGGCCGGGTCGGTCAGCGAAGCCACCTGGTCGACCACCACCCGCAGCCGGGCGGCATCGTCCGGGGCCGCCCGCCACAGCGGGCCGAAGACCGGGTCGAGCACGTCCGGCGCCCGCTCGGCCAGTACCCCGACCAGCTCGGTGAGGATCTCCCGTTGCCGCTGGTAGCGGCCCAGCGCGTCGGGCCGGCGCATCACGTACCGCAGGGCTATGCCCTTGAGCAGCGCGCACCGGGCGCGCAGCGGCCGGGGCAGGACGAGATCGGCGGCGTACCGGCAGTGCGGCCCGGCACCGAACCGGGCGGTGGTGGCGGCCACCGCGGTCGCCACGAAACGGCCGGTCAGCACGCTGGTGGTGGCCTTGAGCGCGGCCTGGGCGCGGTGGCTGCCGTCGTACCGGGCCAGCGGGGCGAGCACCGGGTCGGCGAGCAGGTCCACCAGCACGTCGCCGAGGTAGCCGGGTGACTCGGTCGAATAGATCGCGGCCACGTCGGCGCAGAGCGCCGCCCGCTCGTCGGCGTCGGCGAGCAGCGGCTCCAGCGTCAGGTACCCGCCGTGGATGCCGTCCTCCACGTCGTGCACCGAATACGCCACGTCGTCGGCCCAGTCCATCACCTGCGCCTCCAGGCAGCGCCGCTCGCCGGCCGGGGCACCCTCCCGCAGCCAGTCGAAGACGGGCAGGTCGTCGGGGTACACCCCGAACTTGTGCCGGCCCGGGCGGCGGGGCCACGGGTACTTGCTGACCGCGTCGAGCGAGGCACGGGTGAGGTTCAGCCCCGCGGAGCCGCCGTCCGGGGCGTACACCTTGGCCTCCAGACGCGTCAGTACCCGCAGGGTCTGCGCGTTGCCCTCGAACCCGCCGCAGCCGGCGGCGACCGCGTCGAGCGCGGCCTCGCCATTGTGCCCGAACGGCGGGTGCCCGAGGTCGTGAGCCAGCCCGGCGGTGTCCACCACGTCGGGGTCGCAGCCCAGCCGCGCGCCCATCTCCCGCGCGATCTGCGCCACCTCCAGGCTGTGGGTCAGTCGGGTACGCAGGAAGTCGTCGGTGCCCGCCGTGTGCACCTGGGTCTTCGCGGCGAGCCGGCGGAACGCCGCCGAGTGCAGCACCCGCGCCCGGTCCCGCTCGTACGGCGATCGGCCGTGGCCGTCGTCCTTGGCCGGCTCCGTCACGCGGCGCGCCGCGTCCTCCTCAGTCCGCCCAGCGCTCAATCCCCACGCTGCCGCGGTACGTCGACCAGCCGTTCCACCGCAGCCTTCCGGTCGGTCGGGCGTAACCTGCGCTCGCTCATCCGGCCACCTCTTCGCGACGACGGTCCTCGGGAGAGCTCAGGTTACGCCCGGCCGGGCGGTACGGCGCGCCGACGACCTGCGCCCGGCCGGTCCGCATCCTCCGATCAGACGAGAGTTGTCGCCCGATCGCCGACGGTCACGGGATCGCGCTGATCGACGCCTACGGGTAGCCTCGCCATCGCGGAACGTCACCTGTTGAGGCGGAGACACGACCGGTGGGAGAGACACGCTCGTGAACGCGGAAACGATGATGGGCACCGAGTTGCGGGGGCTGCGCCGACGCCGCCCCGAGGTCGCCGGCACGGTCCTTGCCGGCACGGACGGCCTGCTGATCTCCAGTGATCTGCCCGCGACGGACGCCACCCACCTGGCCGCCCTGGCCGCCGCCAGCTTCGGCGTCGGCCGTCGGATGGCGGCCACCGTCCGGCAGGGCGAGTACCACGAGTCCGTCGTGCACACCGCGGCCGGCTGCGTGGTCACCTATCCCGCCGGCCGGGACGCCCTGCTGACCCTGGTCACCGCCCCCGGGGCGGACCTGGCGGTACTGCGGGAGGAGGCGCGGGCCGTGGTCGACCGCGCCGGCCCGGCACTCGCCGCCCGACGCCGCCCGACGCCGGCCCTCCACCCGCCGGATCCGCACGCCCCGCTGGCCGTCCGCACTCCGATGGCCACCCTGCCGGCCCCACGAGCGCACCGAGATCCGTACATCACCTGGCGCCGGCCACCGATCTGAGCGCGTGCCGGCGGGCGAGTCGTCCGCCGGCACGCTCGTTCAGCGGCTGTCCGAGCCGGCCGTGACCACCACGGCCCGGCCGGCCTCCAGTCGGGCCACCGGCACCCGGAACGGCGAGCAGGAGACGTAGTCCAGCCCGACGGAGTGGAAGAAGTGCACCGAGTCGGGATCGCCGCCGTGCTCCCCGCAGACGCCGAGCTTCAGCCCGGGGCGGGCCGCCCGGCCCTCCTCCGTCGCGATGCGCACCAGCCGGCCCACCCCGTCGGCGTCGATGGACTCGAACGGTGAGATGCCGAAGATGCCCAGCTCCAGGTAGCGCCAGAAGAACGCGCCCTCCACGTCGTCACGGGAGAAGCCCCACGCCATCTGGGTCAGGTCGTTGGTGCCGAAGGAGAAGAACTGCGCCGCCTCGGCGATCTGGCCGGCGGTCAGCGCCGCCCGGGGAACCTCGATCATCGTGCCGATCAGCACCTCGACGTCGCTGCCCCCGACCACCTCAGCGATGATCTTCTCGGCCTCGGCGCGTACCGTCTCCAGTTCCTGGACCGCGCCGACCAGCGGGACCATGATCTCCGGGTAGGCGCGCAGGCCCTGGCGCGCGCACTCCACCGCGGCCTCCGTGATCGCCCGGACCTGCATCGCGAACAGGCCGGGAATGACCAGGCCGAGACGTACGCCGCGCAGCCCCAGCATGGGGTTCTGCTCGTGCATCCGGCGTACCGCGGCGAGCAGCGCCTCCTCCTTGGCGACGTCCTCGCCGCGCTCCTGGGCGACCGCCACGTCGACCGCGAGCTGCTCCAGCGGGGGCAGGAACTCGTGCAGCGGCGGGTCGATCAGCCGGACGGTCACCGGCAGGCCGTCCATCTCCCGGAAGATCTCCACGAAGTCCGCCCGCTGCAACGGCAGCAGCGCGGCCAGCGCGTCGTTCCGCTCGGTCTCGTCGCGGGCCAGGATCAGCCGCTCGACCAGCTCACGCCGATCGCCGAGGAACATGTGCTCGGTGCGGCAGAGCCCGATGCCCTCGGCGCCGAAGCGCCGGGCCCGGGCGGCGTCGCCGGCGGTGTCGGCGTTGGTGCGTACCGCCAGCCGCCGCTGGGCGTCGGCGTGCGACATGATCCGGTGTACGGCCTTCACCAGCGCGTCGTCGATGGTCGCCGGGTCGAGTTGGCCCTCGAAGTACTGCACCACCTCGGAGGGCGTGGCCGGCACCTCGCCCAGGTAGACCTTGCCGGTGGTGCCGTCGATGGAGACCACGTCGCCCTCGGTGACGGTCCGCCCGGCCACCGTGAACCGCCGCTTCGGCACGTCGATGTCCAGTTCGTCGGCGCCGGAGACGCAGGTCTTGCCCATCCCCCGGGCCACCACCGCGGCGTGGCTGGTCTTGCCGCCGCGCGAGGTGAGGATGCCGCGCGCCGCGATCATGCCGTTCAGGTCGTCCGGATTGGTCTCCCGGCGCACCAGGATGACCGCCTCGCCCTGGCCGGCCAGCTCGACCGCGCGGGCCGAGGTGAAGACCACCTTGCCGACCGCCGCGCCCGGTGAGGCACCGATGCCGGTGGCCACCGGCTCGAACTCGTGGTCGAGCTGGAAGCGCGGGAACATCAGCTGGGCCAGCTGGGCGCCGTTGACCCGGTGCAGCGCCTCGTCGAGGTCGATCAGGCCCTCGTCGACCAGCTGACCGGCGATGACGAACGCGGCGGCGGCGGTGCGCTTGCCGACCCGGGTCTGCAACATCCACAGCTTGCCGTGCTCGATGGTGAACTCGATGTCGCACAGGTCCTTGTAGTGCCGCTCCAGCCGGGCCATGTAGTCGAGCAGCTCGTCGTAGGCGGGTTTGTCGATCCGCGCCAGCTCCTGCAACGGCACCGTGTTGCGGATGCCGGCGACCACGTCCTCACCCTGCGCGTTGGCCAGGTAGTCGCCGTAGATGCCCTGCGCGCCGCTGGCCGGGTCGCGGGTGAAGGCGACGCCGGTGCCGGAGTCCGGGCCGAGGTTGCCGAAGACCATCGCCACCACGTTGACCGCGGTGCCGAGGTCGGCCGGGATGCGCTCCTGCCGGCGGTAGACCACCGCCCGCTCGGCGTTCCACGACTCGAACACCGCCCGGATGGCCAGGTCGAGCTGCTCGCGCGGGTCCTGCGGGAACTCCCGCCCGGTGTGCTTGCTGAAGATCTTCTTGTACGCGTCGACCAGCCCGCGCAGGTCGTCCGCGTCCAGGTCCAGGTCACTGGTGGTGCCCTTGGCGCGCTTGGCGTCATCGAGCGCCTGCTCGAACTCCTCGCCCGGCACCTCGCAGACGGTCTTGCCGAACATCTGGATCAGCCGCCGGTACGAGTCCCAGGCGAAGCGGTCCGCACCGCCGGCGGCGGTCGGGTCGGCCGCGCCTCCGGCCTGCGCGGAGAGGCCGATCACCGAGCGGTCGTTGAGCCCGACGTTGAGGACGGTCTCCATCATCCCGGGCATGGAGAACTTCGCCCCGGAACGCACGGAGACCAGCAGCGGGTCGTCCGGGTCACCGAGACGCCGGCCCATCTCCCGCTCCAGTGCGGCCAGGTGGGCGGCGATCTGGTCGGCCAGCCCAGCGGGCTCCTCACCGGTGGCCAGGTACGCCTTGCACGCCTCGGTGGTGATGGTGAAGCCGGGCGGGACCGGCAGGCCGAGGTTGGTCATCTCGGCCAGGTTGGCTCCCTTGCCGCCGAGCAGGTCCTTGAGATCCTTGTTGCCCTCGGCGAAGTCGTAGACGTACTTGTGTTCGACCGTCTCTTGCGCTGCCACCAAAGCCTCCCACGCGCCCGGATTGACACTTAACGAAGGTTCAGTTCTCAGATACCCCGGAGCCGGCCACCGGTAATCCGGGGAGCTGTGCCGATCGGTGGGCGAAGGCTAAGCGAACAACGCGGGGCCCGGGAGCATTCGGTGACAATAGGCACAGCAATCACGACTATCCGCGTTCGTGGCGGTTTTTGGGAACGTTTCCACGCGCACGATTACGCAAACGCCGGCCTCCTCGTACTCTTGACGGCACGCACTGTCACCACACCTCGCACCATTGCCATAACCGCCGCGAATACACCCCTCGGAGCTGTCGTCGTGTCCTCGCCGTCCACCACCGCACCGGAGCCGCTCGACCCGTCCGGTGCGGTTGACCTTCCCGCCGTGCAGACCGGCGGCGGACCGGACAACGCCACCGCAGCGGCAGACACCACCCCGGCCAGCGCCACCCCGGCCGGGCACGCGGGCACCTCGGGGCGTACCGCCGGGGAGTTGGCGGGGGCGGCGGAGCGGCAGGCGGCGGCGCTGCTCGCCCCGCCGGCACCGGTCCGGCTGGGCGACGTGGTGCCCGCCCCCGAGCGGGTCACGCCGGACGCCGACGCCGACCACCTGCTCGATGCCGACACGGTGATCCGGGTCAGCGCCGACCCGGCCGCGCTGGCCGTCGGCGAGCAGCTCGCCGCGCTGCTGCGCCCGGCCACCGGGTACCCGCTGCCGGTGACCGACGCCGCCGCGCCCGCGCCGGCCGGCGGCATCGCCCTCGACCTGACCGGCGACGCCGACCTCGGCGCGGAGGGCTACCGGCTCGACGTCACCCCCGCCGGGGTACGGATCACCGCCGGCACCGCCGCCGGGCTCCACCACGGGGTGCAAACGCTGCGCCAGCTGCTACCCGCGGCCATCGAGAGCGCCACGCCGGTCGCCGAGCGGTGGGTGCTGCCCGGCGGGTCGATCGTCGACCGCCCCCGGTACCCGCACCGGGGCGCGATGCTCGACGTGGCCCGGCACTTCTTCGGCGTCGCCGACGTGCTGCGGGTGATCGACCACCTGGCCCGGTACAAGCTCAACCGGCTGCACCTGCACCTCACCGACGACCAGGGCTGGCGGATCGCGGTCGACTCCTGGCCGCGGCTGGCCACCGTCGGCGGGGCCAACGAGGTCGGCGGCGGCCCCGGCGGGCACTACACCCAGGCCGACTACCGGCGGATCGTGGCGTACGCCGCCGCTCGGCACATCACCGTGATCCCCGAGATCGACCTGCCCGGGCACACCCACGCGGCGCTTACCGCGTACGGCGAGCTGGCGCCGGACGGGGTCGCGCCGCCGCCGTACGCCGGCACCGAGGTCGGGTTCAGCTACGTCGACCCGGCCAGCGAGCGGACGTACGACTTCGTCACCGACGTGCTCGGCGAGCTCGCCGCGCTCACCCCCGGCGGCTGGCTGCACATCGGCGGCGACGAGGCGTTCAAGGTCAAGGGCGCGGCGTACACCGGCTTCGTCGAGCGGGTGCAGCAGATCGTCGCCGGGCTGGGCCGGACGGTGATCGGCTGGCACCAGATCGCGCCGGCCGCGCACGCCGACGGGCGGCTTCTCCAGTGGTGGGGCACCAGCGGCGACGACCCGGTCACCGCCGACGCGGTACGCCGGGGCGCCAAACTGATCCTCTCCCCCGGCAACCACGCCTACCTCGACATGAAGTACGCCCCGGACACCCCGATCGGGCACGACTGGGCCGGCCTGATCGACGTGCGGCGGGCGTACGACTGGGACCCGGCCGCCCACCTGACCGACGTGCCGGCCGACGCGGTGCTCGGCGTCGAGGCACCACTGTGGACCGAGTCGGTGACGACGCTCGCCGAGATCGAGTTCATGCTGCTTCCCCGGCTCCCCGCGATCGCCGAGCTGGGCTGGTCACCACGGTCCACACACGACTGGGACGGGTTCCGCGAGCGGCTGGCCGGGCAGGGCGTCCGGTGGACGGCCGCTGGGATCACGTTCCATCGCTCGCCCGAGGTGCCCTGGCCGGCGCAGCCGAGCATCCCGACTCCTCGTCCCGGGACGCAGGACCGGGCCGCGGCACGATCCGCCCAGGCCTGACCGTCGCCGTCGTCCGCCGGCCGAAAGCGGACATTCGCCGGTGGCCGTGCCACGCTCGGCAAACGCACGACACGCTTCCCCAGCCGGCGGGCCAGGGGCGGCGGCCCCGGCCCGAGCGGGCACGGACCCGATGGGAGCAACCTCCCGGTGTGAACCGGGGTGGCGTTGCTGTCCGGATGGCGTGCCGCCGACAGGGTTCTGTCCGGATCGGGTCGTTCCGTCCGTCACCGAATGTCCGATATCGGGTGGATCGGGTGGTGGGCTGGGTCACTCCGACGGCGGAATCATGCCCGCACCCGGGTCGTTGAACATGCCGTGGCCGCGACGCCCTCCCGCGCCGCACCGCGACGCCCCCCGGCGCCGCACCCGGGCCGGCGGAATGAACC
>NZ_POTY01000157.1 GCF_003236315.1 Micromonospora craterilacus
GCCTCACGCCGGACCGACCGGCCGGCTTCGCGCTCGGGCCGCTCGGCACGCCGCCGGCCGGTCACATTCCCTCTCCGCTTGACTTCCCTGCCGAAGTGGTAGCCGGCGGGGCGCAGGCCGCCGGCGGGCACAACACCGGTGGCCTGCCCGGCGCGATGGGCACGGGTGGCATGCCGTTCATGCCGCCGATGGGTGGCATGGGCAGCCCGGGTGGTCGGGATAGCGAGAAGGAGCGCGAGCGCACCACCTGGCTGGCCGAGGAAGAGGATGTCTGGGGCACCGAACCGGACGTCACAGCGGCGGTCATTGGCCGAGAGGACTACCAGCCCGAGACCGTTGGCCAACCTACCCGGCGGCCAAGCGCAACGCCCCGCCCGGGGCAGCCGACCTACGAGCCGGCCCGTGGGCGCGGCACCCGATGAACTCGGTGACACAGAGAAAGGCAGGCAGGCATGTCGACATCGTGGCATGAGGAGATCGAGCGGGCGTACGCCGAGCTTGAACGCAGCCAGGAGGCGATAGCCCAGGTGCAGCGGGACATGTCGGACCGCAGGGTGACCGTGACCGCGCCGAACCGGGCGCTCGTCGTGGTCGTCGACGCAAGCGGCACGGTTGTCGACATCACGTTTCCCACCCGCGCCTACCGGTCGATGGCGGGGCCCGAACTCGGCGCACTGCTCATCGAGACGATCGCGGAGGCCCGGCAGCGGGCGACCGACGAGCTGGCCTCGATGTTCTCGGCACTGCTCCCCGATTCGATGCCGATCGCCGATCTGATCAACGGCACCACCGACATCGACCAGATGATCAACGAGGGGATGCGGCTGATCCGCGACCAGCCGGGCCCGCCGAGCACCGGACGGGGGTGAGGACGTGCCACTGTACGCGGACACCGACCTGCTGCGTGCCGACGCGTTCGCCGCCTTCGTCGACCACATGCGGGGTGTCATCGACAGCTTGGAGTCCGCCCTTGCGGGCAACCTGCCGGTGGCCAACTTCATCCGGGACGAGTCCGACCGAACCCTGGTCGACGGTATCGCCGCCCAGATCGAGCAGGTGCGGATGATTCTGCTCGGGCTGCGGGATCTCTCCCATGGCGACGCGAACCAGGTCCAGGTCCTGGGGCAGCTGCTCGACCAGGTCGAGGTTCTCAACACCGACGTGGCGAACTTCGGCTCGACGTCGCGCACCGCCTGACCCGCACCGACGAAGGACACGCCCGTGGCCATTGAGATCTCCGATCGGCTCGCCGAATTCCTCTACTGGGTGACCGGCGAGAGGTTTCCCGGAACCAACGAGGATCGGCTCTTCGCGGTCGCCAGCGCGCTGGACGCCGCCGGTAACGGCGTCGACGAGTCCCGGCCGCACCTGGCCACGGCCGTGCGTCGAATCCGAGAGGGTGTCGGCGGCAACTCTTTCGAGGCGTTCCTGAACAGTGTCAACGACTATGTACGCGACCCGGGCTACGTGACCGGTGCGGCCCAGCACCTCCGTTCGATGGGCCGGAACACCCGCGACGCGGGCACCCAGATCCAGTACCAGAAGATGATGATCCTGGCGTCGACGATCGAGATGTTCGCCTCGTTCGTCCTGGCGTTCGCCTTCGCGTTCGGCAATCCGGGCGCCGCGATGGCCTGGCTGGCGGCCCGGGTCGCGGTGTTCCGCTTCCTCATCCGGACGCTCTTCACCCGGCTGTTGATGGCGGCGGTGCTGGTCGTCGGTAGCGAGGCCCTGATGGAGGCCTTCCTCGACGGCATCATCCAGCGGATTCAGATGAGGTTGGGCACCCGCGACCAGTTCGACTCGAGGCAGTTCTGGCAGGCAGTCCGAGACGGCTCGATCGGTGGAGCGGTCATCCTGGCCCTTGGCCCCGCCTTCGCCGGAATCGGCAGCGTCCTCACCAGGATCAATCTGCCGCGCGGCCTGCGCCCGGACAACCTGGACGCGTTGGGCCGCGCCACGCCGGACCGTACCCTGGTGCCGTCGCCCACACCACTCCCGGCCTCGGCCAGCGCATACGCGACAACGCGCCCGGATTCGTCGGCGAGGTTGGCGCCGCCATCATCACCGAGGTCGTCGTCGAGGGCACCGTCTCGGCGGCCAACGGTCAGGGCTTCAACGTGCACGGCGGAATCGCGACGTCAGGGGCGATCGGCGCCACCCTCGACATCGGCGGCGCGGCGGGCGGGGCCGCCCTCAACCAGCGGCTCAACAACCCGGGCGGCACGGCCGGCAGCACCGGCGGCGACGGAACCGACGAGTCCGCCTCGAACACCCCGCCGGAGCTGACGCCGCCGCCCGTGCCGAGCGGCTCGACCGGCCTTGGCGGCGCCGAGGGCGAGGACGAGGGGGTCGGCCGCGACCCTGCCGGTGTATCCGGTGTCTCGGGTGGAAACGGTGCCTCCGGTGGGAACGGTGCCTCGGGCGGAGGCGGTGCCGATCCCACGACCGGCGTCGGTCGCGGGACTGGCACGGGCACCGGCCTCGGCACCGGCGGCACCGGCTCCGACAGATCCGGGTCCGGCGACGACACCCTGGGCGGCACGCCTACCGGGACGTCCGGTGGAGAGGGTTACGGAGCCGGGCAGGCCGGAGCCGAGGAGTCCGGCGACGCGCGGGACGGCGGCGAGCAGCAGCCCCCACGATCCGGAGTGGACCTGGACGCCTCCGGCGGCCTCCGTCCGCCGGCCGGCGGTGTCGCCACGCCAGACCCGAACTCGGTCACGAGCGGCACGCCGACCGGCACTCCGACGGGTACGCCGGCTGGCACCCCGACTGGCGCTCCGGGTGAGACGCCGAGTGGCATCCCGGGTGAGACGCCGGCTGGCACTCCGAGTGGGACGCCGGCAGGCACGCCGGCTGGCGCTCCGAGCGGGACGCCGGCAGGCACGCCGACTGGCACTCTAGGTGAGACGCCGAGTGCCATTCCGTCTGGCACGCCGACCGGCACCCCGTCTGGCACGCCGACTGGGACGCCGAACGGGACGCCGACTGGCACGCCAACCGGCACCCCGAACGGGACGGCGACTGGCACGCCGGGTGAGACGCCGAGTGTCATTCCGACCGGCACGGCGACCGGGACGCCGAGCGCGGCCAGCGGTACCAGCCAGAGCCCGTCCGGCGTGCCCACGCCGACCTCAACGTCCCAGTCGGGTCCGGTCACTCTGTCCCGGTCACTGCTGGATGGGGCCGGGAACGGGCGGCTCCACCCGTGGGATCGCCAGGTGCCGACCGAGCCCGACGGGAAGGTCGCCGGCCTGGAGCGGTGGCTCGATCGGACGACCAGCAGAGAGGCCAGCCTGTCCGGCGATCCCGCCACCGACTGTGTGCCGCTGGCCTGGGACGTCTTCGCCGAGATGCACGGCCGTCGGTCCAATCCGCTGGCCCAGAACCTGACCGCCGGGTACGGGGTGGCGGAAACCCTGTCCGAGGGCACCAGTGCCATCGACGCCGCCGAACTGGTTCGTACCCTCGGTGGGCAGACGCCGACCACCAACGACGGCGATGCCGTGCTCAACTACCTCGCCGGCACCCCGGGAGCCATGGCGCTGGTGGTCGCGCGTCCCCGCAGGGACCGTTCGCACGTCTTCTGGTTGGTCGCCGACGGCCGTGACGGGCAGGTGGTACCCCGGTGGGTGGATCCCCAGCAGCCGGGGCTGTTCGGCCACGACGCCCGAACCGTCACTCCTGACACGAAGTTCTGGGCACAGCAACTCCGCTCGCCCGACACCAGGATGCTGGTCCTCGGGCCCGACGGCGGATCGGTCGATCTCACCCTGCAGCCGCGTGATCTCACGGTGGCGGGCCTACTCGACGCGCCCACCGGCGCTCGGGCGGCGGCCGGCCTCTCCGGCCAACCGAACACGGAGCGGGCCGAGTCGCCGACGGCCGGGGATTTCGAGCTTCAGCCGCTACACGGCCGGCCGGCCGGCGAGTCGAGTGTTCCGGAACAGGCGATCGGCACCGCTACCCCGACCGCTGAGAACAACCCCGAGCGGACGCTGCCGCAAGAGGCGAACCAGCTCTCGACGCGGCCCGACGATCCCCGAACGGAGTCCCTCGGTGCCAGCAGTTCCACGTTGCAGGCCCGTCCCGATGACGGGAGTGGGACCGCCACCTCGGGCTCGCAACCCCGCCCCGAACAGCCGAGCCGGCCCGAGGACGACGGGCGAGACGTCGGGCACGACGAACGAGACAGCGGCCAGGACAACGGCCGGGAGGGCAGTAGGGACGGCGGTCCGGAAGACGGACTCGACGGCGGTCGGGAGGACGGTCGCGAGGGCGGCCAGGAGGACGGTCAGGAAGATGGGCGAGACGGCGGCCGGGACGAAGGTCGAGGCGGCGGACGAGGCGACGGGCGGGGAGGCGGCCGGGACGGCGCCGAGCCGATCCGGCCGGAGTTCGCCGGCGGGCCGCCGAGGGACGATGTCACCACGACCACGGAGACCACGGAGAGATTGCGCACGCAGGACCGGGCGTTTCTGCTCGGTGACGGCAACCATCTGCTGGCTGCGGTGCTGTACGGGGATCTCGACGCGGCGGTGTCTCAGGTGCGGTGGAGCCCGGAGGCGCTCGTCGAGCTGAGGAACCTGCGCACCTGGCGCGAGCGGGGCTTGCGTACGGTGAGCACCAGCGCGCTCACCCACGCGGTCGGTGACCTACGCCGCGACCTCTCGGCTCGGATCGACCGGCTGCGCCCCGCAGACCTCGCGGCGTTGCGACGGGTGGACAGCCCCGCTCTGCGTACCGCTCAATTCGGTGACAACGCCACACTGCGGCGGGCGCTGCGGAACCTGTTGGCCGCCGACATCGCGCACGACCACTCCCTCGCCGGGCCGATGCTCGTCGGCGCGCTGCTGAATCGGCCGGTCGTGGTCGACGACGGCGCGGCTGCCACACTGCTGGGCCGTGGCGCAACGACGGACGCCCCGATCAGGTTGTTCCGCCGGGTTCAGGACGGTACGGGAAGCGCCGAGTTCCACGCCCATATCGAGGCGGCCGCTCCGCCTCCGGTGTACCAGACGGTGCTGCCCCCGCAGCCGGTGCCGGCGCCGGTGGAACTGAGTGCGTTGAATCAGCCGCGGGCTGCCGTCCACTTCGCCACCGGCAGGTACCGGACCCTCGCTCCCGGTCAGGGCCTGGAGACGGTGGCTGGCACCATCGCCGACCGGATCGAGCGGTTGGCGGCTGGCCGGCCCATCGACGGTGCCGCGATCAACGTCACGGTCGAGGGCGGCGGTAACACCAGGCGTCGCTGGAACGCCCCGTTCGACATGGGCCGCCGGCGGGCGGCGACGGCCACCCGGCTGATCGAACCGTTGGTGCGGGCTGAACTGCTCCAGCGCCTCGGTGGGCGGGCACCGATCATCATGTTCCGGCAGCAGACCCGGGGCAACATGCCGGCGGAGGGAGTCACCGGCGACGGGGTCAATCGGGCGGTGACGATCGACCTCAGTATCGACGGCACCTGGCAGGACGCACGGGCGGTGGCCAACCCCGCCTTCAACCCCACCACCGCTCGGTACCCGCTGGAGAACGGCGACCTCGACTCGATCGCATTCGCCGCGGCCCTGCCCGCCCACACGCTGCCCGATCTGGAGCGCCTGATCGGACGGTTGCGGGAAATCGGCGACGAGAACAACGTCCCGCGGGACGCGCCGGTGTGGGACCAGCTTCCCGGGCTGCTGATCAACAACTACCGGCACCTGGTCGGCGACGGGATGATGCTCTTCCTCGGCAACGTCGAGGTGCTCGTCCACCTCGATCCGACCGATCCGCGTCCGGAGGTTGCCCCGGCGCTGTCGGGCACACCGGACCCGACGAGCCGGACCGCCCAGGTGAAGGTGACCGAGACGATCCACGGCACCTTCCAGGTGGGCGCTCACAGTGAGAGCCGTGGCTCTCCCACGCAGTTCGCGAGCGGTGGCGTCTCGCTCGGAGCCTCGTTCGGTGTCTCGCCGGTCGGATTGCTCGCGGTGCGGGTGGGCGTCGCCATGAGGTTCATGAGCAACCTGATCTCGCGTTCCACCGGTACGGTGCGCGACGCGGAGGTGGGGCGGGTGGAAGACACCCGGTCGCCGTCGCGGCTCTTCTCGGCTGCCGCCAGCTACGACCTCCAGGTCCGCACCCGATCGGAGCAGACCTGGGACAGCATCCCCACCGAGCGAGTTGACGCGGCCGAGCGGTTGACCGTCACGCTGCCGGAGAACTACCTCAGCCGCGGTGAACCCGGGCTGGCCGGCCAGATCGCGGCGGCGGCGGGTTCTTGGCAGCGGACCCCCGCCGATGCCGGAAACCGCCTACCCAACATCTTCTACGCCTCCGGTCTCACCGGCACGCGACTGCTGGCCGACGACATCATCCGGCAGATGGAGGCGGTCCGCGGCCAGATCCCACTCGGTCACCCGATCCGAGCCAACGTCTGGCATCGCGTGTCCAACTTGGACACCCACCTCGACAAGGCGGTCAACCGGAGCCGGGGCTACCAGTTCACCGTGCTGGAAGACGATCGCATCATCGCCGACGTCCGCATCCGCAGCCGGCGTCGGGGGTACGGCGAGGCGGTCAGCGCGCCGCACGACAAGGGGCACCTCGAGGAGGTACGGACGGCGATCAGCGGGACCGTCTCGGGGCAGACGGTCAGCAACGACACCAGCGTCGAGGCGAGCACCGACTTCGTCCTCGCCGAGGCGCCCGGGCTCAGGGCCTCGGTCAGGGCGCCGTTCGTTCGCTTCGGGTGGAGCAACCGGGACAGCAACAACTCCGGCCGGCTCGGGCTGTGGGTGCTGGTGTCGCGATACGCCGGATTCACCACCGCGTACAAAATGGATTTCGACCACCAGGCGGTCGTGCACGTGCGCCGCCGCCGCAACGTGCTGCGCCGACACCGCCCGGGCACGTCCTGGAAGGTTCGGCTGCGCAGCAATCTGCAAGGGGCGCACCGCCCACCGCACGATCCGCGCACGGTTCTCGGCCGCGCGATGGTTCGCGTTCCCACCGGGGACGCGGTATCGCATGGCATCGAGCGGCCACCCCCTCCCGGCATCGTTGCGCCAACCGTGCCGCCGACGGCCTTCACAGCGAAGGAGCCCGCCGCGGTGCCCCACCACGCCCGCGAAGGACGTGGTATCGGCAAGGGGATCGTCGAGGTCGATCCGCAGCTCGTCGATCACCTCGTCGACCAGATCGAGCGGGAACTGGACAGGCACGGCTATCTGGTGGTCGACCCCAACCAGCCGTTCGAGTCACGATCGAGGTGGAGCAGAACGCGCGACAGCCAGGTCAGAAACGGGGCGCTGCTGCGGAAGCTGCTCTCCAACGCCGGCCTGGAATCCAACTACGACGGCATCCACCAGGACGGCCTTCCGATCACCTTGCGTAAGCGGCACAGCGGATGGTTCACCTTCTATCGGGTACGGACGGCCCGGGTGACGATCAAGGCCGGGCCGCCGCAGGATTTCGACGCCTACGGCATGCTTGGCCAGGCCCAGGATCCGACGTCCAATCCTCGGCTGACCAAGGACAAGCAGATCGTCAACCTGGAGATGGGGTTGGACTCGGCCGGCTCCTCGGCGGGCGGCGGAAGCCGGATCACCGCCGGGGTGAGGTCGCGCTTCACACCTACCGAGCGGAACACGGAGCTTCAGGGCGCCGGCTTGGGGGTCGAGTTCGACCGGGGTGTCTCCGGCAACCAGTCGGTCAACCACGTCAGCAACATGCCACGGTTGATGGAGTACCAGGGTGAGTTGACCGAGTTCGAAACCACCAGCGACTACCAGGTCACCATTGACTACGGACGGACCTGGTCCTGGCGGCGGATGGCGATGTGGGCCCGGCCCTCTTACGTCGGGCCGCGACTGCGCAGCACCGCCTTGGCGCGGGTGGTGCCGGCATTCAACTCGAAGGCCACGCACGACCGAGGTCAGGGCCGGACCCTGCCCAACGTGTCGCAGACACCGGCCTCGGTGCTCGAACATGCCGCAGTCAGCTACCTCGACTCCACGGGCCTGATCCCCAGAGGCCGGGAGGCGGTCGGGGCGATGGCCCACCCTGGCGGCTCGGCCGACGAGGAGGTCTCGACCTTCCTCGACCACACCCAAGTGCTCTCCCACCTGCCGGAGATCCTCGGGGGCCGGTACACCACCGACGCGCTGTTCGAGGGGCAGTTCTGGCGGGACAAGTACCGGACCCTGTCGGTCGGCGCGGAGCTGGGCGCGTCGGAGTTCGTCGGAGCAACCAACGACCCGTACGTGCTGGGGCTGATCAAGCTGTCGCTGACCCAGGCGGGCACCTCGTCGAGCCGCAGCTACGGCAGCGGGGTCACCCCGCTGGACGTGGCGGCGGGTGGAGACCCGGGGAGTTCGCACGTGGTCGGGCTCAGCGGCTCGACGGGCCACGGCATGCGGTGGGGACGAGAGCGGGGCCGGGCCGCCAAGCAAACCGGCGGCCGGGAGCTCCTGGAGCTCAACTTCCATCGGGCGTACGCGTTCCGCGCCCCGATCGAGTACTCCCTCGTGACCGGCAAGACCAAGCGGGCGAAGCTCTTTCCGAACAGCGACTACGTGCCGAGGGAGGAGCGGGTCGAGGCGGAGCCGATGATCTACGTGCTCTCCGAGCCGGACGCCCTGGAGCACTACGCCAACGGGGAGGTGCCGATCGACACCGAACAACTGCTCGACGTGCTGACCCGTTGGAGCAGCGGCGAGTTGAAGCTCTCGCATCGGCTGATGGCCCGCGTCCTGACCCAGTGGAACAGCGCCGCACCCGACCGTGACGTGTTGGCGGGACTACGGGCCGACGCTGCCCGGGACCTTGCCCGCAGCTACGCCTGGTCCGATCTGGAGGTTCCGCCGGCGGTCGCCAACGATTTCCGTTCCGCCTTCGGGATGCCGCTGGAACGTGACCCGGCGACCGCGGCCCGTCGCCTCGTGGTGCCCGACTACCTGCGGCCCGGCACCGGACAGATCTCACTCGGCCACACCGGCGTGCATACCATCACGCTCAACGAGGGCAGGGAACTGTCGGATGTGATCACCGATGCGGTCGAGGCGTTCGAGCCCGGCCTGCTCGGCAAGATCCACGACGATCTGCCGAGGATGGGGGATACCGAGCTTCGCCGGTGGTGGCACCGCGCCGCACAGGTCCAGCCGTTCGTCGGCCGGCTGCAGGGTGGCATCGACGCCATCCAGTCGATTTTCGACGGGGGCCGCGCCAAGCCACTGTTGGAGCAGATGCTCGACCCCGAAGGGGTCACCCTCACCTTCGCCAATCCGCACGCCTGGGTCGCCCAGGACATGATCGAGGTCAAGGTCACCGCTCGGCTCACCAGCACGCCCGAGTACCGCGACTATGTGCCCGAGAGCGGACTCGAGACGTATCGGCACCGCTACGTCGAGCAGCAGGAGAGCAGCCGGGGCCAGTTCACCCGCAGTACCGGGCTCGGCCTCAGCGGCACCGTCGACGACCGGCCGGAGCCCCCGCCCTCCCTGGAACAACAGCGCTCGGACAACGAGGTCAAGCTCGGCGCCGGTCCCGGTGTCCGCTGGGCCGACGGCGTCACCCGTGGTCGAACCAACACGGAGCAGTTCAGCTACGAGTCGACCGTCTACGACTGGGGCAACCACTACCGGGCCGATGCGAACGTCACGATCAGCGTCGAGGTGCGCCGGGTCAAGATGGGCGGCCGCGCGCCAACCAACTTCATAACCAGCGGGCTCAACCGGCTGGGCGTCCGGACCGGCTTGCAGCCGCGCATCCTGGAGGCCACTTCCACGGACATCGACGGGAGCGTGACGCTCAAGGTTCCCAAGAGCGTCGCCGAGGCCACCCCGATCAGCCCACCCACCGGGCTGCGCGGCACCATCAATCCGCAGCAGATGCCGCCGGACGCCTTCGTGGACGCGGTGCAACTGCATGGCGCCCACGAGGCCACCCGTGATCTGCTCGGCGCGCTCTTCGTCCGTCCGGTCAAGTGGAACCACTGGTGGGAGACGAGCTGGCCCAACCGGCGCGACTACCACACGAGCCCGGCGATGCGTGCGTTGGCGACGCGGGACATGCTTGCCGTGAATCTCATTCCGGCGTTGGCCCCGGAGGGTGTGTCCATCGCCGAAGGGGTGTTCCTGCCGGGCCGGTCGAGTCGTAGGGCGGACATCCGCCTGCATGGCCGGCTCGAGGAAATGGTGGCGGTCGCCGACCTGGAGAACACCGGAACCGGACGGTATGTGAAGTACCAGCAGGGCACCAGCTTCACCACCACGCACAGCACTCCGTACGTGACGGCCTCCGGCTCGGCGGGCGGGCCGACCCGGCTCGGGGTCGCCGACGAGAACAGCCCGGGGGAGTCGTACGGCGCGCACCGTACCGACGGTGTCACCGACAACAGTCGGCAGGCGCCCCGTTCGCACAGCGACACCATCGCCGACTCGTACCGCCGCGAAAACCACGTAAAGCAGCAAGGCCCGGCGGTGTTGGTCCGGATGCGCGGGCGGTACTGGCTCGAGGGCAACAAGCACATTGAGCACAAGCTGCGCGCCACCTCCCAGGGCCGGCGGCGAATCAGCGACGAGTTCACCGGCGACGTCTATGTCGTGATGTTCAAGGCCGACTACGAGGAGATGGTCACCCAGCAGCGCCGCAGCGAACTGAGCCGGGCCATGCCTCGGATCGGTCGTCAGGGTTCACCACTGGTCGACCTGACCACGGCGCTTAACCAGCTACCGGCCGCGGTCACCGAGACGGCCGTGCCGCCCGGTCGCACCGACATCGCGATGCGCAATCACCTCGGTGCCGTCGCCGGCGGATTGCGGGGGGTCGGCAGCGGCGACGTCCTGGTCGCCGAGGTTCACGCTGCCGAGCAGGAGCGGCAGCTCGCCGACGTGCTCGATGCCTGGGCGCGGCAGCACCTGACGCCACAGGAGATCGCCGCCGTGCACGAGTGGCACCGCCGGGAACCGGACGGACAGGACCTCTACTCGCTGATGGTCGAGGAGGTCAACGCGGGTCGGCCCCGCGACCATTGGCTCGAACCGCCGCTGGTGGCTCGGCTGCACCGCGACCCGCTCAACACGGCCCAGGCGCTCGCGCGGGAACTGCGTGCCCCGATCGAGCTGCGGCTGCTCGGAGAGCGCAACACGATCAACCGTCGGTATGGCATCGACCGGGACGGCTGGTACGTGGAGCTGATGCCGGCCGCCACCAGCGTACGACCGGTGCCTGCGGAACAGGCCGTCAACCTGTTGCCGCAGGCCCTGCGGGACGAGGCCGCCCAACTCGGCATCGGCCGAGAGGAACTGGTCAACCTCTACGACGGCGCGAACCTCTCCGACAGAGTTCAGGCCCTGGTCGAGGCGCGCCGGTCGGAGACAGAATCGCCTTCGTCGGTGCCGTTGACCGATGCCCAGAAACAGGCTCTCGCCGCGCGCCAACTGCGGGTGCTGGACCAAACGACCGGCCGCGACGCCTGGCTGGAATCGGTGATCACGACCGCACGGAACCAACCGAACCCGTCTGCGGTGGTGCGGCAGGTCGGGGAGGCGACGGTCGACGACCTTCGCACGACGATCGCCCGGCGTCGCGGACTGCCCGACGACGCACCGCTGCCGTCGCGCACGGCCATCGCTGCAACGCTCGGCATCGGGGTGGAGACCATCGATACCGACGGGGTCGGGTCGATCGCGGATGTCGACGGGAGGGACTCCGGATCCAGTGTCGGCCCGACGAGGGAATCACGGCTCACCGTGGTAGCGGTGGGAGAGGAGGGCCACTATCGGCCGACCGCCCCGGCACCCGTCTCGGCGCCGCCCAGGGAGCCTGGCCCTGAGCCCGAGCCGGTGCGTGAGCCGCAGCGGGAGTCCGAGCAGGGACCTGAGTCCGAGCAGGAGCAGGAGCCGCAGCGGGAGTCCGAGCCGCAGCGGGCAGCGGTGGTCGAGCAGGCACCCGCGCCGGTGCCGCCCGCACCGCGTCCACTGAGCCTGAGCCTGAGCAGTTCCACCCCACCCACGCCCGCGGGGTCGCCGCGTATACCAACGGGTGAGTCGCTGGTCGGTCGGCCAACGCCGCAGTCGCCGGTCAGTCAACGGCGCGACGAGAGGGCGGTCGACTCGCCGCCCGAAGCGACCACGGCGCAGTCCACGGCCGAGACCTCGCAAGGGCGATTGAGCCGGACCCTCGGCGAGCAGTCGGAGCTGTACCGGATACGCGCGAGCTTGGAGCAGCAGCTACGCGAGCACGTCGACGCCCACCCGCGCCGGGACGAGCGGCTGCGGGTCATCGAGCAGCACACCTCGGCACCGCCGGCGCAGAGTCCCACCGCCAACAGCGAACTGATAGGTGTCTTGCGGGGGCTGCTGACGACGTACCAGCAACAGGACCAGCCAGCGCGCCCGTCGGTGCTCCGGCTGGGCAGATCGCCGGACTGGTGGCACGAGGGGGAGCGCAACCGACCCGGTCAGTTCTACTCGCCGAACGCGAGCCAACAGAACTGGCTCAGCGCGAACGGTCGGTCGGTCGGCTGGGTCGCCGCGAACGGCGACTGCGCCTTCGCCGCGGTCCTGGAGACCCTCTCCGCCCACCGGGTCAGTACCGCAGCCAACCTGGTCGCGGACGCGGCCGGGCTCGCGCGGCCGGGCCTGCTCGCGGACGCGCCCGCATTGCGCGACTTCCTTGCCCTGCTCATCGAGCGGGCGCGAACCAGGCCTCACACACATCGTGAGCTGGCGCTGTCAGAAATGGGTGTGGTGTCCGAGCCGGCGCCGGACCAGCTCGACGTGGCTGCCTTCGCGGCCGAGCTGCGCCGCCACGGCAGCTACGGCGGCGAGGCGGGTGCCAACTTCACGAACCTGCTCGGCCAGTTCCTCCGCTGGGGACGCCGGCTCGCGCAGGACGGAGGCGGCGACCTCGACGTCGACTTCGAGGTGCTGACCCCGAATCCGCTCGAGGTGGAACGGCTGGCGAATCCTTCGATGAATGTCATCGTCCTAGTCAACGAGCACTACCTACCGACCCGGCAGCGAGACACCGGACAGCCCTCAACGGCCACGGATGAGCTGGCTGGCGGCGTCAGATGAACCGGTTGGCCAGTCCGGCCGTTGTCTCCGGGACACGTCCGCGTTCCGGACAGGTCGGTCGTGAGGGGGGAGCGACGCGACCAGCCCGACGAAAGGGGGACACGGACGTGGAGCAACCCTCCAACATCGGCATTTCGCTCGGCTTCGATCCAGCGGGGCACCCGTTTCAGGCACAGGCAGCACCGACCAGCGGAGGGTGGCGATCATGAACCAAGCCGTCGTATCGGTGTCGCACAACGAACCCGGCGGGCTGCCGCGGATCGGCGATGCCCTGGCCGTCGCCGGGGCCGGGACGACCGTCATGCTCCAGCCCGGGGTGTACGAGGAGGAGTTGCGCCTCGTCGGCGACGTCACGCTCGTCGCCGAGGACGGCCCGGGTACGGTGACTCTCCGCGCCCCGAAGGCGGTCGCCGTCTTCGTCGGGGCCGGCACGGTCACCCTGCGCGGCATCGTCGTGGTCGGCGGTGGTCCCGACTTCCCCGCCGTCCAGGCGATCGGGGGCCTTCTGCGCATGATTGACTGCGAGGTACGGGCGGACGGTCTGGTCGGTCTGCACGTTCGCGGCCGCGGCAGCCGCCTGGACCTTCAGAACTGCGTGTTGCGCAACGAATCCGGCGCGGGCGCGCTACTTGAAGGGGCGATGACCGGCACGATTCGTGGCACGACGGTACGGGACGTGGGCAGCGCGGGCGTGGTGGTGACCACCGACGCGGATCCTCAGATCGTCGACTGTGTGATAACCGACGTTCGTGGCCCCGGCCTGCTGTCCACCCGCAACGGCCTGGGAAGCCTCGTCGACAGCGACCTCAGCGCGATCGGCGGACCAGCGGTCGCCGTCGAGGAGGGCGGCAGAATCACCGTACGACGCACGGCGGTCCACCACACCGAGGGCCCGGCGATTGTGGCGATGGGCGGAGCGCCGTCCTTTGAGGACTGCACCGTGGACTCCGTCGCCGGACACGGTGTGGTGATCGCCGGTGACGCCACGCCGAGCCTGCAGAGCTGCCGGGTCACCAACACGGGCGGGCACGCGGTGCTGGCCGTGGACGCCGGCGGCGGCAGCCTCACCGACTGCCAGCTCTCCGGCACCGGCCCCGTCCTCGCGGTCGCCGGTACGGCGGGGCCCACCCTGCGGCAATGCCGAATCACGGGCACCGGCGAGGTGATCGCCTTGTTCGACGCCGAAGCCCGTGGCTCGCTCTCCGGCTGCACGGTCAACGGCGGTCGGACCGGGTTGGTCATCCGTGCCGAGGCCGCGCCAACGGTGGTCGACACGGCCATCGGCGGCTGCGCCGAGTACGGCGTCCAATGCGTCGACGGCGGTCAGGGAGCGCTACGTGACGCCACGATCGACGAGTGCGGGGTCGCCGGGGTACGACTCGCCGCCGGTGGGCGGTTGGCAATGACCGAATCGCGCCTTCGGGGCGGTCGGTTCGGCGTGATTGTCGGCGAGGCCGGGACGGCGACCGTCACCTCGTCGGAGATTGGCGGCGCCAGCGAGGCCGGCATCCTGGTCGAGGCATCCGGCGATCTCAAGCTGCGTCGCAGCCGGGTCCGTGGCGGGGCCGGGCTCGGCGTGCGGTTCGCGCCCGGTTCCCGCGGTGCTCTCCCACAGTCGGAGATCTTCGACAACGGCACCGACGGGGTGCTGGTGGAGACCACCGAACCGGTGGACCTCTCCACCGCATCGATCACCGGCAACCGCCGGGAGCAGGTCCGGCGGTCGGGTGCTGGCGCGCCTGCGCAATCCGACGCGGGTACTCCACCGGTCGTCGACCCGATGCCGGGGCCGGGCGTCGGTGGCCCGGCGGGCCTGAGTCCCCAATTCGAGCTCCGGACGCCCGCCGCTACTCCCGCTCCGACCGCCGGCGACCCGGCGGCACCGCTGCTCACCCAACTGCACGAGCTGGTCGGGTTGGCCGCGGTCAAACAGGAGGTGGCCACCCTCGTCGGGCTGCACCGCATCGCCCAGCGGCGGGCCGAGGCAGGCCTGCCGCGTCCGCCGATGTCGCGGCACCTCGTCTTCGCCGGTGCGCCGGGCACCGGCAAGACCACGGTCGCGCGGCTCTACGGCCAGATCCTCACCGCTCTCGGGGTGCTCACCTCCGGTCAACTGGTCGAGGCGTCCCGGGCCGACCTGGTCGCCGAACACATCGGCGGTACGGCGGTCAAGACCACCCAGAAGTTCACCGAGGCGCTCGGTGGTGTGCTGTTCATCGACGAGGCGTACACCCTCAATCCGGTCGACGGCGGCGGCGGTGGGCACGACTTCGGCCGGGAGGCCGTCGACACCCTGGTGAAGCTGATGGAGGACCGCCGTGACGAGGTGGTGGTCGTGGTCGCCGGTTACTCGCCGCAGATGCGGCAGTTCATGGCGGGGAACCCCGGCCTCGCCTCGCGCTTCTCCCGCACCATCGAGTTCGACAGTTACCGCACCGACGAGTTGGTCACGATCGTCGAGCGGCTGTGCAGCACCCACCACTACTCCTTGGAGTACGACACCCGAGCGGCGCTGGCCAAGCTCTTCGACGGGATGCCGCGGACCGAGTCGTTCGGCAACGCCCGGGTCGCCCGGCAGGTCTTCGAGGAGATGATCGGCCGGCAGGCGTACCGCCTCTCGACCGTCGGCACCGGCGACGGCGTCGAGCTGGCGCAGCTGCTCCCGGAGGACGTCGGCCAGGCGGCGAACGGCTCTGGTTCCATGGCCGAGGCCGCCGACGGTGGGCGCGCCTCCGAGACGGATGCGTTGCTCGCCAGCCTGAACGGCATGATCGGTCTGGCCGCGGTCAAACGTGAGGTATCGGATCTGGTCGACCTGATCGCCAACGCGCGTACCCGGGTCCGGGTCGGGCTGCCGGCGCCGGCGATCTCGCGGCACCTCGTCTTCTCCGGGCCGCCGGGCACCGGCAAGACCACCGTCGCCCGGCTCTACGGCCGTCTGCTGGCCGCCCTCGGTGTGATCAGCGGCGGGCAGGTGGTCGAGGTCGCCCGGGCCGACCTGGTCGGCGAGTACATCGGGCACACCGCGCACCGCACCCGGGAGGCGTTCGACAAGGCCCGCGGCGGGGTGCTGTTCATCGACGAGGCGTACACGCTGAGCCCGCCGGAGGCCCGTAACGACTTCGGGCGGGAGGCAATCGACACGTTGGTGAAGCTGATGGAGGACCACCGCGACGAGGTGGTGGTGATCGTCGCCGGGTACGACGAGGAGATGGCCACCTTCCTCGACACCAACGCGGGTTTGCAGTCGCGGTTCACCCGGCACATCCACTTCACCCACTACGCCACCGACGAACTCGTCGCGATCTTCCAGAACCTGGCCGGTACGAACGGCTACGACTGCCCGTGGGAGGTGCTGGAGGCGCTGCGGACCCACTTCGACGCCGTGCCACGCGGCCGCTCGTTCGGCAACGCCCGGTACGCCCGACAACTGATGGACGAGGCGATCACCCGCCAGGCCAGCCGGCTGCGCGGCCGCGTCGACCCCTCCGTCGAGGAGCTGAAGACCCTCCAGCCCGCCGACATCGCTACCGGTGCGCGCGGCTGAGCGGGCGACTAATCGTGACCGGCCGCGAGATCGGTAACCCCGATTCGCACGGACGTTCGACCTGGCGACGGCGCCAGGCCCGCATGAGCGGAGCGAGCAATTACTGCTAATACATTCAGCGGCTATTATTCTTCACGCGCCATCGGTTTCTAGCCATTCGTGAATTTCGGCGACTGCCGCCCCTGCGCGTAGAGCGGTGTTGGCCATCGCGACGAGACGCCGTAACGGCCTGTTCCGAGACGGTTCGTCGGTGGGTGGAAAGGCGGGCAAATTCACGGCCCCTGGATTGAACCGGAGGCGGTGCGGCAGCGTCGTCTAGTGGGCAGACGGCTCAACGTCCGCCCTGCGTGCGAGCAGGTAGCGAAGCGACTCGTCGCCGCCGGGAAGGGTGAGATCATGTCCTCGGCCGTAGGAACGTCTATTGAGCGGCTCGCTGCCTTTCACGAGTTGCTGTTGCGGATGTCTGGTCGGCTGCCGGACGAGCTGGTCGCGGTGTCCCGCCGCTGGCTTGTCGAGGGCGAGCT
>NZ_POTY01000158.1 GCF_003236315.1 Micromonospora craterilacus
GGTTTACGCTGTGGCACGCGGCCACCGCCACATCTGAAGTTATGTCCACAGCAGACAGACGATCACGCGGTGGCCGCACCTCGCCTACCAGGCCCCACCAGCGACATCTCAAACGGCGGCTGCCGTACTAGGGGCCGCGCACGATCAGGGTGTAGCTGGATCTTCCAGCTGGTGTTTTCTGTGCGTGCCGCTCTTTGACGATCCGCAGCGCGGCAGCGGCGCCGGCTGGTTGGCGTTCCTGCGCAGCCTGACGGCCCGCGGCCTGTCCGGCGAGCCTGCGGCCGGCTGGACATCGGTCGGTTGCGCACCGCCCTCGCGGCGTTGGACGCGGTTCGGCTGGCTCCTGGTGATGATGCGGCCACGGTCACCGCTGGGCAGCTGCGAGACATCATGGGCCGGCTGATCGCGGCCGGGCAGTGGCAGCCCGGCGGCCTGGAGATCCTGGTCGTGGCCGACGCCGGCTACGACGCACCCCGACTGGCGTTTCTCCTGCGTGACCTGCCTGTACAGGTTCTCGCGCGGATGCGCTCAGACCGGGTACTACGCCGGGCAGTGCCGGCCCGGCAGCCCGGGACGGTCGGCCGACCGCGCAGGCACGGCGACGAGTTCGTCTTCGGCGATCCCGCCACCTGGGGTGAGCCCGATGCCGCCACCGTCGCCGACACCCGTCTCTACGGCACTGCGTTGGCCCGAGCCTGGGACCGGCTACACCCCCGGTTGACCCACCGATCCGCCTGGATCGACTCGGCGAAGGTGCTACCGGTCATCGAGGGAACCGTCATCCGTTTGGAGGTCGACCATCTACCCAGCGGCGCTACCCCGAAGCCGGTCTGGCTTTGGTGGTCCGGCGTCGGCGCCACCAGCGCTGATGTCGACCGGCTCTGGCAGACGTTCCTGCGCCGCTTCGACATTGAACACACGTTCCGCCTGTTCAAACAGACCCTCGGCTGGACCTGCCCCAAGATCCGCACCCCGCAGGCAGCCGACCGATGGACCTGGATGATCCTCACCGCCTACACCCAGTTGCGTCTGGCCCGCGCACTGGCCGCCGACGTACGCCGCACCTGGGAGCAACCCGCATCACCACAGCGTTTAAGGCCGCTTGCCCGGCCAGTGCACCCAAACCCTCCCGGCCAGGACCAGGGCGGCCGCCCGGCCGCCGCAACAACCACCCCACGCCACGACGTCCGCACCGCGACCACCACGAACGCCAAGACAGCAGCTGCAAGGAAGGCGAAGTCCGTCAATCCCCGTCCCCGCCGCACGGGTTAAGATCAGGATAGGCCGTGTTCTGGAAGTGAAGATCGTCTGACTCGACGTTCGGCGTGTCGGTGATCGATAGGCAGCGAGGTCCCCCGGTGGAGGGGTGAGACCAGGGCTTGTCGTGGCACAGGTCTGGCGCCGCGCGGTCCGGACGCTCGCCGAGCTACCCGGCGACGAGGCGACGGCGGCTCACCGACGCGTTCGAGGGCACGGACCCGACGGTCCGCAAACACGCCGCTCTCGCACTGGGTGCGCGGGGCGAGACGGGAGCCGTGCCGACACTCGTCGGCAGCGACCTCGCCGAGATGCCAGGGACCATTGCGCTGCAAACGCTGCGCCAACTGGTCCACGACGATGATCGGCCCGTGGCCCTCACCGCCTCGACCCTCGTGAACGTACTCGAAGAACGCGGGGATGACCCGGACGATGCGCGCGCTCGGCGTGATGCCGGCACCGGCCCGGGTACCTGACGGTGGCGTGATGGCCGAGCCCGCCGGCGGCGCTGCGGCGGGGCTGCCTGCCCCTCGGATCCGTTCAGGCCGTTGCGCCACCGTCGATGGCAATCGATGCGCCGCTGATGTGTTGTCCGCCATCGCCCACCAGGTGACTGACCGTCGCTGCCACGTCGGCCGGTGCCGCGTACCGGCCGAGCGCGATGTGCGACCGCTGCGCGTCCGCGCTCGCGCTGTCCGCCGGGTTCATGTTGGTGTCCGTCGAGCCGGGCAGGATCAGGTTGACGGTGATCCCGCGCGGCCCGAGTTCACGAGCGAGCGCCCGGGTCAAACCGTTGACAGCGCTCTTCGTCATCGCGTAGGCGCTCACCCCGGGCGCCGGGACCCGGCTGGCGAAGCTGCTGCCGATGTTGACGATCCGCCCGCCCTCGCCCATGTGGCGCACCGCCGCCTGGGTGGCGAGGAATACCCCGCGTACGTTGACTGCGACGGCGCGGTCGAGGTCGTCGAGGCTGACCGACTCGATCGGCCCACCCGCGAACACCCCGGCGTTGTTGACCAGGATGTCCAGCCGCCCCAGTTTGGCGACGGTCTGCTCGACGGCACCGACCACCGCCGCCGCGTCGGCGCTGTCCGCTCTGATCGACAGGCCGGTGCGGCCGCACGCCTCGATGTCGGCCACCACGGACTTCGCGTTGTCCTCCGCGGTACGGTAGGTGAACGCGACGTGGATGCCGTCCTCGGCGAGCCGGCGCGCGACGGCGGCGCCGATACCTCGGCTCCCGCCCGTGACCAGGGCAACCCTGTTGGCAAGTCTGACCGTCATGTCGCAATCCTGACAGTCGACTCAGGACATACGTCATCCGGGTCGCCCACCCGTCCCGCACGACTCGTCGGCGTCTGGCCGAGAACCTCCGAAGCGGGTGTGGAACCTTCGACAAGCTCCGCCTCGCCCGGAGGTCCTCACCCATTCGAGAAACCATCCGTGTCACCAACGTCCGTGGACAGAACAACTAGGCGGCGTCGAACTCCGCCAGTACGCCATCCCACAGCCCGGTGCGTGCCTTGATCGCTTCGACGCTCACCGCGTCCGCCTCGGCCTCGCGCCGCGGATCGCCGTCGCACAGGGCGGCGAGAAGGCGCAGCGCGAGCGGGCCGTGCTCGTCGTGGTCCAGGGCGATGTGGCGATCCAGGTAGTGCCGGAACACCGGCGCGTTCGCGAGCACATCGTCCACGTTGGCGCGGACCTCGGAGAACACGTCCGGCAGCAGGTTCTCGCGGCCGTGGCAGAACGAGGACGCCACCTCGTGCGGTGCGCCGTTCAGGGCCACATCGAGGGTGTGGCCGACGAACTCGCGGACGCTGGATGGAATCCGCTCGTCCTTGAGCGCCGTCATGGGACCGACTCCGCTGTCCAGCGCGGCGAGGAACGCGTCGATCGGCTCGGTGTCCGCGCCGATCTCGGCCATCGCGCGCCGGTACAGCTCGAAGTGGCTGATGTAGCCGCCGCCGATGTCCTCGTCGGTCTCCTCAGCCAGGACGATCTCCATGATGAACCGACCGTGCTCGGCGTGCCCTCGCGGCTGCCACGGCAGCGTGACCGTGGTGACCTCCGTCTGCAAGCGCTTGAGCAGGGTGAAGAAGTCCCACACGGCGAACACGTGGTGCTTCATGAAGATGCGCAGCCGGTCCTCGGTGGTGATCTGTGCGTACAGGGGGTGATCGACGAGCTTGGCACGTACCGCGTCGAACTCAGCGTTGGCGGTCAACTTGTCCTCCCGGTCATCTCATCGTTCCGTTCGAGTTGGTTCACGCGGCGCGCCCGCCCGCTCCTAGGATCCGGTGGGTCAGCTCGATGCGTCGTACCTTCAAGGTGCCGGTCCGGGGCAGCCCGGCCTGGGGGATCTGGATCGGGTCGGCCAGCTGCGGAGAATCGACGACGGCCGCGCGCGAGCGATCCGGGTCCAGCGGCTGGTCCTCGTGGGTGCAATCAGTGTGCGCTGCTTGGGCGGGCCCAAGGTGGCCAGCCGACCGGCGACCACCGTCTCCAGCGGACCGAGCGCGGGGAACTCCACCAGTGCTCGGGCATCACCTGGCGTCGGCGCCTCGGTCCATCGAAGCGAGCCCGGTAGCGTGTGACGCGAGGCCACCGCGGCTACCGTGCCGGTCAAGACCTGTCCGCGTCGCGGGAATGAACCGCCGGCCACATGATGGTGCCCCTTCCCATGGATACCAAGGGCTGCGCCAGGCACGAGGCTACCGGCTGGGCGGATATGGAGGCAACGAAGGGGAAGCCGCCGTCAGAAGCTCCGTCCACAAAAGACATCGATTCGTCGGCATCGTCTGGTTGCCCCTTATTCCGAAGAACCGGCACAACGAGCTCGTGGTGAACGGCAGACCTGGACAACCGTCGGTCCACTGTGGTCTCGCTCCATATCGGACCACTACACGCCGTGCTTAATCGCCGCGTGGCCAGGCGCCCTGCCGAGTTCCGGACGGCTCATTCAGCCTCAGTGAGCGGGTGTCAGAAGGGACGCCGGTCAGTGGCGCTCGAGGTCGTTCTTGAGTCGGGCCAGCGTCTGCCGCATGCCGTCACGGTTGGCCGCCGGCCGAGCCGACGCCACCTTGCCCGTGAAGATCCTGCCGAGCACCATGGCCGCCCGGTTGCGCCGGTCGTGCCAGTATTCGGTCACCTCGCACCCTTCGCGAGCAGGCGTGAATCGGTAGCCCCACCGCGCGACCGGCTGGCCGAAGGCGGAGACGTCGAAGGCGAACTCGCGGCCGGGTTCCGCGACGACGACCCGTGCGGTGGTAAACCAGAGGAACGGGCCGCGCCGGTTCCAGCCGACGAAGCGGCTGGGGCGGTCGTCGTCCCGGGCGGTCACCCAGATCGCGAAGCACTCGGGGCTCCACCGGGTCATCCGGCGCAGGTCTGCGACAGCGGCGTAGGCGGTCTCGGCCGGCGTCGCGACGGCGATCCGCTCCGCGAGTTCGTCGGTCATTCCGTTACCGTAGGCGTCATTGGCTGTCGCGGCGAGCCCTCGGCGCGTTTCCCCAGGGAAGGTAGCCGGGCAGGTCTTTGCTGACCCGGCCCGGGAACACGGGCTCACGACGCTGTCGGAAGGAGTCGAAGCCCTCCCGGGCATCCGGGCTGTCTAGGCTGTCGGCGGCGAGCCGGGAGTCTAGGCGCTGCACCGGGTACGGCGAGTCCAGGGCGCTCATCCGGTAGAGCAGCTGCCGGATGATCGCGACGGATACCGGCGCGGTCGTGGCGACGATGGCACGGGCGAGCTGGTATGCCTTGTCGAGCAGCTGCTCTGGCTCGTGGACACTGTGGACGAGGCCGGCATCGAGCGCCTCGGCGGCGTCGAAGGCTCGCCCGCTGATCATCCAGTCGAGGGCGCGCCCCATCCCGACCAGCCGGGGCAGGAACCAGGCGGAGGCGCCCTCCGCGTAGATGCCGCGCCTGCTGAAGACGTACCCGAATCGGGCGTCGGTGGCGGCGAGCCGGTAGTCGGCGGGCAGGATGATGGTTGCACCGGCGCCGACGGCCGCACCCCGGATGGCGGCGATGACCGGCTTGTTCATCGCGTAGATGCGCATCGAACAGCGACCGGCGGGCTCGTCCCATTCGCCGGCGTCGCCGTCGGCCGGCGTGTCGAACTCCGATATGGACAAGTCGAGGCCGGCGCAGAAGTGTTCACCCGCGCCAGTGAAGACGACCACGCGAACCTCGTCGTCGTCATCCGCCCGGTCGAAGGCAAGCGCCAGTTCGTCGGCCATCTGGACGGTGTAGCCGTTACGGGTATCGGGCCTATTCAGCGAAATCGTCGCGATCCGGTCCGCGACCGTGTATGTGATCTCGCTATAGGCATCCACGTCGGAAACGATAGAGCGGCCATGCACGAGCGGCAATCCTTGGTCCGGGACGGCCGGGCAACACGCTTCTTTCACCGCCGCCGCCTTGCCGGCCGTAGATCGTTCGGGCAGACTTCCGCCGTGGCCCCCGATGTCCTCGAGCTCTACCGCCGACACCTGGGCGAGGGGCAGGGCCGTGTGGCCGCGATGCTCAACACTCCGTTGGAGGTCGGTGCCACCGGTTCCGTCGTGCACACTGCCGACGGCCGTGAGCTGTTGAACTGCGGCGGCTACGGAGTCTTCTTCGTCGGCGCTGGCCACCCCCGGGTGCTCGCCGCCGTGCGCGACCAACTGGAACGGCAGGCACTGTCCACCCGGGTGCTGCTCAACGAGCCGGCGGCCCGGGCCGCCGCGGCGCTGACCTCGGTGGCACCATCCGGGCTGACCAAAGTGCACTTCTCGAACTCGGGCGCCGAGGCGGTGGAGACCGCGATCAAGATCGCCCGGGCGAACGGACGGCACCGGCTGGTCTCGATGCACAGTGGCTACCACGGCAAGACGATCGGGGCGCTGTCGCTGACCGCCCGCGCGCTCTACCAGGATCCGTTCCGTCCACTGTTGCCGGAGGTCCGACACGTCCGGTTCGGCGACCTGGCCGGCCTAGCCGAAGTCGTCGACGGCGACACCTGCGTGGTCGTGGAGCCGGTACAGAGCGAGGGCGGTGTGGTCATTCCCGAGCCGGGCTATCTCGGCGCGGTCGCAGCGCTCTGCCACGACCGTGGCGCCCTGCTGGTCCTCGACGAAGTGATGACCGGGATGGGTCGGCTCGGCACCTGGTGGGGCGCGGACCGCGACGGCGTACGGCCGGATCTGCTTTTGGTCGGCAAAGCGCTCAGCGGCGGGCTGGTGCCGGTCGCGGCGACGCTGGCGACCGCCGACGTGTTCGCCCCATTCGACAAGGACCCCTACTTGCACACGTCGACGTTCTCTGCCAACCCGTTGGCGATGGCGGCGGTCAGGGCGACCGTCGAGGTGATCCGCGACGAGGGGCTGGTCGACCGGGCCGCAGGGCTGGGCGACCGGCTGCTCACGGCGCTGACCAGCGCGGTACGGGCGATCGGACACCTGGTTGCCGAGGTGCGCGGCGCAGGGCTGTTGGTCGGCGTGGAGTTCCGCAACGGGCAGCACGCCGCCGAGTTCCTGATGGACCTGCTCGACAACGACGTGGTGGTCAACCATTCGATGAACGCCCATCCGGTGCTGCGCCTGACCCCGCCGGCCACGATGACCACGGCCGACGAGGCGCGGCTGATCGCCTCCATCGACCGCGCCTGTGCCGCGCTCGCCGCGCGCTTCCCGGCCCCGGGCGCCACCGGATGACCGGCCGTACGGTGCTGGTCACCGGCGCCAGCGGCGTCGTCGGCACCGCGGTGCTGCCGGAACTGGCCGACTACGACGTGATCGCGGGGGTGTTCCGGCGGCTGCCGGCCGGCTCGGACCGGGCGGTCCGGCTCGACCTGCACGCCCCATCGCTCGGGCTGGACCGGCGCGCTTACCGGGAACTCTGCGCCGAGGTCGACGTCGTGATCAACTCGGCGGCGATCGTGAACTTCTCCGCCGACCAGGCGGAGGTCGACCGGCTCAACATCGAGGGCCTGGGCCGGGTGATCGAGTTCGCCGCCGAGGCGGACGCCCTGCTGATGCAGGTGAGCACCGCCTACGTGGCGCGGCACGGCAAGGCCGGCGGCGGCGACCGGCGGGGCACCGAAAAGGCGTCGGCACGCACCGACGAATACGTGGCGTCGAAGTACCTCGGCGAGGAGATGGTCCGCGACAGCGGCCTCGACCACGTGATCGTCCGGCCGGCGATCGTCATCGGCGACTCGGCGACCGGGGTGATCCGGCAGAACCAGGCCGTGCACATGCTGGCCGAATACCTGCTGACCGGCCGGCTGCCGTTCATCCCGGCGCACCCGGGCACCTACTTCGATCTGGTCCCGCAGGACCTGGTCGCCAAGGGCATCCGCGCGGTGCTCGACGCGAACCTGCGCGCCGGCGAATTCTGGTTGACGGCCGGTCCGGCCGGAGTGCCGGTCGAGCGCTACCTCGAGCTGGTCACCGAGACCGGCCGCGAGTGCGGGCTCGACGTCCCGGCCGCCCGAGTCGCCGACCCGTCGATCGTGGACCGTCTGGTCCGGCCCGCGTTCGCGGACGTGCTGCCGGCGGAGGACCTGGCCCGGCTGGACGCGGTGGTGGCGGTCTGCGGGCTGGTCATCATCCCGGAGCTGCTGCCGACCTCCTTCGGCGCGCTGCCCGGCGGCCCGGCAGCCCTGACGCCCACCCAGGTCGAGGACGCCTGGCGATGCTCGATCCGCCAGCTGATCCGCAGCCTGAAAAAATGATCACCCACGCGAGCTGAGGAGTCACGATGGAGTGTTCGGTCGTCGTGCACGCGCTGCTACCCGGCGCCGACGCCCAACGGACGTTCGACCGGCTCGCCGACTTCGGCGCGTACCCGGAGTTCACCGATGCCGTGCGGACGGTCGCGGTCACCCAACTCACCCCGACCCAGGTCGAGTCGGCGTGGGAGGTCAACTTCCGCAAGGGCATCCTGGTCTGGACCGAGCGCGACGACATCGACCCTTTGGCGCGGCGGATCGACTTCGCGCAGACCAAGGGCGACTTCTCGGTCTTCACCGGCTCCTGGCTGGTGGTCGAGGAGGGCGACGCGGTCCGGGTGGAGTTCGCCAGCCGGTTCGATCTCGGCATCGCCTCGCTGGCGAGCCTGATCGACCCGGTGGCGTGCGCGGCGCTGCGGGACGCGGTCGGGGACATTCTGCGCGGGCTGTTCGGCTCGGACATCGAGATCGATGCGATCGAGGCGGCACCGGTAGCCGCCTAGGCTCCCGAGCCGGCCCGTGCGGTGTCCAGGCCGGCCACGCCGGTGTGGGCAGCGGTCAGTCGATCAGGTCGTAAAAGTCGTCCCTCGACGCGTCGATCTTGTCACCACTGGAGTCCACGAAGGACATGAGCCGGCCGAGGGCCTCGGCCACCCGCTTGCGGGCCACCCCGTCCATCGCCAGGTGTGACAGGTCGGACTCCAGACGGCCCAGGTCTTCGAGCACCCCGAGCGCGGACGCGGCCCGCTCCGGCACCAGTTCGCCGCGCACATAGGCGACCAGCTCGTGCACGCCAGGGTGGTCGAAGACCAGGGTCGCCGGCAGGGTGAGCCCGGTCACGGCGGCCAGCCGGTTGCGCAGCTCGACCGCCGTCAGCGAGTCGAAGCCGAGCTCGGGTAGGCTCCGCGCCGGATCGAGGTCGGCGCTCGACTGGTGCCCCAACACCAGCGCGACCTCGCTGAGCACCAGCTCGCGCAGCACCCGATCCTGTTCGGCCGGATCGAGTCCGGGCAGCGTTCGGGCCAGGTCCAGCCCGCCTGGCGCTGCCGCGACACCGCCGACCCCCACACCGCCCGGCACGCCCAGTTCCGCCGGGAGTGGGGCCGCGCCGGCGGGGTCCGCCGGCAGCAGGCCGCGCAGCAGGCTCGGCAGCCCCCGGCGGTCCTGCCCACGCAGCAGGGTCAGGTCCAGCTCGGCGAGGACCGGCAGCGGCGCGTTCGCCGCCAGCGCCCGGTCCAGTAGGGCCAGGCCGGCCTGCGCGGACAGCTGCGCGAGACCGGCGCGGCGCATCCGGCGCAGCCCGGCGACGCCGACCTGGTCGGCCATCCCCTCGGACAGTTCCCACAGCCCCCAGGCCAGCGACTGCGCCGGCAGGCCCTTCGTGCGCCGCAGGGCGGCCAGCGCGTCGAGGTAGGCGTTGGCGGCCGCGTAGCCGGCCTGGCCCGGCGCGCCGAACAGGCCGGCGGCGGAGGAGAAGAGCACGAACCCGGCGAGGTCGAGGCCACGGGTCTGCTCATGCAGGTGCCACGCGCCGCTGGCCTTGGGGCGCAGCACGGCCGCGACCCGCTGCGGGGTCTGCGCGGCCACCACACCGTCGTCGAGTACGCCCGCCAGGTGCAGCACGGCGGTGAGCGGATGCTCCGCCGGAACACCGGCGAGCAGCGCGGCGACCGCCGCCGGATCCGCGACGTCGCAGGCGACGACGCGCACCGAGGCGGCGCCCAACGCGTCCAGCTCGGCGGCCAGGTCGGCGGCTCCCGGGGCGTCGGGTCCGCGCCGGGAGGCCAGGAGCAGATGTCGGGCCCGCCCGCGCGCCAGCAGATGCCGGGCGACAAGCCGGCCGAGGGCGCCGGTGGCGCCGGTGATCAGCACGGTGCCGTCCGGGTTCCAGGCCGCGGCCGGGGTGGCAGCGGTGCCACCCTCCCGCAGGCGGGGCACCAGCACGTCGCCGCCCACGAGCGCAACCTGCGGCTCGTCGCTGGCGGCGGCCGCGGCGAGCACCGCCGGCGGGACGGCCTTGTCGCCGGCCACGTCGATCAGCGTCAGCCGGCCCGGATTCTCCGACTGCACCGTGCGGAGCAGCCCGCACGCCGCCGCGTGGCCGAGGTCGGCCGGCGGTCCACCCGTGGCGCCCCGGGTCACCACCGCCAGCCGGGCGGCGGCGAACCGCTGATCGGCCAGCCAGCGCTGCGCCAGCTCGAGGGCGGCGACGACCGCCCCGGCCGGCTCGTCGCCGCCCGGCGGCAACGCGGCGAAGACCACATCGGGCACCGCGGCGTCCGCCGGCAGTTCCTCGAGCCACCTGATCGCGGCGTCGCCTGCGGCCGGTACCGCGGCTTTTTCCGCGCCGGCCGGCACCCAGCACAGTTCGTGGACTCCGGACGCCGGGCGGGTGGCCAGCTGGGCGGGGTCGACCGGCCGCAGGGCGAGCTGGCGGATCGAGGCGACCGGCACGCCGCTCGGGTCGGCGAGCATCACCTCGATGCCGTCGGCGGTGCGGGTCAACCGGGCGCGAACCGCGGCGGCACCCCGGCTGTGCACCTGTAGCCCGGTCCAGGAAAAGGGCAGCGCCAACTCGTCGCCGGCATCGGCGCGCAACCCGAGGGCGTGCAGCGCCGCGTCGAGCAGGGCCGGGTGCAGCAGGAAACGGTCGGCCGTGCCGGCAGCCTCGGGTGGCAGTGTGACCTCGGCGAACGTCTCGACACCGCGCTGCCAGGCACGGCCAAGACCCTGGAAGACCGGCCCATAGTCGTAGCCGGCCGCGCCCAGGTCGGCGTAGCAGTCGGTGGTGGGCAACTCGCCGGCACCAGGCGGCGGCCAGATCCGCAACCGGGTGGCATCGCTGTCGCGGATCGGGGCGACGGTGCCGGTGGCGTACCGGGTCCAGGTGCCGTCGGCAAGCCGGGCGTGAACGGCCAGCTGACGGGTGCCGTCGGCGCCGGGCTCGGCGACGACGACCCGGGTCTGCACCGCCCCGGCGTCGGGCAGCGTCAGCGGCTCATGCAGCAACAACTCCGCGACCTCGGGGCAGCCGGCCCGGTCACCGGCGGCGGCCGCCAACTCGGCGAGCAGGGCGCCGGGTACGACGACCACGCCGCGGATCCGGTGGTCGGCGAGCCACGGCTGGGCGAGCAGCGACAGCTCCCCGGAGAACAGCAGCCCGGCGGCGGCAGGCAGATCGACGGGCTCGCCGAGCATCGGCCGGGTCGGCGGGGTGAGCCAGTACCGTTGGCGCTGGAACGGATAGGTGGGCAGCTCGCCGCGCGGTCCCGGGCCGACGACGGCGGACCAGTCGACGGTGACACCGAGCGCGAACATCCGGGCCAGCGCCTGCGTGAACGACTCCGGCTCGGCGCGACCGGCGCGCAGCAGCGGTACGGCGGCCGGGCCGGTCGCGGTGTCCGGGGCCGGTGCGCCGCCGGCCGAGTCCAGCACCATCGCCGACAGCGTGCCACCGGGCCCGACCTCCAGAAACCGGGTCACGCCCTGTGCGGCGAGCCAACGCACACTCTGACCGAAGCGCACCGGCTGCCGGACGTGCCGGGTCCAGTGCTCGGCGGTGAACTCGTCCACCGGCCGGGCGATCTCGTTGCCGACGACGGGCAGTTGCGGCGGACCGTAGTCGATGCCGGCGGCCAGCTCGCCGTACTCGGCCAACATCGGCTCCATGAGCGCAGAGTGGAACGCGTGGCTGACCCGCAGCCGCGTTGTCGCGCGGCCCTGCCCGGCGAACACCTCCACGATCCGGTCGACCTCGGACACCGGCCCGGCGACGACGACGGCGCATGGCCCGTTGATCGCGGCGATTCCGGTCCGGCCCTCCGAGTCGGCGAGCAGCGGCTCGACTTCATTCGGGGCGGCCTGGATAGCGGCCATCGCCCCGCCAGCCGGCAGCGCCTGCATCAGCCGGGCCCGGCCGGCGACGAGCCGGGCCGCGTCGGCGAGCGAGACGACGCCCGCCACGTGGGCGGCGGTCAGCTCACCGATCGAATGGCCGAGCACGTAGTCCGGGCGTACCCCGCCGCGCCGCAACCGGCGGTAGAGGGCGACCTCGACGGCAAAGAGCGCGGGCTGGGTGTAGCCGGTTTGGTCGAGCAGGGCCGGCTCGTCGTCGATGACCGTCCGCAGCGGACGGTCGAGGTACGGGTCGAAGGCGGCGCAGACCTCGGCCAGGTCGGCGGCGAACTCCGGGTCGGCGGCGGCGAGTTCGCGACCCATGCCCGGCCGCTGTGCGCCCTGACCCGGGAAAACAACGGCGAGCTTGCCCTCGGCGGCGGTGCCGGCGACGACCGCCGGGTGTGGCCGGCCGGCCGCCAGGTCGGTGAGGCCAGCGGAATCGAGCACGACGGCCCGGTGCGCGAACACGGTGCGGGCGGCGGCCGCCACGGCCACCTCGTGCAGCGGCTGCTCGGGCCGGTCACGCAGGTGGCCGTCCAGCTGGCGGGCCACCTCGCGCAGCGCCGCCGCAGTGCGCGCCGAGAGCACCAGCGGCGCCGGGCCGGGCCGCGCCGGGGCGGGGGAGGGCACCGGCGGCGCCTCCTCGACGATGACGTGCGCGTTGGTGCCGCTGATCCCGAACGACGACACGGCGGCGCGTCGCGGCACGGCCCCGGCCGGCCAGGGCTGGGCGTCGGTGAGCAGCCGTAACGGGCCGGCGGACCAGTCCACGAACGGGGTCGGCTCGTCCACGTGCAGAGTGCGGGGCAGCCGGTCGTGCCGCAGCGCGAGCACCATCTTGATGACTCCGGCGACCCCGGCGGCGGCCTGGGTGTGTCCGATGTTCGACTTGACCGAGCCGAGCCACAGCGGCCGTCGCCGGCCCGGGCCGTACGCGTCGATCAGGGCCCGGGCCTCGATCGGGTCGCCGAGCCGGGTCCCGGTGCCGTGTGCCTCGACGACGTCCACATCGGCCGGTTGCAGCCCGGCGTCGGCGAGCGCGTCGGCGATCAGCCGCTGCTGGGACGGCCCGTTCGGCGCGGTGAGTCCGTTCGACGCCCCGTCGGAGTTCACCGCGCTGCCGCGCAGGATGGCCAGCACCGGCCGGCCGTGCCGGCGGGCGTCGGAGAGCCGCTCCAGGACGAGCACGCCGGCCCCCTCGGACCAGCCGGTCCCGTCGGCCGCCGCCGCGAACGGCTTGCACCGGCCGTCTGGAGCGAGCCCACGTTGGCGGCTGAACTCGGTGAAGACCAGCGGCGTGCCGATCACGCTCACCCCGCCGGCCAGGGCGATCGTGCACTCGCCCGCGCGCAGTGAACGGGCGGCCAAGTGAAGCGCGACCAGCGACGACGAGCAGGCGGTGTCGATCGACAGTGAAGGGCCCTCCAGGCCCAGCGTGTACGACACCCGGCCGGAGACGATGCTCGACGCGTTGCCGGTCAGCAGGAAGCCGCCGACGTCGGGCGGGATGGCACCGAGCCGGGGCGCGTAGTCGGCACCGATGACGCCGGTGAAGACTCCGGTGCGGCTGCCGCGCAGCCGGTGCGGGTCGATCCCGGCCCGCTCCAGTGCCTCCCAGGTGGTCTCCAGCATCAGCCGCTGTTGCGGGTCGGCGGCCAGCGCCTCGCGTGGGGAGAGCCCGAAGAATCCGGCGTCGAAGTCACCAGCGCCGTAGAGGAAGCCGCCGTGCCTGGTGTAAGTGGTGCCGGGATGCTCCGGGTCCGGGTCGAACACGTCCGGATCCCAGCCGCGGTCGATCGGGAACGCGCCGACCCCGTCGTGCCCCTCGACGAGATTGGCCCAGAAGTCATCGGGAGTGGACACGCCGCCAGGAAAGCGGCACGCCATGGCCACAATGGCGATCGGGTCGGCCGACGGGTCGGGACCGGCGGGAGAGCCAGCAGCGGCACCGGTCTGCGTCGAGCCGGGGGCGGGCGAATCTGCCCGCGCGGCCAGATATCCGGCCAGGGCGGCCGGATTGGGATAGTCGAAGGCCAGCGTGCCCGGCAACTCCAGGCCGCTGGCGTCGGCGAGGCGTTCGGCGAGTTCCAACGCGCTCAGCGAGTCGAAACCGAGTTCGGCGAACGCGCCATCCGGGGGCACCTCATCGCGGGCGCGGCCGAGCACCGCCGCCGTCTCGGCGCGGACGACGTCCAACCACTGCTGCGTCTCGCGGTCCACGACTGCCGCCTTCCGGGGAGATCGTCACCGTTGGTTTCCGGCATGTTACTGCCTAGGCTGTCGTCATGATTGCGAATGGGTCGCCGTGAGCCGTTTCGTTGAGTCGATAGTGGACGCCGCCGCGCGATCGCGGCGAGGCATGGTCACCGGGGCGCCAACGACACCCTCGCGACGTATCTGGGGACAGGTGCACACCGCTGCGCGGCGCACCGCGGCCGCACTTGTCGAAAGTGGACTATCGGGTCGGCAGGCGATCGCGATCCTCGCCGGCGAGCCGGTGGACGTCGCCCGTGTCGTGCAGGCCACCTGGCTGGCCGGTGGCAGCGTCACCATGTTGCACCAGCCGACGTCACGGACGGAACTCGCCGTCTGGGTCGAGGACACGGTGCGCGTACTGCGCATGATCGACGCGCGGCTAGTGCTCCTCGGTGCGCCCTTCGAGGCGATGGCCGCCATCCTGCAAGAGCGGGGGATCGCCTACCGGATGATCTCCGACCTGGACATCGACCGAGAGTTCGAGATCGTGCCGGCCGCCGAAAGCGACATCGCGCTGCTGCAGCTGACCAGTGGCTCGACCGCCGAGCCGAAGGCGGTCCAGATCAGCCACGGCAACCTGCACGCCAACGTCTCCGACACGATCGCGCACATCGAGTGCGGCGACGACGACGTGATGGTCACCTGGCTGCCGCTCTTCCACGACATGGGCATGGTCGGCTGCCTGGTGGTGCCGATGGTCTCCGGCTTCGAACTGGTCAGCATCACTCCGCTGGAGTTCCTGCGCCGCCCGCTCCTCTGGGCCGAACTGATGACCGAGTACGGCGGCACGATCACCGCCGCGCCCAACTTCGCGTACGCGATCCTGGCACGCCAGCTCGCCCGGACCGAGGCCGGATCCCTGGACCTGTCCCGGATGCGAATCGCGTTCAACGGCGCCGAGCCGATCGATCCCGCCTCGGTGCAAGCCCTGACCACCGCAGGCGCACGATTCGGGCTGCGCCCGACGGTCACCAACTGCTGCTACGGCGCGGCCGAAAGCGCCCTGGTCATCTCGCTCTCACCGCTCGGCGACCCGATGGTTCTCGACACCGTCGACGCACTGGAACTGGAAAAGAACCGGCGGGCAGTGCCGGTCGGCGGCGGACACGTCGGCGCCGTACGCCGGCTGCCGTTGCTCGGCCGCGCTTTCCCCACCGTCACCGTCCGCGTGATCGACGAGTCCGGCGCCGAACTCGGCGACCGGGAGGTCGGCCGGCTGCAACTGCGCGGCGAGTCAGTCACCACCGGCTACCTCACCGAGCAGGGGCCGGTCGCCGCCCGCGACGAGGACGGCTGGCTCGAGATTGGCGACGAGGGCTACCGCGTCGACGGCCAACTCGTCGTCTGCGGCCGCGCCAAGGAAGTCATCATCATGGCCGGCCGCAACATCTACCCGACCGACATCGAGCGGGCCGCCGCCGCTGTCGACGGCGTGCGCGACGGCAACGTCGCGGCGGTCCGGATGCTGGCCGGCGACGGCGTGGACCGGGAATCGTTCGCGGTGGTGGTCGAGTCCCGCCTGGCCGGCAACGCCGAGGCCGAGCGGAACCTGCGCGACGCCATCACCAATCGGATCGTTGCCGAGATCGACGCCCGGCCGGCCACCGTCGTGGTGCTGCCCCCTGGCTCGCTGCCGAAGACCCCGTCCGGCAAGCTGCGCCGGACAGCGGCCCGCAGCCTCGTCCCCTGACCCACCCAGCCGAGGGAGAACTTCGATGCGTTCACTCGATCAGGCCCGGGCCCTGTGTGAGTCGTACCTGCCGGGCCTGATCGACGGGCTGACCGAGTTGCCATTCGACCGGCGCGAGGCACCAGGCGGCGCCACCCTGCCGGTCTTCCGCAACGCGGGCGGACCCGGTCTGGTGATCCCCAAGGACTACGGCGGGCTGGGCGCCACCCCGCTGGACGCTGTCCGGGTCAACCGGGCGATCGGCTCGCTCGCGCCGTCGCTCGCGGTTGCCACCACCATGCACCACTTCTCGGTGGCGACGCTGTTCACCTTCGCCGAAAGCATCAAGAACTCCGGTATGGAGTGGGCGCTGCTCGAGGCGATCACCAGCCGCAACCTGCTGGTCTCCTCCGGATTCGCCGAGGGCCGCCCAGCACAGGGCATCCTCGCACCCACCATGACCGCCACCCCGGTCGAGGGCGGCTACCGGATCAACGGCTCCAAGAAGCCGTGCAGCCTGAGCCACTCGATGGACCTGCTCACCGCCAGCGTCGCGGTGCCGGCCACCGATGGCGGGCAGCAGACGGCCTTCCTGTTGATGCCGGCGACGCTGCGCGGCATCACCCGGCATCCGTTCTGGGGCAGCAGCGTGCTGGCCGGGGCGGAGAGCGACGAGGTCCGGCTGACCGACGTCTTCATCGAGGAAGAACTGGTCATCCCGACCGAGAACGGTCCGGACGGGATCCTCGACGATCTGCAGACCGTCGGATTCATCTGGTTCGAGCTGCTGATCACCGCCGCCTACCTCGGCATGGCCAGCACGCTCGTCGAACGCGCGCTGACCGCCGGGCGCGGCGAGGCGACCGACCGGGCCGCGCTCGCCACCAGGCTGGAGACCGCGACCCAACTGATCGAGGGAGCGGCCCGCGCGCTGTCGGCGGGCGAGACGGACAGCGACGCACTGGCCCGGGTACTGATGGGGCGTTACGGCGCCCAGGACGCGCTCACCGACGCCGCCCACCGGGCCGTCGAACTGCTCGGCGGGATGTCCTTCATCGGTTCCCCTGACGTGGCGTACCTGATCGCGGCCTGCCAATGCGTCGCGTTCCATCCGCCGTCGCGCGGTAGCGTCGCGGCGTCGCTGGTCGACTACGTAGCGGGGTCGGGTCCGTTCATCATGTCCGACACGCGGCCGACCGCCCCGACCGCGACCCCCACGCCGCCGACCGCCCCGGCACGGTCTGTGCCCGTTTCCGACGGGCCGGTGCGGGCCGAATCGGCACCCGACGAGTCAACCCCGGTC
>NZ_POTY01000159.1 GCF_003236315.1 Micromonospora craterilacus
GCCGACGAGGGTGGCCAGGGGCGCCACGCCGACCGGTGGTGCCATGATCGCCACGGTCAAAGGGCCACGATGGCTGCCGTCTCGGCGGGTAGCTCGATGCGGTCGCGTTGCACGGTGACGCCCTCCCCCGTGGCCAGCAGGACCCGCCGGGCCACTCCCGGCAGGGTGATCCGCTGCGGTTTGTCGGCGAGGTTGGCCGCCACGAGACACCCGCCCCGCCGCATCACCAGGAACCGGTCGCCGTGCCGTACCTCGATCGCGAACAGGTGTGGATCCGACAGCTCCGGCCGCGACTTCCGCAGGGCGATCAACCGTCGGTAGAAGTCGTACATCTGGCGGTGTTCGGGTTTGTCCAGCTCGGCCCAGTCGAGCCGGGACCGGATGAACGTCTGCCGGTCCTGCGGATCCGGCACCGCATCCGAGGACCACCCGTGCGAAGCGAACTCGCGGCGGCGACCAGACACCACGGCGGTGGCCAGTTCCGGCTCGGGGTGGCTGGTGAAGAACTGCCAGGGGGTGGCGGCCGCCCACTCCTCCCCCATGAACAGCATCGGGGTGAAGGGGGCGGTCATCAGCAGGGTCGCGCCGACCCGGAGCATCGCCGCCGACACGGTGGCCGAGAGGCGGTCGCCGGTGGCGCGGTTGCCGACCTGGTCGTGGTTCTGCAAGTAGGCCACGAAGCGGTGGCCGGGGGTGCGCGGGTCGACCGGGCGACCGTGTTGGCGGTGGCGGAAGCTGGACCAGGTGCCGGTGTGGAAGAACGCGCCGGAGAGCACCTCGGCCAGGCATTCCAGGGTGCCGAAGTCGCCGTAGTAGCCGTGCCGTTCGCCGGTGAGCAGGGTGTGCAGGGCGTGGTGGGCGTCGTCGTTCCACTGGGCCTGGAGGCCGTAGCCGCCGGCCTCCCGAGGGGTGATCAGCCGGGGGTCGTTGAGGTCGGATTCAGCGATCAGCGACAGTGGGCGGCCCAGGTGCACCGAGAGTGACTCGACCTCGACGGCGATCTCCTCCAGCAGATGCACCGCGCGGGTGTCGGGCATGGCGTGTACGGCGTCGAGGCGTAGGCCGTCGACGTGGTAGTCGCGCAGCCACATCAACACGCTGTCGGTGATGAAGCGGCGTACCCCGTCGGAGTGCGGGCCGTCCAGGTTGATCGCCCGGCCCCAGGGGGTGTCCCGCTTGCCGAGGTACGGCGCGAACAGCGGCGCGTAGGCCCCGGAGGGCCCGAAATGGTTGTAGACGACGTCGAGGATCACCCCCAACCCTCGGGCGTGGGCGGCGTCGACCAGCCGTTTCAGGCCGTCCGGGCCGCCGTAGGGTTCGTGCGGGGCGAACCAGCAGACCCCGTCGTACCCCCAGTTGTGTTCGCCGTTGAAGGCGTTGACCGGCAGCAGCTCGATCATGTCGACGCCGAGGTCGACCAGGTGGTCGAGCTTGCCGATCACCGCGTCGAAGGTGCCTTCCGGGGTGAAGGTGCCGACGTGCAGCTCGTAGAGGATGCTGCCGGGCAGTTGCCGGCCGGTCCAGGAGCCGTCGGTCCAGGCGAAGGCCCGGTGGTCGTAGACCCGGCTGGGTCCGTGCACGCCGGAAGGCTGCCATCTCGACCGTGGGTCGGGCAGCGGCTGGTCGTCGTCGCCCAGCAGGAAGGCGTAGTCGGGGCCGGCGCCGGGCACCTCGACCCGCCACCAACCGCCCCGCCCGGGTCTCATCTCGTGGTCCGCGGCGCCCGACAGGCGCAGCCGCACCCGCGACGCCTCCGGTGCCCAGACCGTGAACTCGGTCATGACGCCTCCCCGTGATCAAGTGTTGGGGGCGAGCAGCGCGACGGGATAGCTGGCCAACAGCTCGGCCAGGCGGACCTGTCCGTCACTGTAGACCCGGCCGGTGAACAGGCACGACACCTCTTTAACGGGAAGTTGCAGGGTGGTGTCACGCCAGCCGCCGGAGGCGGCCAGGCCCAGCGGCAGCCGGGTGGCCACGGCGATCGCGCCGCCCCGGTCGAACGCGACGGCGTGCCGGGCGGCCGGCCCGTGCGCGACCACCGGCTGGTAGTCGGTGAACAGCTCGGGACGGTCGCGGCGCAGCCGCAGGGTCCGGGACACCACGAGCAGCTTGGCTGCGCCGGTGTCGTCCACCGCCGGCTGCCAGCCGGCGTCGAGCCGGGCCAGCAGTTCCTGGCGTACGCCGAAGTCGACCGGGCGGCGATTGTCCGGGTCGACCAGGGAGTTGTCCCACAGCTCGGTGCCCTGGTAGATGTCCGGCACCCCGGGCATGGCGAGCTGGATCAGCTTCTGACCGAGCGAGTTGGACCAGCCAGCCGGGGTGATCTCGGCGGCGAACTCAGCGACCGAGGCGTGCACGGTCGGGTCGTCGTACACGGCGTCGACCAGGGCGTGCATGGCCTGCTCGAAGGCCGGGTCGGGGTCGGCCCAGCTGGTCGAGGCCGCTGCCTCCCGGGCCGCCTTCTCCGCGTACGCGTGCAGCCGCTCCCGTTCGATCGGCCAGGCACCGACGGCGGTCTGCCAGAGCAGGTGCGCGAGGGCGGCGTCGGGCAGCGGCACCGCCGCCATCCAGCGGTCGACCTGTTCCGCCCAGCGCTGCGGCAGCTCGGACAGCACGGCGAGGCGGGCGCGGACGTCCTCACCGCGCTTGGTGTCGTGGGTCGACAGCGTGGTCATGCTCGCCGGCCAGCGGCCGTGCCGGCCGGCGGCGAAGCGGTGGAACCGGCCCGGCGGGGTGCCGAAGTGGGTGGGGCTGCCGCCGACCTCGTTGAGCGCCACGAACCGGGTCCACCGGTAGTAGGCGGTGTCCTCGACGCCCTTGGCCATGGCCGCGCCGGTGAACTGCGGGAAGCGCCGGGCCAGCTCGTCGTCGGGGTCGCGCAGCCGCCGGGTCAGCGCGTCCAGCGCGCCGGTGAGGTCGGTGCGGCGCCGGCCGGCCTCGGCGCGGGCGGCGGCGAGGTGCCGGGTGCTCTCCGGCGGGTACCACCGGTAGACGGCGAAGGCGGCGGCCAGCTCGGCCAGGGCGGCGCGGGCCGCATCGCGGTCCACCTCGGGGGCGAGCGCGGCCAGCCGGGTCAGCTCGGCCGAGAGCAGCCGGGTGGCCGCGAAGAGTTTCGTGTCGTGGGTCAGGTCGGCCCAGGAGGTGGCCCGGCCGGTCAGCCGGGTGTCCAGGGCGGTGAAGTCGGCCTCGGCGTCGCCGTCGACGAACAGGCCGCCGACCGCGGCGAGGGCGTCGTAGCCGGTGGTGCCGTCCACCGGCCAGTCCGGCAACTCCTCGCCGTACTCCAGGATCTTTTCCACGATCAGCCAGCTGGTCGGGGCGGCGGAGCGCAACCGGGCCAGGTAGCCGGCGGGGTCGCGCAGCCCGTCGGGGTGGTCGACCCGGATGCCGTCGACCTCGCCGGCCGCCGCCCAGGCCAGCACCAGTTCGTGGGTGGCGGCGAACACCTCCGGATCCTCCACCCGCAGCCCGGCCAGGTCGGAGACGGCGAAGAACCGGCGGTACGTCAGCTCGGCGTCGCCGCGCCGCCAGGAGACCAGCTGGTAGTGCTGCCGGTCGTGCACCTCGCGCGGGCTGCCGTCGCCGGTGCCGTCGGCGATCGGGAAGCGTTGCTCGTGGTAGCGCAGCTCCCCGTCGGCGAGCTTGAGGTCGTCCAGCGCGTCGGGACTGTCGGCGAGCACCGGCAGCAGCAGCCGGCCCCGGTCCCAGTCGATGTCGAACCAGGGCGCGTACGCCGAGGACCGGCCTCGGCGCAGCACGTCCCACCAGGCCGGGTTGGCCGCCGGTACGGCCACGCCGGCGTGGTTGGGCACGATGTCCACCACCAGGCCGAGCCCGACGGTACGCAGCGCCCACAGCAGCCGCTGCCGGCCCGCCTCGCCGCCCAGTTCCGGGTTGACCCGGCGGTGGTCGACCACGTCGTAGCCGTGTGCGCTGCCCGGGGCGGCGGCCAGCAGCGGCGCGCTGTACAGGTGGGTGACGCCGAGGTCGGCGAGGTAGCCGGCGAGGCCGGCGGTGGCGTCCAGGTCGAAGCCGGGGCGCACCTGCACCCGGTAGGTGGCGCCGACGGGGTGCGGGTTCGCGGTCATCTCAGGCCAGCCTCTCCAGCACCACCAGCGAGCGGTCCGGTACGCAGACGGTGCCGCCGGCCTCCACCGTGGTGCCCTTGTCCTGGTCCGGTTCGGCGGTGCTGATCACCAGTGCCCAACGCTGGCCGAACTCGGCCGGTGGCGGGGTGAAGTCCAGCGGGGCGTCGTGGGCGTTGAAGCAGAGCCAGAAGGAGCTGTCGCGGTGGCGCTGGCCGTACTGGCCGCGTTCGCGGATGCCCTCGCCGTTGACGAACAGCGCCACCGAGCGGCCGAAGTCGTTGCCCCAGTCCTCGCCGGTCATCTCCCGGCCGTCGGGGGTGTACCAGGCCAGGTCGGGCAGCGGTTCGTCGACCTCCCGGCCGCGTACCGGCAGGCCGGTGAAGAACCGGCGGCGGCGGAACACCTGGTGCTGGCGGCGGAACTCGACCAGGCGGCGGGTGAACTCCAGCAGCTCGGTGTCGACGTGCTCCCAGTCGACCCAGGCCAGCTCGCTGTCCTGGCAGTACGCGTTGTTGTTGCCGTGCTGGGTGCGGCCCAGCTCGTCGCCGTGGCCGATCATCGGCACGCCCTGCGACAGCATCAGGGTGGCCAGGAAGTTGCGCCGCTGCCTGGCCCGCAGGGCGAGCACGCCCGGGTCGTCGGTGTCGCCCTCGACACCGCAGTTCCAGGACCGGTTGTGGCTCTCGCCGTCCCGGTTGTCCTCGCCGTTGGCCTCGTTGTGCTTGTCGTTGTACGACACCAGGTCGGTGAGGGTGAACCCGTCGTGGCAGGTGACGAAGTTGATGCTGTGGAAGGGGCGGCGGCCGTCGTCCTGGTAGAGGTCGGCCGAGCCGGAGATGCGGGAGGCGAACTCGGCCAGGGTGGCCGGTTCGCCGCGCCAGAAGTCGCGGACCGTGTCGCGGTACTTGCCGTTCCACTCGGTCCACTGCGGCGGGAAGTTGCCGACCTGGTAGCCGCCCGGCCCGACGTCCCACGGTTCGGCGATCAGTTTGACCCGGCTGACCACGGGATCCTGCTGCACCACCTCGAAGAAGGTGGAGAGCCGGTCCACCTCGTAGAACTCGCGGGCCAGGGTGGCGGCCAGGTCGAAGCGGAAGCCGTCGACGTGCATCTCGGTGACCCAGTACCGCAACGAATCCATGATCAGTTGGAGGGAGTGCGGGTTGCGGACGTTCAGGCTGTTGCCGGTGCCGGTGTAGTCGACGTAGTGGCGTCGGTCGGACTCGGCGAGCCGGTAGTAGCTGGGGTTGTCGACGCCCTTGAAACTCAGCGTCGGGCCGAGGTGGTTGCCCTCCGCGGTGTGGTTGTAGACCACGTCGAGGATCACCTCGATGCCGGCGGCGTGCAGCGCCCGGACCATGCCCCGGAACTCCTGCACCTGCTGGCCGAGGTGACCGAGCGCCGAGTAGCCGTGGTGCGGGGCGAAGAAGCCGATGGTGTTGTAGCCCCAGTAGTTGCGCAGCCCCAGGTCGGCCAGCCGGTGGTCGTTGACGAACTGGTGCACCGGCATCAGCTCGATCGCGGTCACCCCGAGCCGGGTGAGGTGCTCGATCATCGGCGGTGAGGCGATGCCGGCGTACGTGCCGCGCAGCTCGTCGGGGATGCCGGGCAGCCGCCGGGTCAGCCCGCGTACGTGCGCCTCGTAGATGACCGAGTGGTGGTACGGGATGCGGGGCGGTGCGTCGTTGCCCCAGTCGAAGTACGGGTTCACCACCACCGACTTCGGCAGGTACGGCGCCGAGTCGGTGGTGCTCATCCGCTCCGGGTCGCCGTGCTCGTAGTCGTAGACCGCCGGGTCCCAGCGCACGTCACCGTCGACCGCCTTGGCGTACGGGTCGATGAGCAGCTTGTGCGGGTTGCACCGCACCCCGTTCGCCGGGTCGTACGGGCCGTGCACCCGGTAGCCGTACCGCTGCCCCGGCCCGATCCCGGGCAGGTACGCGTGCCAGACGTACGCGTCCACCTCCCGCAGCTCGACCCGACGCTCGGCACCGGTGTCCCACTCGTCGAAGAGGCAGAGTTCGATCTTCTCGGCCACCTCGGAGAAGATCGCGAAGTTGGTGCCCATCCCGTCGTAGGTGGCGCCGAGGGGGTACCGCTCGCCCGGCCAGACCTGCATGTCACTCCTTCGGGCCAAGGTTCAGCGGTAATGCCCCGAACGGTCCGCCACCAATCCATCCGAACGGATGAATGACCGGTATCCGGCTGACTGAGGGGACATGAAGCCTTGCGGTGTCTTCGGTCACTGTGACCGTCCTCAGGGTGCGGGATCGGCCGTTATGGAGTTTCCTGGATCGCGGACGGGTGACTGCCCGCCTCACCCGGGCCGCTCGTCCGCCCGCCTTCGTTCCTCCCGCAGCACGACGCGCAGCCGCGTCCCTGATCCTCGCACCGCTGGACGCGCAGCCGTGTGTCCGAAACCCAACGCTGTCCCCCGCTCGCCGCCACCGACGCCGGCGCGATCCCTCCTGCCTAGACGGAGATTGATGTGACGACCCTGCGGGTCGGCGGGCGTGCCGCCACCGCCACGGACCGAGTCCACCGGCCCACCCTCACCTCGCGACCCCAGTTCCCGGCGCAGCCCGGGCCGGCCACCCCGCCGCGTACCCACCGCATCCTGATGCTGTCGTGGGAGTACCCGCCGGTGCTCGTGGGCGGCCTCGGCCGGCACGTGCACGCCCTGTCGGTGGCCCTGGCCGCCGCCGGCCACGAGGTCACCGTCGTCACCCGGCACGCCGAGGGCGCCCCGCTGGAGGAGTACGTCGACGGGGTCCGCGTGGTGCGGGCCGCCGAGGACCCGGTGACCTTCCCGTTGGCCACCGAGAGCCTGCTGGCCTGGACCATGGCGTTCAACCACACGTTGACCCGGGCCGCCCTGCGCGCCGCCTCCGCCGGCGGGTACGACGTGATCCACGCCCACGACTGGTTGGTCGCGCACGCCGCGATGACCCTGCGCGAGCACCTCGACCTGCCGCTGGTCAGCACCATCCACGCCACCGAGGCCGGCCGGCACCAGGGCTGGCTGCCCGGGGAGATGAACCGCACCATCCACGGCGTGGAGCAGTGGCTCGGTGCCGAGTCGACCCGGGTGGTGGTCTGCTCCGGCTACATGCGCGACGAGGTGACCGGCCTGTTCGGCGTGCCGGCCGGTCGGGTCGACGTGGTGCCCAACGGGGTGGAACCGCACCGCTGGCGGGTGTCGGCCAGCGCGGTGGCCGAGGCCCGGGCCCGGTTCGCCGGGGACGGCCCGCTGGTCACCTTCGCCGGCCGCCTGGTGTACGAGAAGGGTGTGCAGCACCTGCTCGCCGGGTTGCCCCGGCTGCGCGAGCGGCACCCGGGGCTGCGCGCGGTGATCGTCGGCGACGGCCCGTACCGGAGTGAGCTGGAGGCCGACGTGCAGCGGCTCGGCCTGGCCGGCACGGTCAGCCTGCCCGGCTTCCTCGGCGGCACCGACCTACCGGCGGTGATGGCCGCCTCGGACTGCTTCGCGGTACCCAGCATCTACGAGCCGTTCGGCATGGTGGCGCTGGAGGGTGCCGCCGCCGGCGCGCCGCTCGCGGTCGCCGAGACCGGCGGGCTCGCCGAGATCGTCGAGCCGGGCGTCACCGGGATGACGTTCCGCCCGCACGACCCGGACGCGCTGACCGACGCGGTGCACGCGCTGCTCGCCGACCGGGAGCGGGCCCGGGTGCTGGCCCGGCGCGCCCGGACGATGGTGCACGAGCGGTACGGCTGGGCGGCCATCGCCAGCCGCACCGCGGCGACGTACGCGTCGGCGATCGCCCAGGCCCCGGGCGTCACCGCCGAACGCGCGGCGCAGCAGATGACCCACGGCCGCCAGCGCCCCGCGGTACCGGAGGGCAACCTGCTCGCCGCCGCCGGCCTGCGCTGACCCGGCCACCGCCACCGCTTTCTGCGGCCGGCGCTGACCTGGGCTGGGCCGGCCCGGGCCGGTGCACCGCCATCAGGTAGGTGCAGGCAGCTCCCGAGGTCGCGGGCGGCCTCGGGAGCTGCCTCGGCGCTCACCCACTCATCCCCGACCGCCACCGGTCAGACCGCCGGTGCCGCGCGCCGGCTCCCGTTCGGGGCCGCAGATCACGTCGTCCATGAGCTGGAAGGTGCGGCCGTACACGGCGAGCGCCGCCTCGTCTTCGGCGAGTTGCGTGGTCAGGGACAACACCGCCACGCGCCGGCCGTCCGCGCTGACCCCGTTGGCGGTGCTCATGCCCAGCACGTCACCGCCGTGGGACCAGTAACCGCCACACCGGTTCGGGATGTACATGATGCCCAGGCCGTATCGCGTGCCGGGGATGAAGTCCTGGAAGGTGTCGGCGAGCACCGTGTCGTGCAGCTGCGCCATCTGGCGAGGTTTGAGCAGCTGACCGCGTTGCAGCGCCTGCCAGAAGCGCGCCAGGTCGCTCGGCGTGGTGATCATGTCACCGGCCGCGTCGGCAGCGGTCGGGTTGAACAGCGTGGTGTCCGTCAGGACGCCACCCGGTTCCCACTGCTGGTAGCCCTTGGCATGCGGTGCCGGCAGGAACGGCCGGTCCCCCGGCGCCGACGTCCGTCGCAGCCCGAGCGGCTGGAGGATCCGGCTGCGTACCTCGGTGGCCCAGGACCGGCCGGTCACCTTCTCGATGACCATCCCGGCGAGGATGTAGTTGGTGTTGGAGTAGTCCCACCGGGTGCCGGGCGCGAAGCCGGGCTCGTGCTTCATCGCCAGGGCGACCAGATCGGCGGCCTCGTGATGGTCGAACCGGTGCGCCAGGTACCCCTCGTAGGAGCTGAGTACCGCGACGTCGTTGGTGTAGTTGTAGATGCCGCTGGTGTGCTGGAGCAGGTGGCGGACGGTGACCCGACGGCCGTCGTTGCCGTTGCCGGCGACGACTCCCGGCAGCCATCGCTCGACGGTGTCGTCCAGCGCCAGCTTCCCTTCGCCGACCAACTGCAGGACGACGACGGAGACGAAGGTCTTGGTGTTGCTGCCCATCCGGAAATGCCCTTCGAGCGGCACCGGGGTGCCCCGCTTGAGATCGCCGACGCCGGCTCGGGCACGGGTGGTCGCACCGTCGACCCGGGTGAGCCCCTGGACGCCGGTGATGCCGAGATCGTGCAGATCGTCGACCGCGACCTGGAGCCGTCGCCGGTCGTCGCCGACCGGTCCCGCAGCGACCGGTGGTGCGCCACCGGTGACGACCAACGTCGCTGCCAACGCGACGGTCAGGCCCCACCGGCCGAGTTGTCCTCGCATGTCATGGCCCTCCAACGAATTCGGGTAATGACCAGCAACCCGACCGTACGAGAGCGTCGACACGTTTCCATCCGGCGATCCCCCCAGATCGGTTCGGGGGTAACCCTCACACCATGCCGGTCATCCAGCGGCGGATTCGGCCCCGCGCTCGGCCCCGTGCCGTGACGGGTGGAGCCGGCGCCGCGACGGAGCGTCCAGCGGCTGTTCCGCGCCGGGACCGATCCGTTCGGGCAGATCATTCTGTCGTTACGATCTTGTATCCGCACTGGTCACCGCCGCTTAACATCCGACACACTCGCAGGGATTTGGCCGGGGCGGAGTCCGAGGAGGGTGCGGGTGCGGGTGCTCCTGGTGGAAGACGACCTGCGCGTCTCGGCGGGCCTCGCCTCGGCGCTACGGCGGCGGGGGCACGAGGTGGTACAGGCCGTGACTGCGGCGGAGGCGGTCGAGGCGGAGCCGGTCGACCTCATCCTGCTCGACATGAACCTGCCCGACCGCGACGGCCTGGAGGTGTGCCGGCGAATCCGCCAGCACGACGAGGTGGTCGCCATCATCGCGGTGACCGCCCGCGCCGAGGAGCACGACCGGGTGGCGGGGCTGCGCGCCGGCGCCGACGACTACGTCGTGAAGCCGTTCTCGATGGTCGAGTTGCAGGCACGCATCGAGGCGGTGATGCGCCGGACCGCCCGCACCGCCCGGACGGCTACCGCGATGCAGGTCGGCGCCCTGCGCATCGACGTCGACGCCCGGCGGGTCTGGGTGGCCGACCGGGAGGTCGGCCTGTCCCGCAAGGAGTTCGACCTGCTGGTGGCGCTGGCCCGACAGGCGGGCACGGTGGTGCCCCGGGACCGGCTGCAACTGGAGGTCTGGCAGACCACCTGGGCCACCCGGCACAACCTCGACGTCCACGTCGCCGCGTTGCGGGGCAAGCTGGACGACGCCAGCCTGGTGGAGACCGTACGCGGCGTCGGTTACCGGCTGCGGGCCGGCTGAGCATCGACGCGGATCTACCATGGGCCGGCTCGGCAGCCGGTGGAAATCTCAGATGATCCTCAAGATTCCCAGCTCGCGGCCCCGTAGCCGGCGCGGTGGCGGTGTGCTGGTCGGAACCCAGCCATCCCTCCTGTTTGGAGATCCCCCTTGAGATACAGACGGACTACGGCCGGTGTGTTCTCCACGCTGCTCGCCGCCGTCCTCGCGGCGACCGCGATGCCCGCACAGGCGTTCGGCCAGACGGCCACCGTGGCCCAGATGCAGGCGGAGCCGAACCAGGTACAGGACGTGACGGTCGTCCAGGGTGACGGTTACGCCACCCTGGCCTGGACCCACGTCGACGGAGCCACCGACTACCAGATCGAGCGGACCCCGATCGCCGAGGACGGCACCGCCACCGGCAACGCGGTGATCGTCGGTGTCTGGCGGCCGAACCGCCAGATCAACAACGACAAGCCGACCTTCGCCGACGCCGGCTTCGCCCCCGGCAACCGCTTCCAGTGGCGGGTTCGCGCCCGCTTCGGCACCACCGCGCAGCCGTACTCGACCGCGGTCAGCGGCGCCACCAACGCGCACTGGGGCAACCTGAGCACCCCGGGTCAGAACCTGCGTACGCAGTGGGAAGACACGCTGGGCGCGCAGTACACCAGCGACGTCAACGAGTACGCCTACACCGCGGCGATCGACGAGCTGAGCGAGCGGGTACGCGTGGTCGAGATCGGCCGCACCATCAACAACCGGCCGATCAACATGTTCGTCATCGGCTACCCGACCCCGCCGGCGACCCCGGAGGCCGTGGCCGCGACGAACCCGCTGGCGGTCAACTGCAACGTGCACGGCAACGAGCCCGGTGACCGCGAGGCCTGCTTCATCATGGCCCGCCAGCTGGCCTTCACCGACGACGCCGCCACCCTCGACCGGCTGTCGAAGACCACCGTGCTGATCGTGCCGACGATCAACGGCGACGGCCGGGCGGCCAACAGCCGGGGCAACTCCACCGGTCAGGACCTGAACCGGGACTACTCGCTGATCCGCCAGCCGGAGACCCAGGCCTTCGTGGAGATGGTCCGCGACTACCGGCCGATCGCCAGCTACGACGGTCACGAGTACGGCAACACCAACACCGGTGACCTGCCGATGCTGTCGCCGCGGCACCAGAACGTGGCCCAGGGGATCTTCGACGAGTCGCAGAACATGATCGAAGGTCACATGTACACCCAGGGCGCCAAGGACGGCTGGTGGGCCTGCCCGTACGGGTGCACCGGGGCCAGCGTCGGCCTGGGTGAGGAGACCATCCTGCGCAACACCCTCGGTCTGAAGAACACCGTCAACTCCCTGCTGGAGCTGCGCAGCTCCGGCGGCCCGACCCGGCCGGACGAGGGCAACACCGCCAACAACCGGCGGCGCAAGACGTACTCGGCGCTGTGGACGTTCACCCAGTTCTTCGCGTACCACTCCGCGAACGCCAGCAACATCACCACGGCTCGGGCCGAGGCGATCAAGTTCCAGTCGGCGAACACCGGCCGGATCGTCTTCCGGGGCTCCCGCCCGATCCCGGCGCACCCCGCGCCGCACCCGGGTGACACCCCGCCGCCGCTGGACGCGCCGGGTCAGGACCAGATCCTGAACCAGCCGCCGTGCGCCTACAAGCTCACCGAGGCGCAGTACAACGGTGCCCGCACCGACGGCCCGACCGGCCGGCAGACCACCGTGGCCCAGCGGCTCGCCGCCCACGGCTGGAAGGTGATCAAGGTCGCCGACGGTTACCTCGTCCCGCTGTCCCAGCCGGAGCGGGGTCTGGTGCCGCTGCTGCTCGACGGTCAGGCCGCTGAGGGTCTGGTCGACGGCGAGCGGATCGCGCCGACGCTGACCGGTACCCACAACGGTCCGCTGACGGTCTCCGGAGTGGCCTGCCTCGCCGGCGCCACCGTCCGGGGCCCGATCAAGGTTCAGCCGGGTGCCACGCTGATCGTCAACGGCAGCTCGATCAACGGCCCGGTGGACGCCAGCGGGGCGGCCGGGTTCGTGCTGACCGCCAGCACCGTGCAGGGGCCGGTGAACGCCACCGGCGTCCGGGGCCCGGTGGTTCTGGTCGGCAACAAGATCAGCGGCCCGGTCAACGTGGTCAACAACACCGGCGTCGCGCCGCTGGTCGCCGGCAACACCGTCAACGGTCCGCTCAGCTGCACCGGCAACACCCACGCGCCGGTCAACCTGGAGGTGGCCAACACGGTCAGCGGTCCGAAGTCCAGCCAGTGCGCACGCGTGTGACCTGCTGATCTTCGTACCCTCTTCGTACCGCCAGTGGAGTGGAGACAACCGTGACCGACACCCTCTCCCGGGCCGCGACGCCGGCAGCCCGGCGCGTGCTCGCCGGGGCGGCCCTGACCCTGCTGATCGCGGTCACCGGGTGCACCGGCGCGGACGACCGCGACGCCGGCGGGGCGGACACCGCGACGCCGGTCGCGGTCACCGTGGCCGGGCCGCTCTGCGACCAGTTGCCCGCCGGTGACGAGCCGGGCAACCCGGCCTCGCTCGTCAGCCAACCCGCTGACCAGGCCCTCCAGTGGATTCCCGTGCTCACCACCTTCGAGGCGGCGGTGCGGGCCACCGGCCTGGCCGCCGAGCTGGCCGGGACGAACGGCGTGACCATCCTCGCCCCGACCGACGACGCGTTCGCGGCCAAGTTCTCCCGGACGAACCTCGACGAACTGCTCCTGCACGACACCGACAAGCTGCGTGGTCTGCTGCGTGACCACGTGGTCACCGGGTCGCTGCCGGTCGCCGAGCTGGTCGCCGCCGGCACCGTGACCACCCTGGCCGGCACCAGCCTCACCGTCACCGGCTCCGGGCCGAGTGCCCGCGTCGACGATCGGGCCGACACGGTGTGCGCCGACTACCAGGTGTCCAACGCCCGGATCCACGTCATCAACCACGTACTCGGCACGCTGCCCACCACCGCCAGCGACGAGGACGACCACCACTCGTAGGCGCCGCGGGGCACAACCCCCTCCCCGCGGAACACCGACGGCCGCCGACCCCTATCCGGGGCGGCGGCCGTCGTCGCGTTAAGAGGGGCCCCTTCCTCTGCCGGAGGCGTTAAGAAGGGGCCCTTCCTTGCACGGTCAGCGCTTCTCGAAGGGCAGGTAGTCCCGCTCGGTGGCGCCGGTGTAGATCTGCCGCGGGCGGCCGATCTTGGTCTCCGGGTCGTTGATCATCTCGCGCCACTGCGCGATCCAGCCCGGCAGCCGGCCCAGGGCGAACAGCACCGTGAACATCTTCGTCGGGAAGCCCATGGCCTTGTAGATCAGGCCGGTGTAGAAGTCCACGTTCGGGTAGAGCCGCCGGGAGACGAAGAAGTCGTCGGCGAGGGCGATCTCCTCCAGCTGCATCGCGATGTCCAGCAGCGGGTCCGGCTTGGCCATCCGGCGGAGCACGTCCTGGGCCGCATTCTTCACGATCGCGGCGCGCGGGTCGTAGTTCTTGTAGACCCGGTGGCCGAAGCCCATCAGCTTGACGCCGTCCTGCTTGTCCTTGACCTTGCGGACGAAGGACTGCACGTCGCCACCGTCGGCCTGGATCCGCTCCAGCATCTCCAGTACCGCCTGGTTGGCACCGCCGTGCAGCGGCCCGAACAGGGCGTTGACGCCGGCGGAGACCGAGGCGAACAGGTTGGCGTTGCTGGAGCCGACCAGCCGCACGGTCGACGTGGAGCAGTTCTGCTCGTGGTCGGCGTGCAGGACGAAGAGCATGTCCAGCACCCGGGCCATCACCGGGTCGACCTCGTACGGCTCCGCCGGCACACCGAACGTCATCCGCAGGAAGTTCTCCACGTAGCCCAGCGAGTTGTCCGGGTAGAGCAGCGGCTGCCCGATGGACTTCTTGTAGGCGTACGAGGCGATGGTCGGCACCTTCGCCATCAGCCGGAACGTGGACATCTCCACGTGCTCCGGGTCGAACGGGTCCAGGCTGTCCTGGTAGAAGGTGGAGATGGCGCTGACCGCGGAGGAGAGCACGGCCATCGGGTGCGCGTCCCGGGGGAAGCCGTCGAAGAACCGACGCATCTCCTCGTGCAGCAGCGAGTGCCGGCGGACCCGCTCGGTGAACTCGGTCAGCTGGTCGCTGGTCGGCAGTTCACCGTAGATCAGCAGGTAGGAGACCTCCAGGAAGGAGCTCTTCTCGGCCAGTTGCTCGATCGGGTAGCCGCGGTAGCGCAGGATGCCCGCGTCGCCGTCGATGTAGGTGATCGCGGACGAACAGGCGGCGGTGTTGACGAACCCGGGGTCGTACGTCGTCATCCCGGTTTCTTTCAACAGCTTGCCCACACCGATGCCGGCGGGGCCCTCGACCGCGGAATGTACCGGCATCGACAGCTGCCCGCCGGAGTGATCGAGCTTGACTTCCGTCATGTGGTTCCTCGCTTCGCCGGCAGATCTACGTTGAATTGCCTTCGCTTCTACCGTAATTGCGGTTGCGGCGACACCGCCCGCCGTGGTTCGGCGGTGAGGTCTGCGTCACCCGATTCCCGACCGTGACGCGGGGAAACCCCGACGACCAGGGCAGACGGTGACAGTGAGGCACACGGAGCGTGGAAGCACGCAGGCCGACGGAACTGTGCGGCGACTCAGCAAAGCGGCTCAGGAAGGCCGGTTCAGGACGCCGAGACGTGGCTCAGGACAGCGTCAGGTGGCGTAGCCCGCCACCGGCGTCGACCAGGTACAGGTCGAGCCGGTTGGCACCGGCGTGGAAGAGCCGGTCGTCGGCGAGCAACGCGGCGAAGCGGCGCCCGCCCGGGTCCGCGGCGACCACCGGCACCACGGCGGCGACGGTGCCGTTCACGGCCACCGCCAGCGACGTACCGTCGGCGACCCGATCGGGCACGGTGCCCCAGATCATCGCCGGCAGCCGGCCCTCGTCCGGGTCCACGGCGCGGAAGGCGTCCAGCCCGCCGACGCGGGCGCTGCCGCCGGCCGGTGCCACGCCCACGGTGCGGCCCACCAGCGGATGCGGGGCCGGCGGCGGCGACGCGGCGGGCACCCCGCCGGTGATCGGGACCGGTTCGGCCGGCCGGTCGTAGAACACCTTCCCCGGGTCGGTACGCGGGGCCTGCCGGGCGGACCGGCCGTCGACCCGCCCGGGCAGCCGGATGGCCGCCTCGTCGGCGATGGTCGGAAGCAGGTCGACGTGTTCCCAGTTGCGGTCGTCGACCCGCCCGGTGCGCTGCCCCGGCGTCTTGACGAACATCGGCACCCAGGCCACCTCGTCGGCGGCGGCCCGGATGGCGTCCAGCCCCCGCCCCTGCGCCCCCTTGGTGAAGCTGACCCCGTGGTCGGCGGTGACCACCACCAGCGCCTGGTCCCACAGTCCGTTGTCGCGCAGGGTCCGCAGCGTCTCGCCGATCAGCCGGTCGGTGTAGCCGAGCTGCGCCAGGTGGCGTTCCCGGGCCAGGTCGATCCACCCGTCGCCCTCGTTGGGAAAGTCCTCCGGCGCCTCGTAGCGGGCACCCGAGGGCAGGTACGCCCACGGCGAGTGCGGCATCAGCAGGTGCAGGAAGTGCAGTGTCGGCCGGGGCGAGGGGGTCAGGCCGCGCAGGAAGCTGGTGAACCGGGCCGGCTGGTTGACGTTGAGGCTGTCCCAGCGGAACTTCGGGTCGGTCGGCACCGGCTCGGCGGCGTCGATGCCCGCCTCCTCGGCGGTGCGTTCCCGGTAGGAGTCCTCCGGGTCGACGCGGCTGTCGTCCGGCGCGGTCAGCTGCCGCGCCAACCTGCCCGTCTCGCGGACCAGCACACCGAGCCCCTGTTCCGGGGTGACCGGCTGCTCGCATCGGCTGGGCGGGCAGAGCCGGGTGATGCTCTCCTCGGCGCGGATGTCGTACAGCCCGCCGAAGGCGGTGAAGAGGTTGTCCGGGTAGTGCGAGTAGTGCGGGGCGACCGCCTCCGCCGGGTAGCGGCCGGTCAGCATCGCCGGCAGCGCGTACGGTGTCCAGCCGCTCACCCCGGTGGCGTTGCGGTACCAGGTCGAGCCCGCGGCCAGCTCGGCGAAGTGCGGGAACCGGGCAGCGTCGATGCGGCCGTCCGGGCCGAGCAGGGAGACCAGCGGCAGTTCGTCGAGGATCAGCATGACCACCGGCGGGTGGAGGTTGCCGGTGGCCGTGCCGGCCGCGCCGCCGTCGCCGCGGGGCAGCACGACCGGCGCGGTCGGCGAGACGAACAGGAACAGCCCGACGAAGACCAGCGGCCCGACGCCGGCCAGTCGCAGCACCCGGCCGGGAGCCCGCCACCGCCGGTACGCGACCACCCCGGCGGCGCCGACCGCCGCGGCCGCCACCAGCAGCGGTACGCCCCGCAGCGGCGTGACGTGCCGACCGACCTGCACCGCGAGCGCGGCGGTCAGCAGGCCCACCAGCAGGGTGTGTGTCGCCGTCCGGCCGGCCCGGCCGGCCAGCCCGGACACCAGGCCGAGCAGCCCGAGCGCCACCGTCGGCAGCACCGTGATCAGGGCCACCAGCAGCAGGATCTCCCGCCGGTCGGCGCGGTGGAACAGGAAGAAGTCCGGACTGCGGCCGAGGACGTCCAGCAGCGGCTGGGTGATCACCACCCCGACCAGCGCCGTGACCTCCAGCAGCCGGCGGCCCTCGGCCCGCCAGCCGCCCCATCCC
>NZ_POTY01000015.1 GCF_003236315.1 Micromonospora craterilacus
GTTGACGATGCTGCCGGGGAGCAGGTCGTGCAGGTCGTACAGCTCGGTGACGGTGCCGGACTGGCCGAACTCGTCCACGCCGAGGGGCACCGCCGGCGCGCCGACGGCGGAGCCGAGCCAGGCCATGGCGTGCGAGGCGGCGTCGTGCACGGTGACCACCGGCACCCGGTCGGCGAAGGCCGACCGCAGCGCGCCGGGCACGCTGGGCACGGTGGCGGTGCGTACGCCCTGACGCAGGGTGCGCTGCCAGGCCCGGTACAGGCGGTCCAGGCTGGTGACGTCGACCACGTGGGCGGCGACGCCCTCGTCGGCCAGTTCCGCCGCCGCGGCGAGCACCTCGGGCAGCACCGCGCCGGAGGCGGCCAGTTGCACCGTCGGAGCGTCGGCCAGGTGCGGGTACGCCTGGTGGGCGTCGACCAGCCGGTACGCCCCGGCGAGCACCTGCCGGCGCAGCACCGCGTCGCCGAGCCGGGCGCGGGCGGCCTCGAACGGCGCCTGGTCGACCGGTCGGGTGCTGAGCCGGAAGTAGTAGGCGCCGTCCTCGGCCGGTGCGGCGGTCGGCGTCGGCTGCGGTGCGCCGGCGATGTGCCCGAACGCGTCGCAGAGCAGCCAGTCCAGGCTGGTCGCGTACGCCGGCTCGACGAAGGTCACCCCGGGCAGTTCCAGGCCCACGCTGGCGGTGATGGTCGACTGGTGGGCGCCGCCCTCCGGGGCGAGAGTGATGCCGGACGGGGTGCCAGCCACCACGAACCGGGAGCCGGAGTAGGTGCCGTAGAGGAAGGCGTCCAGGCCGCGCAGCACGAACGGGTCGTACACGGTGCCGACCGGCAGCAACGGCTGCCCGGACAGGTCCCAGGACAGGCCGAGCTGACCGAGCAGCAGGAACAGGTTCATCTCGGAGATGCCCAGCTCGATGTGCTGCCCGTCGGGGCTCTCCGTCCAGCGCAGCATCCGGTCCTCCGACCAGGCCCGCTGGGCGGTCGGGGCGAACACGCCGGTCTTGTTGATGAACCCGGCCAGGTTGGTCGAGGTCGCCACGTCCGGCGCGGTGGTGACGAGGTACTTCCCGACCTGCGGGTCGCGGGCCAGGTCAACCAGCACCCGGCCGAACACCTCCTGGGTGGAGATCGGCTTGTTCGTGCGTACCCTCGTGGTCTGCGGGACGGTGACCCCGAGCGCCCGCTCACGCGGCGGTCGGGACAACGCCTCCCGGCGCTGCCCGGCCCGGATCCCGGCCGGCGACGCCGGGTCGAGGCGGTCCCACTCGGTGTCGCGGGTCAGCCCGTGCGCGGCCCGCAGCGCGGCGACCTGCTCGCCGGTGAGCAGCGCCGAGTGGTTACGCGGATTGCCGGCGATCGGCAAACCCCAACCCTTGACGGTGTACGCGAACACCACGCTCGGCCGGTCGGTCACCGCGTCGCACTGGGCGAACGCGTCGAGCAGCGCCGTGAGGTCGTGCCCGCCCAGGTCGGTGACCAGCGGGCCCAGCTCCTCGTCGGCGATGTCGGCGACGAACGCGGCCACCTCGGCCGGCGCCCCGTCCAGGAACTGCTTGCGCTGCGCCGGCCCGGTCAACCCGAACAGCGACTGGTACTGCTCGTTCGGCATCGCGTCGATCCAGTCGCGCAGCGCCTCACCGCCCGGCCGGGCGTACGCCTCGGCGAGCCGGCGGCCGTACTTCACCTCGACCACGTGCCAGCCGGCGGCCTCGAACTGGCCGCGCCACTGGTCGATCCGTACGCCGGGCACGACCCGGTCCAGCGACTGCCGGTTGAAGTCGACCACCCACATCACGTTGCCGAGCCCGGTGGTGGCCGGGTCGGCGACCGCCTCCCAGATGTTCCCCTCGTCCAACTCGGCGTCACCGATCAGCGCGACGAACCGGGAGTGCGGCCGGGCGCCGAAGTGGGCGTCGACGTAGCGGCGGGTCACCGCGGCGAACAGCGGCGCGGCGGCACCCAGGCCGACCGACCCGGTGGAGAAGTCGACCCCGTCCGGGTCCTTGGTCCGCGACGGGTACGACTGCAGACCGCCCCGCGCCCGCAGCCGGGTCAGGTACGACCGGTCCAGGTTGCCGAGCAGGTACTGGATGGCGTGGAACACCGGCGAGGCGTGCGGCTTCACCGCTACCCGGTCCTCGGCGTCCAGGTGGGCGAACCACAGTGCGGTCATCGCGGTGACCAGGGAGGCGCTGGACGCCTGGTGCCCGCCGACCTTGACCCCGTCGCCGGTGCTGCGGTCATGGTTGGCCGCGTCCACGATCCGGGTGGCGAGCCACAGCACCCGCCGCTGGATCTCGTCGAGGACATCGAGGTCGTGCTGGCTCACGGTGGACTCCATCCGGGCGTCGCCGTTGACGCCCTCACGAGGGGTGGTGCGGGTCGTGCCTGCTGCGCGCTGGCTGCCTCGGCTGTTAAGAAGGGGCCCTTCCTCTACTCCAGGCGTTTAAGAAGGGCCCTTCCTTGCACCTCAGGCGCCGAGGCGCGCCAGGATCAGCTCGCGGACCGTCTTGGCGTCGGCCTGGCCGCGGGTGGTCTTCATGACCGCGCCGACCAGCGCGCCCGCCGCGGCCACCTTGCCGCTGCGGATCTTGTCGGCGATCTCCGGGTTGGCGGCGATCGCCTCGTCGACGGCGGCGGTCAGCGCGCCGGTGTCGGAGACCACCTCCAGCCCCCGGTTGGTCATGATCTCGGTCGGCGAACCCTCGCCGGCGACCACGCCCTCCAGCACGGTGCGGGCCAGCTTGTCGTTGAGCTTGCCGGCGTCCACCAGGCTCTGCAGCTCGGCGACCTGCGTCGGGGTGGCCCCGATGTCGGCCAGCTCCACGCCCGTCTCGTTGGCCCGCCGGGACAGCTCGCCCAACCACCACTTGCGGGCGGCGGCCGGCGAGGTGCCGGCGGCGATCGTCTGCTCGATCAGCTCGACCGCACCGGCGTTGAGCACCGACTGCATGTCGAGATCGGACAGCCCCCACGCCTCCTGGAGACGCCGCCGGTGCAGCCGGGGCAGCTCCGGCAGGACGGCCTTCAGCTCGGCCACCCAGACCGGATCCGGCGCGAGGGGCACCAGGTCCGGCTCGGGGAAGTAGCGGTAGTCGGTGGCGGTCTCCTTGGACCGGCCCGGGGTGGTGTCCCCGGTGTCCTCGTGGAAGTGCCGGGTCTCCTGGGTGATCCGCCCACCCGCGTCGAGCACGGCGGCCTGGCGCAGCATCTCCGAGCGGACCGCCCGCTCGACCGACCGCAGCGAGTTGACGTTCTTGGTCTCGGTGCGGGTGCCCCACTCCTCGCCCGGCAGGTTCAGCGAGGTGTTGACGTCGCAGCGCAGCGAGCCCTCCTCCATGCGTACGTCGGAGACGCCGAGCGAGCGGAGCACGTCGCGCAGCTCGGTGACGTACGCGCGGGCCACCTCGGGGGCGAGCGCACCGATGCCGGGGATCGGCTTGGTGACGATCTCGACCAGCGGGATGCCGGCCCGGTTGTAGTCGACCAGCGACTCGGTGGCCCCGTGGATCCGGCCGGTGGCGCCGCCGACGTGCAGCGTCTTGCCGGTGTCCTCCTCCAGGTGCACCCGCTCGATGCCGATCCGCACCATCTCGCCGTTCACCTCGACGTCCAGGTAGCCGTCGACGCAGAGCGGCTCGTCGTACTGGCTGATCTGGAAGTTCTTCGGCATGTCCGGGTAGAAGTAGTTCTTCCGGGCGAACCGGCACCACTCCGCGATGGAGCAGTTCAGCGCGAGACCGATCCGGATGGTCGCCTCGATGGCCGCCTTGTTGGCCACCGGCAGCGAGCCGGGCAGGCCCAGGCAGACCGGGCAGACCCGGGTGTTCGGCTCGCCGCCGAAGTCGGTCGGGCAGCCGCAGAACATCTTCGTGTTCGTGCCCAGCTCGACGTGGGTCTCCAGGCCGATCACCGGCTCGTAGCGCGCGACGACCTCGTCGTACGCGGGCAGCGTCGTGGTCATGAGAACTCCAGCTTTCGGGCGGTAGCCGACCCACGGTGGTATCCGGACACAACGTCGCCAAGCCTAGCCGCTCGGCCTGCCCCGCCTCGGCCGGGCGTCACTCGGGTGTGGTGAACCGCCGACGGCGTTCGTAGGCCATCACGAACAGGATTCCGCCGACGCAGAACGCCACCACGGCCAGCAGCATCAGCACCAGGGTCGAGTTCGATCCGGTGACCGGCAGCCACGCCCCAGTCGTCTTCGAGGGCGACGGGGACGCCGGGGCCGGCGTGGTCGGCGTCGGCTCCGCCGAGTCCGTCGGCGTCGGCGCCGGATCGGTCGGCGTCACGGTCGGAGTCGGGGTCGGCTGGGTGGGCGTCGGCGACGGGGAGGACGGTGCGGCGCCCACGACCAGCGACACCTCGTCCGTGGCGCTGGTCGCCGTGCCGGCCGCCGTCACCGTGAAGGCGAAGGTGCCCGCGGTGCCGGGGGTGCCGCTGAGCTGGCCGTCCGGGGCGAGGGTCAGCCCCGGGGGCAGGTCCCCGGCGGTCACGCTGAACTTGATCTCGGAGTCGCCCTCGGCGGTGAACCGGAACGAGTACGCCTTGCCGACCGTGCCACGGGGCGGCTCGCCCGACGTGATGACGGTGGCCGGTGCGGCGATGACCACGGTGACGTCCTGGTCGACGTGGAAGCCGTTCTTGTCGCTCAGCCGGATGCCGAAGCTGTAGCTGCCCGGGGTGGTCGGCGTACCCGAGAAGGTCCCCGACGACGACAACGCCATGCCCACCGGCAACGAGCCCGACCGGAGCGAAAGGCTGTACGGAGCGGTGCCACCCGAGGCCGTGAACTTGTGCGTCGGGTACGGCTGCCCGGTGTACCAGGGCGAGGTCGGGGCGTCCGAGGTGACGGTGATGGTCGGCGCGACCACCACCACGGTGACGCTCTGATCGGCGAACTCCCCGCCCGCGTCCGTCATCCGGATGCCGAAGGTGTAGCTGCCCGGGGTGGTCGGCGTGCCCGAGAAGGTCCCCGACGACGACAACGCCATGCCCACCGGCAACGAGCCCGACCGGAGCGAAAGGCTGTACGGGGCGGTGCCACCCGAGGCGGTGAAGGTGTGCGTCGGGTACGACTCGTACGCGGTGACCGGCGAGTCCGGCGGACCGGAGGTGACGGTGACGGTGGCGGCAGCCGCCGGCTGTGCGCTGCCGAGTAGCAGCACCATGAGCACTGAGACAATCACGACCGGCCGCAGCGTCTTCATCGCACTTCCAGGACTGTGGTGGGGAGAACCGTCACTCGCATTCGCCAGCGGAATGAGACTTTATCCAACCAGGACCAGTGACGACGCGTAATGGCCCGATCGGTGACCGCGTGTCGTCGTACGGGAAACGGCGGTGACGGTGGCCCACTCCTGGGTTGGCCGAGAGACCCGTCGCGGGGCGGCTGAGGAGCCGCCCCGCGGACCGGTCACAGGGCCGGTGGGGTGAACGTGCCGACGGCGCTCTCCAGCGCGGCGGCGACCCGGTACATCCGGTCGTCGGCCATCGTCGGAGCCATCACCTGCAGGCCGACCGGCAGCCCGTCGGAGAGCCCGCACGGCACCGAGATGCCCGGCCCGCCGTACAGGTTGGTCGGGATGGTGAACAGGTCGGCCAGGTACATCTGGTACGGGTCGGAGGTGCGCGCGCCCAGCGGGAAGGCCACGAACGGGGTGGTCGGCGAGATCAGCGCGTCGACCCGTTCGAACGCGGCGGTGAAGTCGCGGGTGATCAGCGTACGGACCTTCTGCGCCTGCCCGTAGTACGCGTCGTAGTAGCCCGACGACAGCGCGTACGTGCCGATCATGATGCGCCGCTTGACCTCGGCACCGAACCCGGCCTCCCGGGTCAGCGACATGACCTCCTCCAGCGACCGGTTGCCGTCGTCGCCGACCCGTAGCCCGAACCGGACACCGTCGAACCGCGCCAGGTTGGAGGAGCACTCGCTCGGTGCGATCAGGTAGTACGCCGGCAGCGCGTACTTGAAGTGCGGGCAGGACACCTCGACGATTTCCGCACCCAGCTTGGTGAGCGTGTCGACGGCCTCGTTGAAGGCGGCCAGCACGCCCGGTTCGGCGCCCTCGCCAGCGAACTCGGTGACCACGCCGAGCCGCACCCCGGTCAGGTCGCCGGTGGCGCCGAGCTTCGCTGCGGCCACCACGTCCGGCACCGGGGCCGGGATGGAGGTGGAGTCGCGCGGGTCGTGCCCGCCGATCGCCTCGTGCAGCAGCGCGGCGTCGAGCACCGTACGCGCACACGGGCCGGGCGTGTCCAGCGAGGAGGAGAAGGCCACCAGGCCGTACCGGGAGGTGCCGCCGTACGTCGGCTTGGCGCCGACGGTGCCGGTGACCGCGCCCGGCTGGCGGATCGAACCGCCGGTGTCCGAGCCGATCGCCAGCGGCGCCTCGTAGGCGGCGAGCGCGGCGGCGCTGCCCCCGCCGGAGCCACCCGGGATCCGGTCGGTGTCCCACGGGTTGCGGGTCGGCCCGTACGCCGAATACTCCGTGGAGGAGCCCATCGCGAACTCGTCCATGTTGGTCTTGCCGAGCATCACCGTGCCGGCGGCGCGCAGCCGCTGCACGATCGTCGAGTCGTACGGCGGGCGCCAGCCCTCCAGGATCTTCGACCCGACGGTGGTCGGCACACCCTTGGTGGTCAGCACGTCCTTGACCGCGATCGGCACGCCGGCCAGCGGGCCCAGTGCCTCCCCGGCGGCCCGGCGGGCGTCGACCTGCTGGGCGGCGGCCAGCGCACCCTCGGTGTCGACGTGCAGGAACGCGTTGACCCGGTCGTCGACGGCGGCGATCCGGTCCAGGTGCGCCTGGGTGACCTCGACGGCAGAGGTCTCCCCGGCGGCGACCAGTCCGGCAATCTGGGTCGCGGTCATTCTGGTCAGGTCGGTCATGAGGCCACATCCTCGTCCAGGATCCGCGGTACGCGGAACCGCTGCTCCTCCGCGTCGGGCGCGCCCGACAGCGCTTCCTCGGGGGTCAGGCACGGCGTCACGACGTCGTCCCGGAGCACGTTGGTCAGCGGCACCGAGTGCGAGGTCGGCGGGATGTCCGCGGCGGTGACCTCGCCCACCTGGGCGACCGCCTGGAGGATCACGTCGAGCTGGCCGGCGAAGGTGTCCAACTCCTCCTCCGTCACGGCGAGCCGCGACAGTCGCGCCAGGTGCGCGACCTCCTCGCGGGAGATGGCGGCCATCGGTGCCCCCTTCGTGGCTGTCCTGCGTCTGCGTACCCCACCCGGGTCGGCGGAGCGCGACCCGCGGTGACGGCAGCGAGTCTATTGTTCCGCACCCGACCGGCCGCTCCCGGCTCCCCGGGCGCCGGGACCACCGGCCAGAGCGGCCGGCCGGATCACCGGCCGGGCCGGCGGGGGGTGTCCGCGTCGTCGTGGCCGCCGAGCGGGCGCAACGGGCGGTACCGAGCCAGCCAGGCGACCAGTTCCTCCGCCGGCATCGGCCGGGCGTAGAACCAGCCCTGGGCGACGTCGCAGCCGGCCGCGTGCAGCATCCGCCAGGTGCGCTCGTCCTCCACGCCCTCGGCCACCACCCGCAGCCCCAGCGCCTTGGACAGCTCGATCGTGGACCGGACGATCGCCGCGTCGTCGGTGTCGTCGGTCATGCCGAGGACGAACGACCGGTCGACCTTCACCTCCGACAGCGGCAGCCGGCGCAGGTGCTGCAGGGATGAGTACCCGGTGCCGAAGTCGTCCAGCGCGATGCCCACGCCGATCCGGTGCAGCCGGGTGATGGTGGTCAGCACCCGACGCGGGTCGGCCATCAACGCGCCCTCGGTGATCTCCAGTTGCAGCCGTTCCGGGGCCACGCCGTAGCGGGTGAGCCGGTCGGCGATCTGGTCGGCGATCTCGCCGGTGTGCAGGTCCCGCACGCTGACGTTGACCGCGGCGCGCAGGCTCAGGCCCGCCGCCGACCACTTGGCGAGCTGCTCCACCACGTCGTCGACGACCCGGCGGGTGAGCAGCCGCATCACCGCGCTCTGCTCGGCGACCCGGATCAGCTCCTCCGGGTCGACCATCCCCCGGCGCGGGTGCCGCCAGCGCAGCAGCGCCTCCACGCCGACCATCTCGCCGGTGGCGATGGCGATCTGCGGTTGGTAATACATCATGATCTCGCCCGCGTCCCCGGCCGGCTCGGCACCGCGCTCGGGGTCGGCGTCCGACGGCACCGGATCCGGCTGGCCGTCGAGCCGGGCCGGATCCGGCGGGCCGTCGAGCCGGGCCGGATCCGGCTGGACGGCGGCCCGGGCCGGGTCGGCCCACGGCTCGCCGGTGGGTGCCGCCGACGGGGCGGACCGGGCGGCGCGGCGCAGGATCGGGTCCGCGCCGGTGACGATCCGGGCGATCAGCTCGTCGTCGTGCGCCACCAGCGGGGGGCGGTGTCGCCGTCGACTCCACCACCGCGGGCCGGGGCGCTCGTCCACCGGTGGGGACGCGGGCAGCACCGCGCCGTCCCCGCCCCGCACCACGGGCGCGTCGACCGGCGCGTCACCGTCGACCGCCCGGCCCGTCGAGCCCACCTCCAGGACCCGGCGCAGGTCGGCCAGCAGGCCCAGCCGCTCGGCGGAGTTGTGGTCGGACTCGGCGGTGTAGACGGCGACCGTGTCGTTGCGATGCTTCGCGTCGTACATCGCCACGTCGGCGTGGCGCATCAGGGTGGCGAAGTCCTCGCCGTGCTCCGGGTACAGCGCGATGCCGATGGAGCCGCCGACGTCCAGCGGCAGCCCGTCCAGCGGGACCGGCTCGGCCAGCGCCCGCACCACCTGGTCGGCCAGCGCCCGAGCCTCGGTGACGTCGGTCAGCCCGGTCATCACGATCGCGAACTCGTCGCCGCCGAGCCGGGCGACCAGGTCCGGCGGCTCGACCACGTCGGTCAGCCGGGCGCTCACCTCGACCAGCAGCCGGTCGCCGACCGCGTGCCCGAGCGCGTCGTTGACGTTCTTGAACCGGTCCAGGTCGATCAGCAGCAGGGCCAGGCGGGCGTCCGGCTCGCCCCGCGCGCCCCGCGCGGCGTGCCGGTGCACCTGCTCGTTGACCTCGGCCAGCAGCGCCTTGCGGTTGGCCAGCCCGGTGAGCGGGTCGAGCGAGGCGAGTTGGTGCTGCTCGACGGTGAGCCGGGCCATCCGGTACACCGCGAACAGCGGCACCAGCACCAGCGGAACCAGGGCCGCGCTGGCCCGTGCGGCGGTGACGAGTACCGGCGCGAGCAGCAGCAGGGACCCGGTGGAGAGCAACTCGAACGGCAGGCCGTGCCACGCGTTGGGCCACCAGCGCTCGCCGAAACGCAGCCGTACGGCGGCCGTGACCAGGCCGTAGTTGACCAGGAACCAGGCGACCCCGGCGCCGCCGATCGCCGCGATGTCGGTCCACCCGAGTAGGCCGCCGGCGAAGAGGTCGCCGGGCCCCAGCCGGGTGACCGCGTACGCGGCGGCCAGCGAGCAGGCGTACTGGCCGGCGTTGAAAGCCGTCCGCCACGGGGCGTGCCGCATCCGGACCCCGGACACCAGCACGGCGACCGCCTGCACGGCGACCGCGGGGCCGAGCCCCCAGCCGAGCAGGATCGCGAAGGTGAAGCAGGTCGACGGGAATACCGCCGACGAGGACTGCCGCCGACCGGGCGGGAGGAACGGGCGCGCGTCGCAGGCCACGGCGAGCACCGCCATCGTCCAGAACGCCACCGGCAACTCGGGCAGCGTCGTGGCGAGCGACACTAGCGCGGGGGCCGAGACCAGCACGGCCACGGCCAGCACGCTGGCCACGAAGGCGGAGAACTGCGCCGTCCGTCCGGGCGGGACCAGGTTGCGCGGGTCGGGCGGCTCCATCACACCTCCCGGTACGGGGCCCGGCGCGTGGGTCCACGCACCGTGCCCCAATCAAACGCCCCTGGCCCCGGGTTTCCCGCCGCGACAGTCACGAATCGGTCGTAGTCGTAATTAAGTTGGTATCCGGACGAGTGCCCTCAAGATCGACAGGTCGGGGCTCACTCCTCGACGCGGGCCACCTCGCGGGCCGCGTCCGGCCCGGCGTCGAGCAGCAGCCGGAAACCGGCCTCGTCGAGCACCGGCACCTTCAGAGTGGCTGCCTTGTCCGCCTTGGAGCCGGGGTTGTCGCCGACCACCACGAAGCCGGTCTTCTTCGACACCGAGCCGCTGACCTTGCCGCCCCGGGACTGGATCGCCTCGGCGGCCTGGTCCCGCGAAAACCCGGCCAGGGTGCCGGTGACCACCACGCTGACCCCCTCCAGCGGACGCGGCCCCTCCTCCACCGCCTCCTCGGCCATCCGGACGCCCGCCTCGGCCCACTTGCGCACCACCTCGCGGTGCCAGTCGACGGCGAACCACTCCCCGATGCTGGCGGCGATGGTCGGCCCGACGCCGTCGACGGAGGAGAGTTCCTCCTCGGTGGCCCCCTCGATCGCCTCGATCGAACGGAAGTGCCGGGCGAGGGCCTGCGCGGCGGTCGGCCCGACGTGCCGGATGGACAGCGCCACCAGCACCCGCCACAGGTCACGCTCCTTGGCCACGGCGAGGTTGTCGAGCAGCTTGACGGCGTTGCTGCCGAGGCTGCCGTCCTTGTTGACGAAGAACGGCGAGCCGGCCAACTGCTCCGCGTCGAGCGCGAACAGGTCGCCCTCGTCGGTGATGATCTGCGCGTCGAGCAGCGCGGCGGCGCTCTTGTAGCCGAGTGCCTCGATGTCGAACACGTTGCGCCCGGCCAGGTGGAACACCCGCTCCCGCAGCTGCGCCGGGCAGCTGCGCGAGTTGGGGCAGCGGATGTCGACGTCGCCCTCCTTGGCCGGGGCCAGCGGCGTGCCGCAGGCCGGGCAGGTGGTGGGCATGACGAACGGCCGGGCGTCCGGCGGGCGCAGGTCGACCACCGGGCCGAGCACCTCGGGGATCACGTCACCGGCCTTGCGGATCACCACCGTGTCGCCGATCAGCACCCCCTTGCGCTCGACCTCGCGGGCGTTGTGCAGGGTCGCGTACGTGACGGTGGAGCCGGCCACCTTCACCGGCTGGAGCACGGCCCGCGGGGTGACCCGCCCGGTGCGCCCGACCTCGACCTCGATGTCGAGCAGCTTGGTGTTGACCTCCTCCGGCGGATATTTGAAGGCGATCGCCCAGCGCGGCGCCCGACTGGTCGAGCCGAGCCGGCCCTGGATGGGCACCGGGTCGACCTTCACCACCACACCGTCGATCTCGTGTTCGACGTCGTGCCGGTGGGTGGCGTAGTGCGCGACGAATTCCCGGACGCCGGTCAGGTCGGGCACCACCCGCCAGCGGTCGCTGGTGGGCAGCCCCCACGCCTTCAGCGCGCTGTACGACTCGGACTGGGTGGCCGGCTGGTAGCCGCGCCGCGCGCCGATGCCGTGCACCACCAGGCGCAGCGGCCGGGACGCGGTGATCCGCGGATCCTTCTGCCGCAGGCTGCCCGCGGCGGCGTTGCGCGGGTTGGCGAACGGCGCCTTGCCCTGCTCGACCAGGCCGGCGTTGAGGTCGGCGAAGCCCGCGACCGGGAAGTAGATCTCCCCGCGCACCTCGATGAACTCGGGGACCGGACCGAACTCCGCCGAGTCGGTGAGCCGGCTGGGCACGTCCCGGATGCTGCGCACGTTGGCGGTGACGTCCTCGCCGGTGCGGCCGTCGCCCCGGGTCGCCGCCCGGACCAGCCGGCCCCCCTCGTAGGTGAGGTTGATCGCCAGCCCGTCGACCTTCAGCTCGCACAGGTAGGACACCGGGCCGCCGGCGTCACGCTCGACCCGCTCGGCCCAGGCCGCCAGCTCCTCGTCGGCGAAGGCATTGTCCAGCGACATCATCCGCTCGGCGTGGGCGACCGGGGTGAAGTCGGTGGAGAAGGTGCCGCCGACCCGTTGGGTCGGCGAATCGGGGGTGCGCAGCGCCGGGAACTCCGCCTCCAGCGCCTCCAGCTCGCGCAGCTGCCGGTCGAAATCGGCATCGGAGACGGTCGGTGCGTCGAGCACGTAGTAGCGATACTGGTGCTCGGTCAGCTCCTGGCTCAGCGTGGCGTGCCGCTCCCGCGCCTGCGGCGTCGGCTCGGCGCCGGCCGCCGCCTCCTGCGCCGCACTGACCTGCTGGGGAATCGCTTCCTCGGACACCCTGCCGCCTTCGGACACCGCTTCGGACCTCCCGTGATCGTGCTACCCCCGCACGGTAGCTCCCGGGTGGGACATCCGTGCCGTCACCCGGCCCGACCAGGCCCGCTGACGAGTCACGGTGGGCGGATCGCTCGGAAGCCCGGTCAGTCGTGCCGCGCGGACAGGGCGGCGAGCTGGTCGGCGTACTCGATTCGGCCGGCCCACTCCGCGGGCCAGGCGGCCATGCCGTGGGCCGCACCGACGAAGGCGCCGGCGAGCGCGGCGATGGAGTCGGAGTCGCCGGCGGTGGCGGCGCCCCGGGCCAGCGCCCCGACCGGGTCGTCGGCGTGCCGGACGGCGCAGTAGAGGGCGGTGACCAGGGCTTCCTCGGCGATCCAACCCTCACCGGTGAGCCGGCACGGGTCACCCCCGTCGTCGGGGCCGGCCAGGGCCGCGTCCAGCCGGCGCAGTGCGCGCAGACACTCGTCCCAGCCCCGGGCGATGAACTCCTCCGGCGCCCGCTCGTCAGCCCGCTGCCACAGGTCACCCAGCCAGTCGGCCCGGTAGACGGTGCGCTGCTCGTGGGCCCGCCCGGTGAGCAGGCCGGGCAGCTCGGCCAGGGCGGCGCCGTCGCACAGCAGCCGGACGGCGTACGCGGTCAGCTCGCTGGCCGCCAGGCCGGTCGGGTGGCCGTGGGTCAGGCCGGCCTGGAGTTGGGCCAGCCCGGCGAGAATGTCCAGGTCGACGTCGAGCAGCCCGACCGGGGTGACCCGCATGTTCGCGCCGCAGCCCTTCGAGCCGGCCTGGGTGGCCTGTTGCCAGGGCAGCCCACGGGACAGCTCGGCGCAGGCGCGCAGGCAGGTCATCCCCGGTGCGCGGTTGTTGTCCGGGCTGGCCGCCCAGTCGAGGAAGCGCTGCCGCAGCAGCGGCTCGACCACCTCCGCCGTGTAGCCGGGCGCGTCGTGCAGCGCCCAGCCCACCGCGAGGGCCATCTGGGTGTCGTCGGTGACCAGCGCCGGGTCGCCCACCAGTTGCCGAGGACCGGCGGGACCGTACCGCCGCTCGATCTCGGCGACGCTGAGAAACTCGGTGGGTTTGCCCAGGGCGTCACCGTAGGCGAGACCGAAGAGCGAGCCGGCGGCTCGCTGGAGCGTGGGGCTGATCATGAAGGTGATGATGCCCACCGCCCGCAAGCCCGCCCGCGATCAGTCCCAGCAGAGGCAGAACGGGTGGCCGGCCGGGTCGGCGTAGACCCGCCAGCCCTCGCCCTCACCGGGCAGCCGGCGGGCACCCAGGGCCAGCACCGCCTTCTCGGCGGTCTCGACGTCGTCGACCGTCACGTCGAGATGGAACTGTTGCGGCCGCTCCGGATCGGGCCAGACCGGCGCACGCAGGTCGAGCGCCTGCTGGAAGGCGAGCCGCGGCCGGTGCCCCGGCGGGCCACCGAGCACCACCCACTCGTCGTCGGAGTCCTCCTCGATAACGGGCAGACCGAGCAGCTCCGAGTAGAAGCCGGCCAGCGCGCGAGGATCGGGGCAGTCGATCACCGTGGAACGCAGCTGTCCAATCATGCGGTTCATGCTGCCCTCCGGGTACGACAGGAAAACCCTCAGTCCTCGGCGAGCCGGCGGCCGGCGTCCCGGCAGGCGGCGAGGACCGCCCGGACGTAGGCCGGGGTGGCCCCGGCCAGGCCACAGGCGGGGGTGACCACCACCTGCTCGGCGAGCTGGCGGCGCGGGAAGCCGAGGCGGTCCCAGAGTCCGCGTACCCGGTCGGCGACCTGGGCTGAGGTCGGCGCGCGACCGGCCGGCGGGGTGGTCGGCGCGGCGCCGGCCAGCAGACCGAGCCCGGCGTCGATCGTCTCGCCCAGCGGGTCGAGGTCGGTGACCAGGCTCAGGTCGAGTGCCACGCCCGCCGCGCCGGTGGACCGGATCAGCTCCAGCGGCACGTCCGGGGCGCAGCAGTGCACCACGGTCGGCACCCCGGCCGCCTCGATCACGCCGCGCAGTACTGCCCTGGCAACCTCTGAATCCACCGCCCGGTAGGTGCCGAAGCCGCTCTCGGTGGGTACCCGGCCGGCGAGCACCGCGGGCAGCGACGGCTCGTCGAGCTGGAGCAGCACCGACGCGCGGGGCACCCGGCGGGCCACCGCCTCGACGTGGCCGCGCAGCCCTTCGGCGAGCGAGCCGGCCAGGTCCCGCACCGCGCCGGAGTCGCGCAGCATCCGGCCGCCGATCGGCAGTTCCACCGAGGCGGCCAGGGTGAACGGGCCGGCCGCCTGGATCTTCAACGGGCCGGCGTACTCCTCGGCCTGCTCGGCGAGCTGGTCGAGGTCCCGCTCCATCAGGTCACGCGCCCGGCGCAGGTCCTTGCCGGGACGCGGGGCGACCCGCCACCGAGCGGCGTACAGCTCCACCGGCAGCTCGATCAACAGCCCGGCGCTCCGCCCGATGAGGTCGGCACCCGGCCCACGGTCCGGCAGCTCCGGCAGGTGCGGCAGCGCCGGAAGCTCCCCGAGCACCACCCGCTGCGCCTCGGCGATGTCAGTGCCGGGCAACGACCCGATCCCGGTAGCCGCTCCAGCCGCCCACGGCCACGCTTGATCAGTCACCGCCGAAGGGTACCCGCCACCCGGCCCGCAATTCGTTGATCAAGAGTTCGCGTCGCCGGCGGACCGGAACGAGCCGCAGGATGGTGGGTCAGTCGGTGATGGTGGCGGAGCCCAGGACGATGTCACCGGCGGGGTCGGGGCGGTAGGTCACGATGGCCTGGCCGGCGGCGACGCCGCGGACCGGGCGGCGCAGGTCGGCGTGGAGGGTGTCGCCGGTGACGGTGACGGTGGCAGGCACGACGACGCCGTGCGCGCGGAGCTGGACCTCGCACTCGATCGGGCCGTCGGGGCGCGGGCCGCCGGTCCAGACGGGGCGGCTGGCGCGCACCGTGGAGACCTCCAGCGCCTCGGCCGGGCCGACGGTCACCGTGTTGGTCTTGGGCGTGATGGAGAGCACGTAGCGGGGGCGGCCGTCCGGGGCGGGACGGTCGAGGTGCAGGCCACGCCGCTGGCCGACGGTGTACGCGTACGCACCGGCGTGGCGGCCCACCACCGCGCCGGTGGCGTCGACCACGTCGCCGGGCGTCTCGCCGAGCCGCTGGGCCAGGAAGCCACGGGTGTCGCCGTCGGCGATGAAGCAGATGTCGTGCGAGTCCGGCTTGTCGGCGACCGCCAGGCCCCGGTCGGCGGCCTCCTGCCGGACCTGCGCCTTGGTCGAGTCGCCGAGCGGGAAGATCGAGCGGTCCAGCTGCTCCCGGGTGAGCACGGCCAGCACGTACGACTGGTCCTTGGCCTCGTCGACGCTGCGGCGCAGCAGACCGTCGGGACCGAGTCGGGCGTGGTGGCCGGTGACCACGGCGTCGAAGCCCAGAGCCACCGCCCGGTCCAGCACCGCGGCAAACTTGATCTTCTCGTTGCAACGCAGGCACGGGTTCGGGGTACGCCCGGCCGCGTACTCGGCGACGAAGTCGTCGACCACGTCGGCGTGGAAGCGGTCGGCCATGTCCCAGACGTAGAACGGGATGCCGAGCACGTCGGCCGCGCGCCGGGCGTCGCGGGAATCCTCCAGGGTGCAGCAGCCCCGCGCCCCGGTGCGGTAGGTCTGCGGGTTGCGGGCCAGGGCCAGGTGCACGCCGGTGACGTCGTGGCCGGCCTCCACCGCCCGCGCCGCCGCGACGGCGGAATCCACGCCGCCGGACATCGCCGCCAACACCCTCACCCGGACCACTCTCCCTTCGAAGTCGAGCCTATCTCCGCCCCGGCGCACGCCGGTCTCCCCCGCCCGCTCCGCCGGGCCGGGCGGGTCAGCGCGGGGTACGCAGCGCCGCCGCGCGCCGGGCGCGGTCGACGGCCGCCGGCAGGGCGGCGATGAGCGCGTCGACGTCTGCGGCGGTGCTGGTGTGGCCCAGCGAGAAACGCAGCGAGGAGCGGGCCCGGTCGTCGTCGGCGCCCATCGCCAGCAGCACGTGTGCGGGCTGGGCCACCCCGGCCGAGCAGGCCGAACCGGTCGAGCAGGCGATGCCCTGGGCGTCCAGCAGGAGCAGCAGGGCGTCGCCCTCGCAGCCGGGGAAGGAGAAGTGCGCGTTGCCGGGCAGCCGGTCGGTCGGGTCGCCGTTGAAGACCACCTCGGGCACCGCCTGCCGGACCCGCTCGACCAGGTCGTCGCGGAGCGCGGCGACCCGGGCGGCGTACTCCTGCTGGCCCTTCACCGCCGCCTCGACGGAGACCGCGAAGGCGACGACGCCGGCGGCGTCCAGGGTGCCGGAGCGCACGTCGCGCTCCTGGCCGCCCCCGTGCAGCAACGGCACCGCGGCCACGTCCCGGGCCAGCACCAGCGCGCCGACCCCGACCGGGCCGCCGAGCTTGTGCCCGGTCACGGTGAGCGCGGCGACGCCGCTGGCGGCGAAGTCGACCGGCACCTGACCGACCGCCTGGATCGCGTCGGTGTGGAACGGTACGCCGTGCTCCGCGGCGACCGCGGCCAGCTCGCCGATCCGCTGGACCGTGCCGACCTCGTTGTTCGCCCACATGGCGGTGACCAGCGCGACCCGGTCGGCGTGCTCGGTCAGCTCGGCGCGCAGCGCGTCCGGGTGCAGCCGTCCGGTGCCGTCAACCGGCAACCAGCCCACCTCGGCCTGCTCGTGCTGGCCCAGCCAGTCCACCGCGTCGAGCACGGCGTGGTGCTCGACCGCGCTGGAGACCACCCGGGTGCGCCGCGCGTCGGCGCCCCGACGGGCCCAGAAGATGCCCTTGACCGCGAGGTTGTCGCTTTCCGTACCGCCACCGGTGAAGATCACCTCGGACGGCCGGGCACCCAGCGCGGCGGCCACCCGTTCCCGCGACTCCTCCACCCGCCGTCGGGCACGCCGACCCGACGCGTGCAGGGAGGACGCGTTGCCGACCTCGCGGGCGGTCGCGACGTACGCTTCCAGTGCCTCGGCGAGCATTGGAGTCGTCGCGGCATGATCCAGGTAAGCCATCACGGTTCAGCCTAACGACCAGTCCGACCTCGACCGCAGGCCGGAGTGCCGGGTGTGGGAGGGCAGCCAACTGCTGTCCGTTTAGTGCGCGTTGGTAGCGCAAGTGAGCCTCAGTGATAGGGTCGGTGCCGCCGGGCGGGCGATAACCAAACCCGCCCGGTTAGTGAGACTCCTGCGGCGGCAGGCTAAACACGTCAGCTTGATCGGTACCGGGAGTGCCTCGGGAACCAGCCCCATGAGGCTCGAACGGACGTGGAGACCAGGTTAAGACCAGGGCTTATCCTGGCACAGGTCGTCGAAGCGTCAACCTCGCACCGCGTCAGCGGGTCAGACGAGGAGCGTCCGCTGGCAACGGCGGACTGCGATTTGGTGTGCTCACCAAAGCACACTCGCTCGCAACGGATGGGGGCACACGCCGAGCCCGGACTTGCCATACTCGTAGTTGACGTCCCCGGCCGAGCAGGACGACAGACGGCCCCTCCGGCGACAGTACGCCGCAGGGCCCCTGAACGGGCTGATCGGCGGGCCGGTTCAGCTCCCCGGCCCGCCGATCAGCTCCCTCACCTACGTACGCTGCCGCTACTTGCGCTTGCGGATCTCGTCGGCGGCCTGCGGGACGACCTTGAACAGGTCGCCCACCACGCCGAAGTCGGCCAGCTCGAAGATGGGCGCCTCGCCGTCCTTGTTGACCGCGACGATCGTCTTCGAGGTCTGCATGCCGGCCCGGTGCTGGATCGCGCCGGAGATGCCCAGCGCGATGTAGAGCTGCGGGGAGACGGTCTTGCCGGTCTGACCGACCTGGAACTGGTGCGGGTAGAAACCGGAGTCGACCGCGGCGCGGGACGCGCCGACGGCGCCGCCGAGCAGGTCGGCCAGCTCCTCGACCAGCTTGAAGTTGTCCGCGTTGCCGACCCCACGGCCGCCGGAGACGACCACGCCGGCCTCGGTGAGCTCGGGGCGGGAGCCCTTCTGCTCGGCCACCCGGTCGACGACCTTGGCCAGCTTGTCGGTGTCGGTGACGGCGACGGTCAGCTGCTCGACCGCCGGGGTCGCCGCGGCCGCGGTCGGGGTGACCGAGTTCGGCCGGACGGTGACCAGCGGCAGACCACGGGTGACCTTGGACTTGACGATGGTCGAGCCGGCGAAGGCGACCTGGGTGGCGGTGCCGTCGGCGGTCAGGGCGACCACGTCGGTCAGGATGCCGTTGTCCAGCTTCACCGCCAGCCGGGCCGCGATCTCCTTGCCCTCCTGCGAGGAGGCGAGCAGCACGGCGGCCGGCTGCACCCGCTTGACCAGGTCGGCGACCACGGTGGCCTTGGGTGCCACCAGGTAGCCGTCGATCTCGTCACCCTCGGCCGCGTAGATCTTCTCCGCGCCGTACTCGCCCAGCTTCCCGGCCAGCGCCTCGGCGGCGCCGGTGCCGCCGAGCACCACGGCCGACGGGGTGCCCAGCTCGCGGGCGAGGGTGAGCATCTCCAGGGTGACCTTCTTGACGCCGAACTCCCGAGTGGCTTCGACGACGACGAGAACCTCAGACATGTCCCACACCCCTCACACGAACTTCTCGGTGGCGAGGAACTCGACCAGCTGCGCGCCGCCGGAGCCCTCGTCGGTGACCTTCACGCCACCGGAGCGCGGCGGACGCTTGCTGTGCTCCACGACCGCGCTGGTCGCGCCGTCGAGGCCCACCTCGGCCGCGGCCACTCCCAGGTCGGCCAGCGACAGCGTCTGCACCGGCTTCTTCTTCGCCGCCATGATTCCCTTGAACGACGGGTAGCGCGGCTCGTTGATGGTGTCCCACACCGAGACGATGGCCGGGGTCGAGGCGGTGACCACCTCGTAGCCCTCCTCGGTCTGCCGCTCCACGGTCAACGTGGCCCCGTCGACGGTGAGCTTGCGGGCGCCGGTCAGCGCCGCCACGCCCAGCCGCTCGGCGAGCATGTGCGGCAGCACCTGCACCCGACCGTCGGTCGACTCGGAGCCGCAGAGCACCAGGTCCGCGTTCAGCTGACCGAGCGCGGCGGCGAGCACCTTCGAGGTGGCCACCGCACACGAGCCGTGCAGGGCGTCGTCCACCACGTGCACCGCCTTGTCCGGCCCCATCGACAGCGCCTTGCGGATCGACTCGGTGGCCCGGTCCGGACCCATGGTCAGGATCGTCACCTCGCCGCCGTGCGCCTCCTTGATCTTCAACGCCTCCTCGATGGCGTACTCGTCCATCTCGTTGATGACGTTGTTCGCCGAACCGCGGTCGACAGTGTTGTCGTCAGTTCGCAGGTTGCGGTCCGCGCCCGAATCAGGCACCTGCTTGACGAGTACGACGATATTCATCGCGCTTCGACGACCCTCCTGCTGTGGTGGTGTGATCAATCGCCCGGTCTGGGGCGCAGCCTCGCGCGTACCTTAACGTTCGGTCAACTGTGGGCCGTTGTGCCGTTGCCCACGGCGCCAATGTTACCTGCCAGTAGCATCAGCGTTCGGCGCGGCCGGAGTGACACAGCTCACCGACATCGCCCGTCGGCGCGAGCACTCAGCCCGCCGCGTCCAGGACACCCTTGATCCGCTCGATGACATCGGCCTCGGCCGGGCTGACGCCGTGGTGGGCCTGCGCCGTGCGGTCGGCGGCGGCCAGCACCACCGCGCGGTAGATCGGCACGTCCTGCGGGGCCTTCTCGGTCAGGATCTCGATCGCCCGACCCAGTGCCGGCAGCACCACCGACTCCACCTCCAGTGCCGAGTCCCGCGGCAGCTTCGGCAGCGGCCCGCTGGTCAGCGCCTCCTTCACCACGCCACTGGCGTCGGCCAACGCCCCGGAGGCCGCGAAGCTCTCCCGGAACACGGCGAGCACTCCCGGTTCGGCGTTGGAGACCATGAACACCGCGCCGAAGGCACCCGTCTTGAGGGTCAGCTTCTCCTCGTCGGTCAGCCGCTGCATCATGATCACGGAGTGTAGACGTACGGCGTGGTGGTGGTGACCTGGACGAGGCCGAGCCGTTCCAGCAGCGGTCGGCTCTCGTCTGACGCGTCGACCTGCAACAGGGTCCGGCCGCGCTGCCCGGCGAGCCGGGCCCGGTGGGTGACCAGCGCCCGGTAGATCCCCTGACGCCGCCACTCGGGCCGGGTCGACCCGCCCCACAGGGTGGCGAAGGTGCTGCCCGACGGGTAGCGCACCCAGCCGGCGCTCACCACCGTCTCGCCCGCCTCGGCCACCACGACCGTGATCGCCTGCGGGTCGGTGGCGATCTCCCGGGCCAGCCCGCCGGCCAGGCCGGACAGGTCGTGACCCCACAACTGCGTCTCCATCGCCGCGATCCGGTCCAGGTCCGCGCGGCTGGTCACCTCCCGCAGGCGTACGCCGTCCGGCGGCACGGGCAGCGCGGAGGCCAGCGGCGCGACCGGGCCGACCACGACGGACTCCTGGTCCTCCGGCACGAAGCCGGCCGCATCCAGCCGCTGCGGCAGGTCGGCAGGCTCGTCGTGGCCGTGCAGCTTCCACTCCACCGACTCGCCCCGGTCGCGGAACACCGCCGCCTGCCGGGCGATCAGTGCGTCGAGGTCGGCGCCGCCCAGGCCGCCGAGGTCGCGGTAGGTCACCAGGCCCCGGTGGTCGAGCCCGAGCACCCGGAACAACGGACCGTCGGACTCCACCGCGACGCCGTCGGGGACCGGGTCGGGCAGGCCCGGCCGCAGCTGGGCGTCGTACGCCGCGCGCAGGGCGGTCGCGTCAAGATCCGTCATGTCCCCAGAATGCCCCCGAGAGCAACCGGATAATCGCAACTGTGTGGCAGAGGATCAGGAACTGGTTCGACCCGCGGGAGTTGCGGTCGGTGGGCAATACCCCCGACTACCGCTTCTCGCTGGCCAACGAGCGCACCTTCCTGGCCTGGCTCCGCACCGGGCTCGCCCTGGTCGCCGGCGGGCTCGCCGCCGCACAGTTCCTGCCCAACCTGTCGCTGGTCCACCTGCGGGAGGCGATCGCCGTGGCGTTGCTGCTGCTCGGTGGCGCGGTCGCCATCCGCGCGGTGGACCACTGGGCACGGATCGAACGGGCCATCCGGCTCGGTGAGGAGCTGCCCGCGTCCCGCTTCCCGGCCGTGCTCGCCCTCGTCGTCGGCCTCGGCGCGCTGCTGCTGGTGCTGGCGGTGCTGGCCGGCGCGATCAACGGATGAACGGGGCCGGGGCGCCGGCCCGCGACCCGGGGCTGCAACCCGAGCGGACCCGTCTCGCCTGGCGGCGCACCGCACTGACGGTGACCGTGGTGGCGATGCTCACCGTCCGGCTCGCGCTGGCCGGCGGCCGGGCCGGGGCGGCGCTGGCGGTGCTGGCCGTCCTCGGCTGGGGCGTCACCGTCACGCTCTGCTGGCGGCGGGCCACCGGCAGCGGGGTACCCGGCACCGGCGGGCGCACCCTCGCCCTGGTCAGCCTGTGCGCCATCGGATTCGCATTGATCGGCATCCTGCTGGTGTTGCGCGGGGTGTGACCGCTGTGCCGGGTAGGCCATGATGGGTACATGGCCCGGCTGTACATACTTCTCTTCGTGGTGCAGGTCGTCCTCGCCGTCTGCGCCCTGATCAGCTGCCTCTCCGCAGAGGAAGACGACATCCGTCACCTGCCCCGGATCGCCTGGGTGCTGATCATCCTGTTCTTCCCGCTGGTCGGCTCGATCGCCTGGTTCCTCGCCGGGCGCGAGCGCAAGACCGCCGGCACCTGGGCGACGGGCCCTCGGCCCGCCGAACGCCGGCCGGCCCAGCCGGTCGCCCCGGACGACGATCCCGAGTTCCTCCGCTCGATCGAGGAACGGTCCCGCAAGGAGGACCAGGAACTCTTCCGTCGCTGGGAGGAGGACCTGCGTAAGCGCGAGGACGACCTGCGTAAGCGCGAGGGCGACCCGCCGCGCGAGGGACCCCGCCCCGAGGTGTGACGGCCGGGGCGGGGCCGCGGCTCAGGCCAGGTTCGAGGAACGGGGGTACGCGTCGGCCGGGTCGGTGATCACGTTGACCAGGTACGGCACCCCGGCGTCGAACGCCCGGTGCAGGGCCGGCCCCAGGTCGGCCGCCTTGGCCACCGTCTCGCCCGCCCCGCCGAGCGCGCTGACCACCTGGTCGTAGCGCAGCGCGGGCTGGAGGTCAGCGGCGACGTCGTAGCCGTACATGGCCTGCATCGGGTGCTTCTCCAGCCCCCAGATGCCGTTGTTGCCGACCACGATGACCACCGGCAACTTCTGCCGGGCCAGGGACTCCACGTCCATCAGCGAGAACCCGGCCGCGCCGTCGCCCATCAGCACACAGACCTGCCGGTCGGGGTGGGTGACCCGGGCACCCATCGCGTAGCCCATGCCGGTGCCGAGGCAGCCGTACGGGCCGGGGTCGAGCCAGGTGCCGGGCTGGGCCGGCTCCAGGTAGCGCCCGGCGTACGAGACGAAGTCGCCGCCGTCGCCGATGGTGACGGCGTCGCGGGCGAGGACCTTGCGCAGCTCGCCGTAGACGCGGGCGGGGCGGATCGGGTCCGTCTCGGCGGCCATCTCCTCGGCGTCGCGGGCCTTCGCGGCGTCCTCGGCGGTACGCAGCTGCGCGACCCAGTCGCCGTGGTCGGCCCGGTCGCCGGAGTACCCGGCCAGGGTGGTGAGGATGCCGCGCAGGTCGCCGGCGGGAGCGGCGGCGGGCTGGACGTGGCCGGCGCGCTGGCTGGGCGCGTCGACGATGTGCACCACCTTGGCGTCGCCGAAGTCGCCGAAGGAGAGCCGGAAGTCCAGCGGGGTGCCGACCACCACGACCACGTCGGCGCCCTTGAGAGCCACCCGGCGGGCCTTGGCGAAGGCCAGCGGGTGCTCCGGCGGCAGCGCGCCCCGGCCCATGCCGTTGGTGAAGACCGGCACGGTGAGCGCCTCGGCGGCGGCCCGCAGCGCGTCCACGGCGTCGCCGCTGTAGACGTCGGAGCCGGCGATGACGACCGGGCGTGCCGCGCCCGCGATCAGGCGGGCGGCGGTGGCCACCTCGTCGGGGTCGGCCTCGATCGGGGCGATCTCCGGGCCGGCCGGCCGCTCGGCGTCACCCACCGAGAAGATCGCTTCCAGCGGGAAGTCGAGGAAGACCGGGCCGCGGTGCGGGGTGAGCGCGGTGGTCAGCGCGGCGGCGACCGCCCGGGGGATGTCGTCGGCGCTGAACACCGTCTCGGCGTGCTTGGTGACCGGGGCGACCAGCGGCAGATGGTCCATCTCCTGGAGGCTGCCCGAGCCCCAGCGGAACTGCGGGGCCCGCCCACCCAGCACCAGCACCGGCGAGGCGTTGAAGTACGCGCTGGTCAGCCCGGAGATGCCGTTGGTGACGCCGGGGCCGGCGGTGAGCACGGCGAGACCGGGGCGGCGCTGGAGCTTGGCCACCGCCTCCGCGGCGAAGACGGCGGACTGCTCGTGCCGCACGTCGTAGATCGGGAAGTCGGTCTTGTGCGCGGCGTCGTAGAGCGGGAAGACGTGCCCGCCGGAGAGGGTGAACATCTCCCGCACCCCGTACGCGCGCAACGCCGCGAGGGCGAGCTCCCCGCCGTGGCCTTCGATCCGCTCCGTCATCGCCGCTCCCTCTCGTCGCCGTCGTCGCCTGACCGGAGTCACACGTTACTGGCCGGTAGGAGGAAAGTGAACCGCCCTCGCGCTCAGCGGCCGGTGAAGTCCGGCTTGCGCTTCGCCACGAACGCCGCCATCCCCTCGCGCCGGTCGTCGGTGGCGAACAGCGCCGCGAAGAGCTGGCTCTCCCAGGCCAGACCGGAGTTCAGGTCCATGTCCAGGCCACCGTCGACGGCGAGCTTCGCCGCGCGCAGCGCCTGCACCGGCCCGTTGAGGTACGGCCGCACCAGGGCCACCGCGGTGTCGTAGACCTCGGCGGCCGGGGCGACCCGGTCGGCCAGGCCGATCCGCAGCGCCTCCTGCGCGTCGACCATCCGGCCGGACATGATCAGGTCCTTGGCGCGGGCCGGGCCGACCAGCCGGGCCAGCCGCTGGGTGCCGCCGGCGCCGGGGATGATGCCGAGCTTGATCTCGGGCTGCCCGAGCTTGGCGTCCTCGGCCACCACCCGCCAGTCGCAGGCCAGTGCCAGCTCGCAGCCGCCACCGAGGGCGTAGCCGGTGATCGCGGCGACCACCGGCTTGGGGATCCGGGCGATCGCGCCGAGCGCGCTGGACAGGTCGGCGGCCCGCTCGGCCATGTCCACATAGGACATGTCGGCCATCTCCTTGATGTCCGCGCCGGCCGCGAAGACCTTCTCCCCGCCGTACACGATGACCGCGCGGACCTCCGGGTCGGCGGTGGCGGCCGTCGCGGCGGCCCGCAACTCCTCCTGCACCTGGGTGTTGAGGGCGTTCATCGGCGGCCGCTCCAGCCGGATGGTCCCGATGCCGTCCTTGGTCTCCAGCCGCACGAACTCGCCCACGCTGACCCTCACTTCCTCGTCGAAGTCGCGTCCAACCTTACGACCCACCTTGTTCGGCACGTAGTCTGGCTGCCAGTCCCGCCACCCGGAGTACCCCGCGATGGTCACGTACTACGACGACAGATCCATACAGGTCACCTCCAGCGCCGTCACCGTCAACGGCGACGCCTACCCGCTGGCCGAGATCACCGAGGTCTGGCACCACCGGGGCAGCCGGTCGTGGCGGGTGCTGGCCGGTCGGGGCGCGCTCGGCGCGGCGATGGTCGGCCCGCTGGTGGCGGCCGTCATCGGCATCGCGATCGGCGTCTGGATCGACGGATCGGCGACCGTCACCGTCGCCGTCATCGGTGGCTCCGTGCTGATCGGGCTGGCCGCCGGGCCGGTCGCCGACCAGCTCTTCGAGTACTTCGACCGCTCGTACGCCCGGGGCAGCCGCCAGCGGGAGGTCTGGATCCGTTGGCGTGGTCACCCGGTACGGCTGCTGCGTACGCCGGACGCACTGCGCTTCGGGCAGATCTACCGCGCCGTGCAACGGGCCATGGAGGCCCACCACCCCTCGCCCAGGTGAAAGGAAGGGCACCTTATTAACGCTTGCGGTATAGGAAGGGCCCCTTGTTAACCGCCGCCCGGGTGACAGACACGGGTTGCCCGGAGGTGGTTAGGCTTAGTGATGGCGCTCTATTACCGGGACGACGCGGTGCAGGTGACCTCGGAGTCGATCCGGGCCGCCGGGCACGTCATCCCGATCCGCGAGGTCACGTACGTCTGGCACGCGAAAGGGCGCACGACGCTGGCCGTACGGAGCCGCGTGCTGGGCCGGGGCGTACTGGTCCTGCTGCTCTCCCTGCCGCCGCTGGTCGGGCTGATCTGCATACTCTCGCTGGCCTGGTCGGCCCAGGACCGGGGCGAATGGGTGCCGGCGCTGGTCGTGCTGACCGCCTGCGTGGTCATCGCGCTGGCGCTGGTGCCGTTCCTGGAGATCCCGCTCGGCTGGCTGGACCGCTCGTACGAGCGCGGCAACCGGGTGCACGAGCTGTGGGTGCAGTACCAGCGGCAGGAGGTGCTGGTGCTGCGCACCCCGGACGCGCTGCGCTTCGGGCAGATCTACCGGGCGGTGCAGCGGGCCGTGGAACAGCAGGGCGACCACTGGTGACCGGCCGCCCGGCGGGCCGAGCCCGCCCGACGCACACTTGATTCCATGCCAATCCCCCTGCCCCGGCCGGCTGCGGTCGTCGACCTCACCCGTTCCGCCTTCGACCAGGCCACCTCCTTCGCCGCGATCCCGGCCCGCGCGTTCGCCGTGCTGGACGGGGTGGAGGCGCTACTGGCCCGGATCAACGGGGTGGTGGACCGGGTCGAGCAGACCCTCGACCGCACCGACCGGATGCTCACCGACGCCGAGGGCGCGGTCCGCGAGGTCGCGGTGATCAGCGCCGCCGCCACCGCCGCCGTGGACAACGCCACCGAGGTCGCCGCGGCGGCGGCCGTGGTCATCGACACGGCGGAGTCGGTGGCCGGCCGGGCGGCCGGCGCGGTGGGCGTGGCGGCCGAGGCGGCGGCCACCGCCGCCGAACTGCTGGCCGCGTACGAGCCGGCGCTGCGGCGGGCCGCCCCGATGGCCAACCACTTTGTCGAGCAGCTCAGCCACGAGGAGGTGGTCGCCGCGGTCCGGCTGATCGACGAGTTGCCGAAGCTCCGGTCCCACCTGACCTCGGACATCCTGCCGATCCTGGCCACGCTGGACCGGGTCGGCCCGGACCTGCACGACCTGCTCGACGTGACCCGGGATCTCAAGCTCGCCGTCGCCGGCATTCCCGGCCTGGCGATGCTGCGTCGGCGCGGCGAGAAGCTCAGCGACGACGCCGGCTGACACCGCCGGCAGGTGCGGCGGGCCACCCGCTGTTTCAGCAGTCGCAGCCGGCGGCCCGGCGGGGCGCGGGTCAGCTCGTCCACCGGACGGTGGCTCAGGCCCGTCCCGGTGACCACCGGAAGGCCCTCTCGGACCCAGTACTCGTAGCCGGCGCCGGGCCGACGGCCCCCGACCTGCGGCGCCCGCTGGTTGAGCGGTCAGGTCGCCGGCGCGTACAGCTGGTCGATCTCGACGCGACGCGGCAGTGACACGCTCGCGCCGAGCCGGCGGACGCAGGCCGCGCCGGCCGCCGCGGCCCAGCGCACCGAGTCGACCAGGTCCCGGCCCTCACCCCAGGCCACGGCGAGCGCGCCGGTGAACGCGTCCCCGGCGGCGGTCGAGTCGACCGTGTCCACCTTGACCGCGGGGACGTGCACGGCGGTGCCGTCCCGGTCGCCGTACCAGGCGCCCTGCGCGCCGAGGGTCAGCACCGCCCGGGGCACCAGGTCGAGCAGGGCGTGCGGGTCCTCCCGGCCCCGACCGGTGTACGCCTGCGCCTCGTTCTCGTTGACCACCAGCAGGTCCACGGCGGCGAACAGCTCCGGCGGGACCGGGATGGCCGGTGCCGCGTTGAGCACCACCCGGGTGCCGCCGGCCCGGGCGGCCATCGCTGCCTCGGTCACCGTCTCCACCGGGATCTCCAGCTGCGCGACCATGACGTCGGCGTCGCGTACGACCGCCAGTTCGGTCCCGGTGAGCGCGGTCAGCGAGGCGTTCGCGCCCGGGGTCACCAGGATCGCGTTCTCACCCTCGGCGTTGACCATCACCAGCGCCACACCCGAGTCGCCGTAGGTGGTGCGCAACTGGCTGGTGTCGACGCCGGCGGCGGTGATCCGGGCCCGCAGGGTCACGCCGAACGAGTCCGAGCCGATCGCGCCGAGGAAGGCGCAGGCGGCACCCGCCCGGGCCGCGGCGATGGCCTGGTTGGCCCCCTTGCCGCCGGGCACGGTGACGAAGTCGGTGCCGAGCATCGTCTCCCCCGGCCGGGGGAGCGCCGGGGCGGTGGCCACCAGGTCCATGTTCGCGCTGCCCACCACGACGACCCGGGTCTGTCGCACGGGAGCCTCCTACCTCAGGCGGCGCGGGCGGTGTAGCGCTCGCCGTTGCGTTCGACCAGCAGCGGCAGACCGAAGGTCTTGGTGAGGTTGTCGGCGGTGAGCGTGTCGCGCAGCAGACCCTGCGCCATCACCGCGCCGTCGCGCAACAGCAACGCGTGGGTGAAGCCGGGCGGGATCTCCTCGACGTGGTGGGTGACCAGTACGAGCGCCGGGGCGTCCGGGTCCTGGGCCAGCTCGGCGAGGCGGGCCACCAGCTCCTCCCGGCCGCCCAGGTCCAGCCCGGCCGCCGGCTCGTCGAGCAGCAGCAGCTCCGGGTCGGTCATCAGCGCGCGGGCGATCTGCACTCGCTTGCGCTCGCCCTCCGACAGGGTGCCGTACGTCCGGTCGGCCAGCGGGCCGACGCCGAGCTGGTCGAGCAGCGCCCGGGCCCGGGCCTCGTCGGCGGGGTCGTAGCTCTCCCGCCAGCGCCCGACCACCGACCAGGCTGCGGTCATCACCACGTCGCGGACCCGCTCCTCGGCGGGCAGCCGCTCGGCGAGCGCGGCGGTGGACAGGCCGATGCGGGTACGCAACTCCGTGACGTCGGTGCGACCGATCCGTTCCCCGAGCACGTGTGCGGTGCCGGTGGTCGGGTGCAGCCGCCCGGCCGCGAGGTTGAGCAGGGTGGTCTTGCCGGCGCCGTTGGGCCCCAGCACCACCCAGCGCTCGTCCAGCTCCACCCGCCAGCCCACGTCGTGCAGCAGGGCGGTGCCAGACCGGCGTACGCCGACGCCGTCGAGGCTGACCACCAGATCCGCGTCCACGGGCGAGGGGGCGGGTTCGGCGCTACCTGCGCCGGGGATCAGGTCACCAGTCACCCGCCCATCCAACCACGCAGTGCCGTGCCGCCCCCACGGGCGGGCGCTGCGGCCGTAGGGTGAGGCGCCGTGTCATTGCTCACCCCATCCGGAGGACGCCCTGTGACCGGGGTTATCGAGATCGAGGGTCTCCGCAAGACCTTCCACAGCGTGCGCCGGGGTCGGCGGGTCGCCGTCGACGGGTTCGACCTGCTGGTCGAGGCCGGTCAGGTGCACGGGTTCCTGGGGCCGAACGGGTCGGGCAAGACGACCACGCTGCGGGCGCTGCTCGGGCTGGTACGCGCCGACGACGGGCGGATGACGGTGCTCGGTGCCAGCGCGCCGGAGCGGCTGCCGCAGGTCGCCGGTCGGGTCGGGGCGATCGTGGAGAGCCCGCAGTTCTTCGGCAACTTCACCGCGTACCGCACGCTGCGGCTGCTCGCCCTGGCCGGTGGCGTGCCGGTCAGCCGGGTCGACGAGGTGCTGGCGCAGGTCGGGCTGCACGATCGGGGCCACGAGCGGGTCAAGGGCTACTCGCTGGGCATGAAGCAGCGCCTGGCGGTGGCCTCGGCCCTGCTCAAGCGCCCCGAGTTGCTGATCCTGGACGAGCCGGCCAACGGGCTGGACCCGGCCGGCATCCGGGAGATGCGGGACCTGATGCGGTCGCTCGCGGCCAACGGGGTGACGGTGCTGGTGTCCAGCCACATTCTGGCCGAGATCCAGCTGATCTGCGACCACGTCACGATCATTTCGCGGGGCCGGCGGGTGGCGGCCGGCCGGGTGGACGAGGTGCTGGCCGGTTTCGACCGCGACGAGTGCCTGGTCCGCGTCGACGACCTTCCCCGGGCCGAGGAGCTGCTGCTGGCCGCTGGGTTGACGGTCACCGGGCACGCCGACCACCTGGTGGTGAGTGGCGTACCGGATCCGGCCACGGTCAGCCGGACGCTGGGCGAGCAGGGTGTCTGGGTACGCGAGCTGACCCCGCTGCGGCCGGACCTGGAGAGCGTCTTCCTGGAGCTGACCAACGCTCCGGCGCAGCCGGGGGTGCCCCGGCAGGTGGACGGCTCGGCGCCGCACCACGAACCGGGCACCGGCCGGATGATCGACCTCGACACCCGGGGAGTGGACGCGTGAACCTGATCCGTGCCGAGTTGGAGCGGCTGGGCGCCCGCCGCTTCGTGCAGCTCATGGTCGTACTGCTGGTGCTGGCGTTCGGGGTGACGGCGGCGACCACGCTGGCCAGTTCGCACACGCCCACCGCCGTGGAGCTGGCCGAGGCCCAGCGACAGGTCGCCTCCGACCGGCGCGCCATGGAGTTGGAGCACGACCGGTGCCTGGCCCGGGATCGGGGCGATGTACCAAGGACCGCCGACGACTTCAGCTACCTGCCGGACGACTGCAGCCAGCTGGATCCGGCGTTGCGGGAGTACCAGCCGGTGACCGCCGACTACCTGAGCGGGGTGTTCACCTTCACCCGGCAGGCCATGCCGCTGCTGTACTTCCTGGTGGCGTTCCTGATGCTGTTCGGCTTCCTGGTCGGGGCGTCCTACATCGGCGCCGACCTGAACTCGGGCGGGGTGGTCAACCTGCTGTTGTGGCGACCGCGCCGGCTGACCGTGCTGGGCGCCAAGCTCGGCACCCTGCTCGGGGCGGTGCTGGGCTTGTCGCTGCTCGCCTCGGCCGCCTACCTCGTCACCTTCTGGGTCATCGCCCAGATCGCTGGTTATCCCGGCCCGACGAACGCGGCGTTCTGGGCGTCGCTGGGCGCCGTCTGGGGCCGTGGCCTGGTGCTGGTGCTCCTGGTCACGGCGGGCGGCTTCGCCATCGCCACGATTGGCCGGCACACCTCGGCGGCGCTCGGCGCGGTGGCCGCGTACCTGGTGCTGTGGGAGCTGGGTGGCCGGATCGTGCTGCAGATCCTGGAGGTGGCCCGACACGACCAGCTGATGCTCGTCAGCTACATCGGTGCGTGGCTGGCCGGGGAGATGAGCTTCTGGGACAACACTCCCTGCCCACCCTACGGCTCCTGCACCGGCAACTACACGCTGACCTGGGGGCCGGCGCTCACCGTCCTGCTGCTGCTCACCTCCGGGCTCACCGCTGCGGCCTTCGCCATGTTCCGGCGCCGCGACCTGACCTGATCCCGGCCGATCTGACCCTGGCACGCGCCCTGGGGCGCGGCAAAGGCTTGCCGCATCCCAGGGCGGTGGTGAAGAATTTCTTCACATGGACGGCGACGCAGCCGGACGGGGCACGGCGGCCGGGCCGCAGGTGCGGAGCGGCTCAGCCGACCGTGGAGCCGAAGACCTCGTCCCGGACGGCGTCCAGCGCGGTACGCAGCGCCCCGCGCAGGATCGGCTCCTCGGTCAGACCGGTGGGCACCACCCGGGGCCGCACCAGCGTGATCGCGGCGACCTCGTGCTGCACCCGCTCGGCCAGCGCCGCCCCGCCGGCCTGGCCCACCTCGCCGGCGAGGACCACCAGCGGGGGGTCCAGCACCACACAGGTGCTCGCCACGCCGAGGGCGAGCCGGCGGGCCACCTCGTCGAGCATCGGCCCGCCGGCGGTGCCGTCGGCGATCGCGGCCCGCACCGCGTCGGCGGCGACGCCGTCCGGGTAGCCGTGCTCGCGGGCCAGGACCCGGATCGCGTCCGCGCCGGCGAGTTGCTGGAAGGCCGGCTTGGCCCGGCGGGAGACGTCGCGCGGGATGGTCGCGCCGGGGACCGGCAGGTAGCCGATCTCGCCGGCGGCGCCGCTGCTGCCGTGGTGCAGCCGCCCGCCCAGCACGATGGCCAGGCCGACACCGGCGCCGACCCAGACCAGCACGAAGTCGGACAGCCCCTGGGCCGCGCCGGACTGCGCCTCGGCCACCGCGGCGAGGTTGACGTCGTTCTCGAAGACCACCGGGGTGTCCAGGTCGTCGCGGAGCGCGGCGAGCAGGCCCCGGTGCCAGCGGGGCAGGTTGAACGCGAAGGTGATGTCGCCGGTGCCCGGGTCGACCAGGCCGGGGGTGCCCAGCACGATCCGGCGTACGCTCGACAGGTGGGCCCCGGCGCTGCTGGCCGCCTGGACGACGGCGTTGTGCACCACGCCCACCGGGTCGTCGGTGTCCCGGGTGGACTGCTCCACCCGACCGACCACGGCGCCGGTGATGTCGGCGCAGGCGGCCACCACCCGCTCCGGGCCGACGTCCACCCCGACCACGTACGCGCTGCCCGGCCGCACCGCGTAGAGCTGTGCGTTCGGTCCCCGCCCACCGGCCTGCTCACCGACCCGGGTGACCAGCCCACGCTCCTCCAGCCGTTCCACCAGCTGCGAGGCGGTGACCTTGGACAGGCCGGTCAACTCGCCGATCCGGGCGCGGGTCAACGGCCCCTGCTCCAGCAGCAACTCCAGTGCCGCGCGGTCGTTGAGGGCCCGCAACAGCCGTGGGGTGCCGGGGAGCCGGGTCGCACTCATGCAATGTCCTCGTTTTAGTAAACTTTGCTAACTGTAAACCGACCTGCGAACGGGTAGCCGTAGCGTATCGGCCGGGTGAGAGCGCGGCTCTCCGCCGACCCGGTACGACCTCCGCGCCGGCCGGCACCGAGAGGAGAGATCACGTGGGGCTGGATCCAGGACTGCGCCGGCTCGCGCTGGGCACACTGCTGGCCGCGTACCCGGGACCGGTCCCGCCCGACTGGGCGGTCGACCTGGTCGCCGACGGGCTGGCCGGGCACACCCTGTTCGGCACGAACATCCACGATCCGGCGCAGGTTGCGGCCAGTACGGCCGCGCTGCGCGCCGGCCGGGCCGACGTCCTGATCGCCATCGACGAGGAGGGCGGCGACGTGACCCGGCTGGCGCACGCCACCGGCAGCCCGTACCCGGGCAACGCCGCGCTCGGCGCGATCGGCGACGTGGCGCTCACCCGCCGGGTCTACCAGGCCATCGGCGCGGAACTGGCCGCGCTCGGCATCAGCGTCAACCTGGCACCCACCGTCGACGTCAACAGCGCCGACGACAACCCGGTCATCGGCACCCGGTCGTTCGGCGCCGAGCCGGTCAGGGTCGCCGCGCACTCCGCCGCCGCCACCGCCGGCCTCCAGGCCGCCGGGGTGGCCGCCTGCGCCAAGCACTTCCCCGGCCACGGCGCCACGGTAGCCGACTCGCATTACGAACTGCCCACCGTGGACGTTTCACCCGACGTGCTGCGCCAGCGCGACCTGCCGCCGTTCGCCGCGGTGATCGCCGCCGGAGCGAAGGCGGTGATGACCGCGCACATCCGGGTGCCGGCGCTGACCGGCGACGGGCCGGCCACGTTCAGCCGCACCGTGCTGGTGGACCTGCTGCGCGACGAGTACGGCTTCACCGGCGCCGTGGTCACCGACGCGCTGGAGATGAAGGGCGCCGCGCTCGCCGCCGGCGGAATCGCACCCGGTGCCGTGCGGGCCCTGGCCGCCGGTGCGGACCTGCTCTGCATCGGCGCGAAGGTCGACGCCGGCCTGGTCGAGCGGGTGGCCGCCGAGATCGTGGCCGCGCTCGGCGACGGCCGGCTGGCCCGGGCCCGCGTCGAGCAGGCGGCCGGCCGCGCCGCCGAACTCGCCGCCTGGACCCGGGCCGCCGGCACGACCACCGGCACCCCCACCGACCTGGGGTACGCGGCGGCCCGCCGCGCCGTACGGGTGGAGGGCGTGCTGGCCGGCCTGGACCACCCCCTGGTGGTGCAGTTGCACGCCGCGTCCACCATCGCCGAGGGTCGGGTGCCGTGGGGCCTCGGGCCACACCTGAACGGCACCGAGGAGATCCGGGTGGTGGCCGCCGAGGCCGACCCGGACGCGCTGCGCCGACACGCCGGCACCCGCCCGATCGTGCTGGTCGGCCGGCACCTGCACCGCCTGCCCGGCGGCCCCGAGCTGGCCGCCACGCTGGCCGCCACGCACCCGGTGATCGTGGTGGAGATGGGCTGGCCGGCCAACTGGCGGCCGGTCGACGCACGGGCCTTCGTCACCACGTACGGCGCGAGCCACGCCAACGGCCGGGCCGCCGCCGAGGCGCTGGGCCTGACCGGCTGAGCCGGATCCCACGCTGCGTGACCTCGGACGGCCGACGCACCGGCGAGCATCGTTCCAGCTCAAGTCCACAATTCGACACCACAGAGCGCGCGGTGGCGACTTGCCGACCGACTGTCGAATACGTAGCGTGATCGGCATCGAGCCTCACACGGGCCTGGGGGGAGGCTGCGGACCGTGGATCCGGCCCGGGATCCACGGTCCGCGCCCTGCCGTCAGCGCTCAGCTGGGGTAGACCCCGTACGATCGCCAGCCCCGGTCCGGGAAGCCGGCCGCCTCGGCCACCCGGGCGGAGGCGGCGTTGCCCCGGTCGTGCAGGTAGGTCGGTATGGCGCCGTCGTCGAGCACCCGGCGGGCGGCCTGGGCGACCAGCCGCCGGGCCAGTCCCCGCCCCCGGGCGGCGGGCACCGTACCCACCGCCAGCTCGTGCCCGTGCCGGTCGTGGCGCTTGATCCCGACACCCGCCAGGTAGCGGCCCCGGTCGTCCCGGGCCACCAGCACGTCCTGGTCGAACAGGCGCAGCCAGGACGGCAGCCCGACGGTGCTGGGTGCAATCCACTCGCCGACGTCCGGCAGGGGCGCCGGCGCGACGCTCCACCGGAACACGTCGTCGTGGATCACCCAGTCGGGATGGCCGACCGCCGCCGGCAGGGCACGCAGCAGCTGGTCCGGCCGCCGGAGCAGGTCACGCACCGCCGCGACCCGGTCCGGGGGCACGGACAACACGGTGCTCGCCCCCGCGGTGACCGCGATCGCCGGGCGCAGCCGACCGTCCCAGGCCGGTCGGGCGCGCCGCGCCGACCCCACGACGTGCCGACCCGGGCCGGCCGGCCACTGCCCCAGCCAGGTCGCCAGGTGCAGGTGAAGCCGCCGGTCGAGCATCACCCACCTCCTGCGCCGTCGCTGCCGCCTCGACGCCGCTCACGGTACGGGGGGCGGGTCGGCAGGGCGAACCGATCCGGCGATGACCGCCCCGGGCGGGAACCCTATCCATCGATCAACCGTCATACCTAATTCCATACATGGACAAATTTCTTTGCAACGGTGGGGGTCATGCCGAATCAGCCGAACGACCGTTACCAGCAGGACATCGAGCGGATATGGCACGGTCGTACGGCCGCCGGACGCTTCCCGGCCCAGCCGCCGTACCGCGGCCACCGCACCGACGTCGGCGCCCTTTCCTGGCACGCGCTGAACGAACTGCCGGCGGGCACCTTCGCCCGGAGCCACCTCAACACCCTCTGACGCACGGCGAGCCAGCGCGGTCTTTCGCACACCTGTCGGGTAACGTCTTCTGGTCCTTTGACCGGGTTACGACAGGAGCTGCTGCGCACATGGGCAAGAAGACGATCCACGTCTCCGACTTCACCGGCACGGTGCTGCGACCCGACGACGAGGCCGTCCGCATCGTCGTCCTGGAGCACCCTGACCTGGTGGCCGGGCCCGTGCAGCTGGACGCGACACCGGTCGAGGTGGAGAGCATCGACGACGCCGCGCTGGACGTGGCGGTGGTCGAGATCCACGACCGGCACGGCCACGGCGAACCGCGTCGGGTGGTGCTGACCGCGAGCGAGTTCGACGCCATGGCCACCGACGTGCCGATGGCGCAACTGCTGAAGACCGCTGAGCGGGTACGCCCGCCGAAGACGCGCCGCAGTGCCGAGAAGATCGACTACGGCACTGTCGAGCACGCGGGCAAGCCGCACCGGGGTCGGGTCACCGAGGAGGAGGCCCAGTTGGTGCGCGAGCGGCTCGACGAGGTCAACAAGCGCCTCGCCGACGCCGGGCTGCGCCAGATCGACCCGGCCGACCCGGAGCACGCCGCCCGGTACGACTTCCCCACCGCGTCCTGACCACCGAGAGACCGTCGATCACCGTCCGATCGGCGGTCTCTCTCCTACTCCGTCGGGAAGGCCTGGATCCGGGCGAGGGTCGCCACGATGTTCGCCTCGGTGGCGGCCTTGTCGACGCCGAGGCCGGTGAGCACGCCCTCGCCGTCCTCCTGCTCCAGCAGCGCCAGCAGGATGTGCTCGGTGCCGATGTAGTTGTGCCCCAGCCGCAGCGCCTCGCGGAAGGTCAACTCCAGCGCCTTCTTGCCCGCCGCGTCGTACGGGATGAGCTCGGGCGCCTCACCCGACGACGCCGGCAGCGCGGCGGTGGCCGCCTCGCGCACCGCCTCCACCGACACGCCGCCGGCGGCCAGCGCCTTCACGGCCAGCGCCTCCGGCTCAGCGAGCAGGCCGAGCACCAGGTGAACCGGGCCGATCTCGGCGTTGCCGGCGGCCCGGGCCTCGTTCTGCGACGCCATCACGACGTTACGGGCCCGCGGGGTGAAGCGGCTGAACCCCTGTTGCGGGTCCAGCGGTGCGGCGTCGGCCCGGGGCACGAAACGCTTCTGCGCGGCCTGCTTGCTCACTCCCATGCTGCGGCCGATCTCGGTCCACGAGGCCCCGGATCGCCGGGCCTGGTCGACGAAGTGGCCGATCAGGTGGTCGGCGATCTCGCCGATGTGGTCGGCCACCATGACCGCGTCGGTGAGCTGGTCGAGGGCGTCGGAGTGGGCCTTCTTGATGGCCTCGATCAGTTCGTCGAGGCGGACCGGATTGCTCATCTGGACAGGATTCGTCATGCGTCAACTCTAGGTTGACGGCACGTCACCGTCAACCTCCGGTTGACGGTCACCGGAGGTCGAACGAGCGCCGCCGCTGCGCTCGCCACCGCGCCTCGGCCGCGTCGGCGAGCGCCCGGACCCGGTCATTCTCGGCGGCCAGGCCCGGACGGTGCACGACCCGACCCGATTCGCGCCAGGCGAAGAAGACCAGCGCGACCACCCCGGCCACCGCGAACGACCACCCCGCGACGACGGGCGGATCGAGGAGCGCCCAGCCAACCAGGGCGAGCAGCGCCAGCCCGAAGCCGCCGCAACCGAGCAGGCCGAAGAACGCCGCGTACGGCGAGCGGGCCGCAGGCAGCCGGCGCACCCGCCGGCGATGGTTCACCGGCACCGGATCCCAGAGCACCATCCCGTACGCCGCAAGGAACTCCGGCGCGAGCGGCCGGTCGGCGAGGCCACCCGGCTCGGGGCCGCCGGCCGGCACGCCACCCGGCCACCCCCACTGGCGGTAGCCGGCGACGTCGGCGACGGTCACCCGACGCCGACCTTGCGCCTTGGCCGCCCGTCGGTGCCGGCCGAACCGGTCCACCTCCGCCAACCACACGGCCCGGCTGGCCTCCAGCGCGGACACGGCGGCCGCGAGCGCCGCCGGGTCGTCGAACGAGCCGAACCGCGCCCGCAGGTGATCCAGGGTCTGCCGGAGCCCGTAGGGCGCATACCGGCCCAGGCACCGCCGCCAGGCCAGCACCCGCTGCTGCCGCGGCAGCGTCTGGTCGCGTACGTCCCGCGCGTCTTTGGCGAAGCCCACGGTCCAGCACCGTACCGACGACCGGCCCAGGGGCAACCCAAATGATCGTTGTTAACAACCTTGACTAAAGCTCAACAAATCGACAGACTGCGATAAAGAGAGCGCTCTCCCGCCTCGCCGGGGCGCTGCCTCATCCGTCCACCCCAAGGAGATCACCGTGTCCGCCATCTCCCGCAGGCTCCGACGGGGAGCCGCCGTCCTCGCCGCGGCCGTCGTCGCCAGCGTGCTCGTCGTACCCGTGAACACCGCGCCGGCCGCCGCTGCCATCGGCGGCCTCACCTGGCAGGACGAGTTCAACGCGCCGGCCGGCACGCCGGTCGACCAGTCCCGGTGGCGCTTCGACATCGGCGGCGGCGGCTGGGGCAACAACGAGCGGCAGTACTACACCAACAGCACCAGCAACGCGGTGCACGACGGGCAGGGCAACCTGGTCATCACCGCCCGCCGGGAGAACCCGGCCAACTACCAGTGCCACTACGGCCGGTGTGAGTACACCTCGGCCCGGCTGCTGACCGCCGCCACCTTCACCCAGGCGTACGGCCGGTTCGAGGCGCGCATCAAGATCCCACGTGGCCAGGGCATCTGGCCGGCCTTCTGGATGCTCGGCAACAACATGGGCAGCGTCGGCTGGCCCGCCGCCGGCGAGATCGACATCATGGAGAACATCGGCCGGGAGCCCAACACCGTCCACGGCACCATCCACGGGCCGGGCTACTCCGGCGGCGGCGGGATCGGCGGCAGCCGCACCATCGGTCAGCCGCTGGCCGACACGTTCCACACCTACCGGGTGGACTGGGAACCGAACATCATCCGCTGGTACCTCGACGGCCAGGAGTTCTTCCGGGTCGACCCGAGCCGGCTCGGCGGCAACCGCTGGGTGTTCGACCACCCGTTCTTCATGATCCTCAACGTCGCGGTCGGCGGTAACTGGCCCGGCTACCCCGACGGCTCCACCCAGTTCCCGCAGCAGATGCTGGTCGACTACGTCCGGGTCTACAGCTACGTCCCGGACGGCAACTCCGGCACCACCCGGATCCGGGGCCAGCAGAGCGGCCGGTGCATCGACATCCCCAGCGCCAACCCGTACGACGGCGCACCGTTGCAGGTCTGGGACTGCAACACCACCGCCGCGCAGGCGTGGACCTTCGCCGCCGACGGCACCATCCGCGCCATGGGCAAGTGCATGGACCCGGCCTGGGCCGGCACCGCCAACGGCACCGAGGTCAACCTCGTCACCTGCAACGGCAACCCGGCCCAACGCTTCACCCTCAACGGCAACGGAGACCTGGTCAACCTCAACGCGAACCGGTGCGTCGACGTACGGGACAACAACCCGAACAACGGCGGCCGGCTCCAACTCTGGGACTGCGCCGGCACCCCCAACCAGAAGTGGTCCCGGGCCTGACCGCACCGCCGTCCGACGTTCGTGGGCTCACCGCCGTCCGGCGGTGAGCCCACGCGGCCTTCCCGCCCGTACGAGTCGGTGACGGGCACGGATGGGTAGTAGCCCGTGCGGTCACGAGGTGCGGGAGGCAACGTGGACGACGCTCGCTCAGCCGCCCGCCGTGGAACCCGCCGCCGAACCCACCGGGGAATCGGTGCCGACGACGAACCTGGCGATCTCCTGACGTGATCGACAACCGAGCTTCATCAGGATGTGGGACATATGAGTCTGCACGGTGTTGCGGGACAGGTACAGCTCGGCCGCGATCGCCGGGTTGGATCGGCCAGCCGCTGCGAGCTTCGCCACCGTGACCTCGGACCGGGTCAACGCTTCCCAACCGGTACTTGCCCTCAACCGGGCTCCCCGAGCGCTGCGCCGTACGCCGAACCTCCGCACGCGCGCCTGAGCTCGACGGATGTCCCGGTGGGCGTCGAGATTCGCGTAGATGTCGAGCGCATCGGAGAGGGCGGCCCGGGCCCCGACGAGATCCCGGGCGCGTGCGAGTGCCTCGGCCGCGTCCTCGAGTGCCTCCCCCCGCGAGTGGGCACGCCCGGCCCGGGCGTACTCGTCGGCCGCGGCCATCAGGTGTGTCGCGTCCTGGTTGACCAGCCCTCGGCAGTGGCTCGCCGCCGCCAGCTTCGAGGGTTCCGGCCGCTGGGTTGCCTCGGTGATACACGCCGACGCGGCAACCTCGGCGATGTCCCGGCGACCGAGGTCGATCGCGAGCCGGACAACGGCCGTGATCAGCACGCACCGATGGGAGGTCAGATTTGGGAACGTATCGGATCCATCTGGATCGAGCAGGGCGAGGAACAGCGCAAGGGCCTCGTCCGGGCGCCCTTCCCGCTCCTCGATCAACGCCCGAGCAGCGCGCAGATTCTCCGAGAACCCTGCCGTGTCGACGGCCAACTCCGTGCCTGCGGCCAGGTATCTCTCGAGTAGTGCGTCGTCGCCACGGTGCACCGCGATCAACGCGCCGATGCCGGCGAGCATCACCCGAGTCGCGTTCCGCGGCCCGACAGTGTCGAGTACGGCATCGAGCTCGGGAAGGGCGTCATCCCACCGTCCGCCGAGGAAGTTGAACTCGGCCGCCTGCGTCCGTAGCCCGGCGAGGCGCATCGGACTGCCCATCCGCTCGGCCAAGGCCAGTGCCTGTCCCAGTGCCCGCATGGCTTCGTCCAGACGACCGAGGTTCCACAATGCGCTGGCCTGAGTCGAGCCGAACAACAGCCGCACCTCGGTCGATGCCGGATCGTCACCGACAATCGCCATACCCCGCTCGGCCACCTCCAGTGCGGCGACCGAGTCGTCCTTGGCGATGCCCGTGGCGCGGGCCAAGGACCACAGGGCCCAGCCGACGGCAAGCCGGTCAGCCGCCTGCTCGCCCTCGCTCTCGGCCTGCCGAGCCATCGCGAGGGACTCGTCGAACCGGCCCAGGACCGTGAGGCTTGCGGCGTTCAGGGCGAGCGTTCGGGCTCGCCAGTTGGCCGGCAACCGCGCCCCGGCAAGTGCCGTCTGACCGAGCTCCAGTGCGTCCTGGTGTAGACCATTGAGCATGAACGCGTAGACGCGCAACCAGGTCATCCGCCCGATCACCTGGGGATCGGCCACGTCAATCAGCAGCGGGACCGCGACCCGGTGGAACTCCGCGTAGTCGGCCATGTTGAAGAGTCCGTCGGCCAGATGCGACTCGATCACGAGCCGGCGTGGGTCACGTTGATCGGCCTGCGCAAGGACCCGGTGCAGCAGTTCGACGGCAACCTGCGGCGCACGCATCGTCATCGAGGGCGCCACCCGGATGAGCCAGTCCAGCACCCAGTGGTCGACCGGACCTGGTGCCGACTGGATGTGAGTGACCACATTCTCCGCCGGCTCACCGCCGTCAGCCAGCGTTCGAGCCGCCTGCCGGTGCAGCGCGTGCCGCGTGGCGGCCGGAGTGGATTGGTACAGGGCGTGGTGGATCAGCACGTGCCGAAACCCGGTGGCCTCGTCCATGTCGGCCAGCACACCCGCCGAGATCGCCTCCTCGATCACCTCGGCCAGGGCCATCGTCGACTCGGCCGTCAGGGCGCTGAGCTGCTCCAGCCGGAACTCCACACCCAACACGGCTGCCGCCCGCAGCACGCGGGTGGTGGGCCCGGCCAGGTAGCCCAGCCCGGCCGTGATCGCGGCGGTCAGCGACTTGGGCGCCGAGGCGTCCCCGTCGGTAAGCTCGAGCGTCTGATCGTCGGCGAGCCGGACCCGCTCGCCTTTCATGAGCGCGCCGAGCAGTTCCCGCACGTACAAGGGATTGCCGGCTGCCCTCCGGACGAGTGCCCGAAGTCCCGCTCCCGGAGGGGCCGACGCGATCTGGCGGACGAGCCGGTCGACCTGCTCGTCGTCGAGCGGTTCGAGGGAAATGCAGACGCCTCCGGCAGCGGATACCTGACGGCGGAGCCGGTCGATCTCCTCCCGCCTGGGGATGCGGCGGGCCGCCGCCACCAGCAGCAACGGCATCTGCTGCGTAGCCTCGGCGAGCCTGCCCCACACCGCCAGGGTGGCATCGTCCGCCCATTGCATGTCGTCGATCGCCAGGACAACCGGTCCTGACGCGCACATGCGATCCACGAGGAGGATCAGCATTTCTGCGGCGGCTGTCACGGCGTTGCCGGAGCTGTCCGGGCCCGCTCCGCGGCCCCACAGCCGGTCGGCGATGTCGGCCCGGTCGGAGTCGGTCACCGTCGGATAAATGCGCAGAGCATCGAGGAACGCACGCAACGGGAAGAAGTCGACGGTGTCCGTGTTGCGGGCCTCGAACAGGCGACTGCCCACGATGTCAATCCTGCTGAGCGCTTCGGCCAGAAACACCGTCTTTCCGATGCCGGGCTCACCTTCCACCCAGACTGGTCGGCCTCGACCGCGAGCGAGGTCCTTGACGACCGCGTCGAAGACCGCGAGCGGCGCCTCGCGGCCGATCAGAATGACCGGCGCCGTTGGCCGGGACCGCGCCACAGGCCGATCCGACGTCAGCCGGTCGTCCATGCTGCCCGCGAAACGGTCCGGCACAGTCGCCTCCTCGCCAATCTCGGCGAGTCATTCTAATACTCCAGCCGCTGGGTGCCCGGTCAGCCGCGTACCGCATCCCGTTCACGATCCCGCGTACCTCGACGCCGCCGTCGGCCCGGTCGGTCACCGTCACCGCGAGGTGCCCGCCGGCCGGTGCCAGTCTCCCGTTCGATCGCCCCGAGTCTGGCTGTCTGTCGACCCGTACTCCGGTTGAGAGCCCCGGACGGTTCGATCGCTCGGCGAATCTCCCCGGACCGGATACGGTACGTCGGCGGATTGGACCATCCGGTCGGCCACCCGGCGGTCACGGACTGCGGTAGCCGGCCGTCACGGACTGCGGTAGGAGGAGCGGCGGAAATGCACCTGCACGTCGGGTGTGCGATGTGGACGCACCGGTCGTGGCAGGGCCGGCTGTTGGCGCATCCCCTGCCGGCGCACGAGCGGCTGCGGCACTACGCCGGCTGGTGCGACGCGGTCGAGGGCAACACCACCTTCTACGCCACACCCGCCCGGGACACGGTGGCCGGCTGGGCGCAGCAGACCGACCCCGACTTCCGGTTCGTGGTCAAGCTGCCGAAAGTGGTGACGCACGAACGTCGCCTCACCGAGGTCACCGAGCCGATGCGGGTCTTCCTGGACGCGATCGAGCCGCTCGGCCCGCGCGCCCACGCCCTATGGGTCCAGCTGCCCGGCTCGTTCGGGCCGGACGACGTACCCACGCTGGCCCGTTTCCTGCGCCGGCTGCCCGCCGCCCACCGGTCCGCCGTGGAGGTCCGCCATCCGGCGTTCTTCACCGACCCGCGTTCGACACGGCAGTTGGAATCTACGCTCGCCGACGCGGACGCGGAGTGGATCCCGTTCGACACCACCGCATTCTTCGCCAACCCACCGACCAGCGACGCCGAACGGGACGCGTGGACCAAGAAACCCCGGATGCCGTTGCGCACGGCGGCGCTGACCGACCGGCCGATCGTCCGGTACCTCGGGCGTGACGACCCGGACCGGACCGTCGAGGGCTGGGGCCGCTGGCTCGACATCACCGCCGGCTGGCTGCGCGAGGGCCGCTCCCCGACCGTGTTCATCCACACCCCGGACAATGCCGACGCGCCCACCCTCGCCCGCCGCTTCCACGACGAGGTAAGCACCCGGGTACCCGGGCTGGCGCCGCTGCCCGAGCCGATCCCGGTCGAGCCCACCACCCTCTTCTGATCGCCCCTGCCGCGCGCCGGCCGCCGGCGACGGCGATCACCGCTGCCGGGGGTGGGCAGCGAAGAACTTCCAGATCAGCTCGGTGGCCGTCACCCCGGCGTCGGGTGCCGCCATCGCGCCGCCGGACGCACCGGGCCAGGAGTGCCCCATGCTCTCGATCACGTACACCTCGACGTCGCTGCCGTCGGCGCAGCGCGCCCGAGTGAGCGTGCTGTCGGCGGCCGGCGGAGTCGGCGCCGGCGTGACCAGGGTGCAGCGCAACCGGTCCTGCCACACGCCGACCCCGGTCCGGAACTGCTCGGCGTACCGGTCCTGACCCCCGATGAAGGTAATCACCGAGACCGGTTGCCTCGACACGTAGTCGGTGGCGGCGGCCCGCTCGCCGATGAATCCGCCACTGACCACACCGATCGCCGCGAACGTGCCGCTCGCCTCGACCGCCGCGCGGAAACTCAGGTCACCGCCGTTGGAGATGCCGGTCAGGTACACCCGGTGCGGGTCGACCCGACCGGTGCCGACCAGGTGCTCGGCAAGCGCGACGAGGAACCCGACATCGTCCGCGGAGCCGCAGCAGACCAGGGCGTTGAACCCGCCGCCGATGCCATCGGGGTAGGCGACCAGGAAGTTCTCCCGGGCGGCCACCTCGTCCAGGCCGATCAGCCGGCTCATCTCCACCCCGCTGCTCGGGTACGGATGCAGCGCGATCACCAGCGGCACCGGTGTGGCCGGGTCGTACCCGGCCGGCACGTGCAGCCGGTACTCGCGGTTGGCCCCGCCATGGTCCAGCGTCAGTTCGTGCTGCCCCGGCCCCGTCGACACGTCGGCGGGGCCGGACGACACCGGCCTGGACGCCGACGGCGTGGACAACGGCCCCACGTCGCCGCCACACGCCGCCACCCCCGCCAGCAAACTGATCGTCACGCACCAACCGGCTACCCGACGCAACAGCCAACCCTCCCCGTACTGGTCCGGCCACCATCGCCAGCGCGTCAGCACGGGGTCAACCCTTTCGGCGTACGCCGAAATGCTGGCAACCTTGACCTGTGATCAGCCTGCGGCTCGGCGCGGTGGACCTGGCCCGGATCCGGTTCAGCGACCGCCCGCACCCGGTCGGCACCGCGATCCTGGCCTACCAGGCGCTGCGCGATCCGGCCCAGGCGGCGCTGATGCCCGATCTGGCCGCCCGCGCCGGAGCGGTCACGGCGACCACCGGCCCGCTGCGACACCTGTTGCCGGCCCGCGGCCTGCTGCCCGACTTCCTCACCCCCTATGGGGGAATCGAGTCGGTGGCCGCCGGCATCGAGTCGATCCGGGCCACACCACGGCGTCGGATCACCACCGAACTCACCGACACGTACGCGAACCTGCCGCCCAGCCCATGGCGACGGCGCCTGGTCGCCGCCGATCCGCAGGTGCTCGACCTGCTGACCACGGCCCTGCACCGCTACTTCGACGCGGTCCTCGCGCCGACCTGGTCACACCTGACGCTCAGCCACCAGGACCAGGTCACCCGCTCCGCGCAGACGTACGCCCGATCCGGGGTGGACGGACTGCTCGCCGGCCTGCACCCGGCGATCCGGTGGCGGCCGCCCGTACTGGAGATCGACAGTTGGTGGAGCGCGGAGCTGCCCGGCACCGGCGAGGGGATCCTCCTTGTACCCAGTCCGCTGACCGGCCTGCGCCCACGCGTCCTGGTCCAGCCGGGACGGCCGGTGCTGCTCGTCTACCCGGCCCCGGCACCCGTCGGGTCGCCCCCGCGCGGGCCCGACCCGCTCGCCCGGCTCCTCGGGCACACCCGCGCGGCGGTGCTCCGCTGGCTCGCCGAGCCCGGTCGACACACCACGACCACCCTGGGTCGGCAGGCGGGGATCAGCATCTCGTCCGCCTCCGAGCACACCGCCGCGCTGCGCGCCGCCGGGTTGGTCCACAGCGACCGGGCCGGCGGCGCCATGGTCCACCGGCTCACCCCGCTCGGCCTCCACCTGCTCGCCCAGAACGCGCGGTAGCCGCCCCGCCCCCTGCGCGAGGGACGCGTCCAGGCCCCGGAGGCGCTAAATGGTGTCGTCCGGGCCGGTGTCGCGGTTCTCCTGCATCGTCCGGGTGACCTGGTCCAGCAACTGCTTGGGATCGGTCCGGCCGGTCACCTGCACCTCCACCTCCGCCTCGCCGATCCGCATGCGGACGGTGGCACCGCTGGGCTGCTGACTGATCCAGGTCTGGAGCAGGGCGAAGAGGCCGGGCAACAGACTCTGCGCCACCACCGCGATGATGACCGCCTCGCTGAAGCCGGCCCGCCCGCCGCCGGCACGTCCGCCCAGGTCCCGCACCCCGGTACGGAACTCGGGGCGGCGATGGATCCAGTCGATGAGCGAGACCTGGGCCGGCTGCCGGAGATCTGTGATCATCTGTAGCCGTACGGGCTGCCTCGCGGGCGAGTACGCGTCGGTCATCGGCTGCTCCTGTTCAATCGTCGATGCCAGGCTGGAACGAGAGCTGCTCCCCAGCGACGGTGACGAACCCGGTGACGCCGTACGAGTAGTTCTCGGTGAACGGAGTCGCTCCGAAGTAGGACTGGTAGGTCCCGCTCACCTGGACCCGGCCTCGCGCCTCGTAGGGCGTCGTGACCTGCGCGCCGGCCGGGCCGAGCACATCGATCTGCACCGAGGGGTACTGACTGATCGTCCACTTGATCTTTTCGGCATCCTGATAGCCGTTGAGCCGGAAGGGGCAGCCCTGCGGCGCGGCTACGGCCTGCTGAGCGCAGTCGTCGAGATACTTCTTCACCTGCTCGTCGATGCTGCTCCGGGCCGTGGACTTCAGCGCTGGGACGACTTGGACCGGAGTCTCGTAGTCGGAGCCGGGAAGCACGGTCACGGTCTGCGGTGCCGTCTCGCTGAGCGGGTTGGACGCCACGCTGACAACGTGGACACCCGGCACGGAGAGCACCGACTGCACCTGCGGGCTCTCGCCCGCCGGCACCGCAACTGGCACCGGCACCCCGTCGATCAGAAGGCCCTGCTGACCTACGTCGACGGAGATGGCGGAGATCCCGTCGGCGATGTGCCAGCCCTTGAAGACACCGAGCGTCGACTCGCGGTCGCGGCGGAGCATCAGCTCAGCCTCCGTCCGGTTGCCGCCGATCACGAACGAGACCTTGGCGGTCGCTTCGTCGTCCTTCCGGTCGATCGCCTCGATCTCGATGTCGGTCGGCGGCTGGTAGTCGGCCGACTTGATTCTCTCGACGAAGAGGTCGTCGTTCGACACCGCCGCCTTGGACTCCGAACTCAGCCACCCGGCAAGGTCGTCCACGTCACGGTCCGCCAGGGCCGAGAAGTACCCCTTGACGGCAGCCTCCGGCCGGAAGAATCCCCACTGCACGACACCGAGCAGGCTGGAGAGCAGGCAGACGGACAGCAGAGCGGCACCACCGATGATGGCCGGGCGCCGCATATCGATCGGGTCGTCTCCGCCGAAGAGTTCCGCGGTGCCGACCACCCGCCTCGGCGGCGTGCCCGGTCCGGCGGCGTCACCCTCCGCCTGCAACCTCTCCAGCCGATCCAGGCGCAATTCGTTCGGCGGGTGCTCGGCGCAGACAGCTTCGTCCCAGCCACTGCGCCCGCTCTCGAACGACTTGCGGCGCTCAAGGATGGCCCGCAGACCCTCGGCGTGCCCGGCTACCACCGCACCCATGTCCGCCCGGTACTCCGCCGCTCGGACATCCGCTCGATGCAGCGGCTGCACCAGGTACTTCATGGTCAGCAGGACCGGCCAGAAGACGATGAAGACGAACAGGTTCGTGGCCGGGTGGGGAAACCTCCGCATCAGCCAGGTCGGCACGGCATGCACAAGGACGAGCGGCAGCCCGACCCCCCGGACGAAGGCCGAGGTGATCTCATCACCGGTACGCCAGTGCACCAACTCATGGCTGAGCAGCGCGGCGATCTCCTCCCGCGGATCGGTGAGCAGACCGGTGCTGACGACGATGTGCCGGGCATAGGTGCGCGCATTCGTGCTGACCAGGTCGTCCTCGACCAGCAGCCGCGGCACACCTGGCAGGCCGAGCCGTTGCGCACAGTCGTGCAGGATCGGCATGATCAGTTCCGCCTCGCGGCGGCTGAGATCGCGCGCGCCCGACACCCGCAGCAGCCGATGTTCCAGCAGCACCCGGTACAGGGTGTAGAGCAACCCCACCAGAATGGCCGCAGCCGCTATTCCGGCCAGCTCGGCGAGCAGGGACACGCCGTTGTCCACTTCCCTGAACCGGAGGACCGGCACGAGCAGCAGGCCGGCCAGGAACGCGAGCGCGGCACCGACGAAACCGCCGATCGCACCACCCGACTGCTGGAGGAAGGAACTGATCAAGCCCCCGACGATCGGGGCGTCCCGAACCACCTCTGGGATCTGATCCTCGAGGATTCCGCCGCCGGTGAACGAAAAGACAAGGCCGGTGACCACCGCGGACACCACCGCGGTGAACAACGCCACCGGCACGTAGAACCACGCGGCGACGAAGGAGCCGAGCACACCGCGCCAGTCACGCAGGATCCCGACGCGCAGCCAGACGAGCGCGTTCGGATAGCCGGGCGGACGGTTGGCCAACCGCCCACCTTCGTGTTCAGGGCGGGTGGCGTCGCCGCCGGCATCGGACGGCCGCGCCGATGGCAGGGAAGAACCATCGACCACCTGATTCCGCTGGTCGGCGGAAGGCGGCACCGCATCAGGATCGTGCTGCTGCACGCGAACTCCTTCATGAAGCCGAACAGGGCAAATGGCGACCCGGTTCGCTCGGAACTGATTTCCGCGAGCAGGTAGCGGGCCGCGTTTCGCTCGAAGAATCAATCCGCGGTAGGGGCAGACCCTACTCCGATCGATGTCTCCCCGCTATCCGGCAACGCAGCGATACTTCCTCAGCTGACCCGGACTTCCGGGCAGTTGGTACAGAGTGGACAGTCTCAGTCCGGCGAACAGCGAGTAGAAGGTCTGAAGCCGGCACGGATCGCCAGGGCAACCACATCAAGCCCACCCACGCGTTCACGGCACCGGCAGTTGGTGCGCGAACTGCCGACTGGCAGCGCCGGCTACGGCTGACGTTGGCAATCTTGGACAGTTTCCGTTAGCTGCTAACGGAAACTGTCCAAGAATGGCGCCTCCGGCGTCCCGCTCAAGCCGACACCGCCTCGTGGTGCCGGGTCGCGGTGCCGGGTCGCCCAAGGCGTTTTAGAAAGACGCACAATAAGCCATGGGCCGACGATCTTGTCACCCTGGCTGGCACCATCCGCGAATGCCGCTCGACAGCAGCCGGCAGGCCGAGCCCACGGGCCTTCGACCGGCTCTGGCGAGCTCGCTTACGTCTTTCTGGCCCCAGATGTGGCCCTCGGGCCATGGAGCTCCGATCGCTCCCGAGCACCCGCCGAGCGACCAGCCACCACCGGCGTACGCGAAAAAGGCCCCTACTGGCAGAGAACTACCAGGTAAGGGCCTTGCTCGTTGGTGCGCCGCCAGGGACTCGAACCCCGAACCCGCGGATTAAGAGTCCGCTGCTCTGCCAGTTGAGCTAGCGGCGCTCGTTGGCAACGGGGAGAACCCTAGCACGCCCTCTGAGCCGGGTTCCAATCCGATACCCGGGTCCTCCCTTCGGCTGAGCTTCTCGGACATTTGGCGAGAACGGGGCACAAGGCTTGGGATGGGCTGATGCCAGACGGCGACCATGCGGCACGATGTCCGCCAGGTGCGTGAGACAGGGGTGGGGATGGGCAGGTTCGCG
>NZ_POTY01000160.1 GCF_003236315.1 Micromonospora craterilacus
GGCGGGACCGGCGTGGCACCCGGGCCAGGCCGGACGGGCGCGGTGCCCGGGCCGCCCGCGGAGCGGTAGGTGGTGCCGCCCGGGTTACCCGGCAACGGGCCGTCGAACTTCTCGCCGCCCTGCCGCCGATCCTTGCGGGAGCGGTGGATCAGCAGCCCGATGAGCAGCGCCCCGCCGGCGACCATGGCGATGCCGAAGTACATCACCGGCGAGCCGCCGGAGGATTCCTCGGCCGCCGAGGTGAGGTTGCCCGGACCGTCCGCGGCGAGCGCCACGGTCGGGCTGGCCTCGGCGGACGACTCCTCGGTGACGTCCTCACTCGGGGTCGGCGACGGCGACGGCGACGGTGACCGCGAAGGCGACGGCGACGGGGCGACCCGCCCGCCGACCACCCGGGACTCCGCCGCGTTCCGCCCCAGCAGGGCGCCCCTGGCCGTGGTGGCCTCGCCGGTCACGATCAGTCGGCCGCCCGGCGCGTCGGCGGCGAAGGCGAGGCGGTACCGCACCTTCACGCCCTTGCCCCGGCAGAGTTCGTCCTTGGCCGGGGCGATCGGGGCGGTGACCACCAGCCCCGCGTCGCCGGACACCGCCACCGGCACCCAGCCGTCCCCCACGTCGGCCTGCACCGCGATCTGGTCGGCCCGTACGCCGGGCAGGCTCAGACCCAGCGCGGTGCGCACCCGTACGCAGCCGTCGGTGCGCTTGCGCACCTCCACCGTCACGCCCTCGGCGGAACGGCCGGCGGTGAAGCTGCCCGCCGATCGCACCCGCACCCGGTCCTCGGCGGCGTGCGCGGGTGCCCCGCCGAGCACCACCAGGCCGCCCAGGAAGACGCAGACCGTCGCGAGGCGCGCCGCGTGGCGACGAACCGACATGATCAACCACCGTTCCTCCCCCAGACGGGGGAACCGCCGGTCAGGCTACTACCGGGGCCGGACGGCGGCTGGTCATCGAACTCCCCGGATGTGCGCCGCGCCACCCCGACAGATCACCGGTACGACGTCGACGACCGACCCGGCTCGTGCCGCTCGGCGCGGCAAACCGACCGTTCGGCTCACCGTCGGTAGGCCCGGCCGCACGGAGTGCCACCAAATCGCGTTGTCCGGTAGGTTCCCCGGTGTGATCGACCGCGACCAGGCCGAGCAGATCGCTGCCGTTTGGGCCCGTCGCGACTCGCTGCGTCTCGGGCACGAGTGCCGTCCCACCGTCGCGGAGTTCGACCTGGGGTACGTCATCACCTCCACGGCGTCCACGCAGGTCAGAGCGCTGCCCGGGGATCTTCCGACCAGTGTGGTCGACAAGCAGACCGGCGAGGTGACCACCTGGCCACGGGTGCCGCCCGAGGTGGTCGAGCGGCTCTACCGCCGCAGCCGACCCACCGGGCCACCGGTCGCCCGCACCGTGGACCCCGCCGGCCAGTTGCTGCGGGAGATCAGCCGGCTGCCCACACCGACCACGACGGCGCACCTCACCCTCGACGGGCGGATCTTCACCGCGCACGGCGCCAAGGGGGACGTGCAGCTCAACCACCATCCGCTGGTCCGCGCGTACCTCGACGAACTGCCCACCGGGCAACTGGTCCGCGGCGGCGAGCGGCACGCCGAGCTGGTCGTCGTCTCCGACGTCCTGCACGAGCACGACCACCGCCGCGCCGCCGAGGGCATCGCCCCGATGAGCATGGGCGACGCGAAGGACCTGCTGGAGTCCGCTCGGATCGAGGCGTTCCGGGTGCGCGAGCCGGGCGACCCGCACGGCGGGCCCACCGATCGGCCCTGCGATTCGTGCCTCCATCTGCTGGTGGACTTCAACGTCCTGCCGTGCTCCGAGCGGGCCGACCCGGTGGCCTGGTTGCCGGAGCCGGCCCCCGACCCGTCTCCGGGTCGTTTCCCACCGGAGGTCGCCCACGCTCTTGTCGCGGCCGGCTGGCGACCACACTTCGCCGACGAGGTGATGGCGAGGTCGGCCATCCACGACGTCGGTGCGGTCCGCGGCAGGACCCACGAGCACCCGACCTTCCCCGCCGTGACGGCCACCCTCACCGCCTTCCCGAGCCTGGTCGGCCGGCGGCAGGGCCCGGGTCAGCAGGTGTGGATCTCCCGCTTCGACATCCGTCCCCGCCAGGTCGCCCACACCGCCGACTCGCTCGCCGACTTCGCGGCGGTGATCGGCGCGCGCCTGTTCCCGATCGGCACGGAAGATCAGCACAGCATCATCGCGGTGGACGAGCACGGCCGGATCTTCGCGCTGGACCAGGCCGGCGAGTGGTTCCTCGGGGCGGACATCGACGCCGCACTCACCACCCTGCTGCTCGGTCGCGCCCCGGCCCGGGTACGCGACGACGGCACCTGGTGAGGCGCGCTACAGCTGGACGCCGGTGAGGACGGTGACCCGGGGGTCGGTGTAGTCGTCCATGGCGCTGCGCAGCCCCTCCCGGCCCACGCCGCTGCCCTTCATCCCGCCGTACGGCATCTGGTCGGCGCGGTACGACGGCACGTCGCCGACGATCACGCCACCCACCTCCAGGGTCCGCGCCGCCGCGAAGGCAACGTCGAGCCGGCGGGTGAAGACCCCGGCCTGAAGGCCGTACGCCGAGTCGTTGACGGCGGCGAAGCCGGCCTTGTCGTCCTCGACCCGGTCCACGACGAGCACCGGCCCGAAGACCTCCTCGGTGCAGACCTTGGCGTCCTTCGGCACTCCACTGAGGACGGTCGGGGGGTAGGTCGCGCCGTCCCGCCGACCGCCCGTCTCGATGGTGGCGCCGGCCGCCACCGCCTCGTCCACCCACGCCTCCACCCGGCGCGCGGCCTCCTCGGAGACCAGCGGGCCGACGTCGGTCAGCGGGTCCGACGGGTCGCCGGTGCGAAGTTCGCGCACGGCCGCGACCAGCCGGGGCAGGAAACCGTCGTAGAGCCACTCGTGCACGTAGACCCGCTGCACGGCAATGCAGGACTGCCCGGCCTGGTAGTTGGAGAAGGTGGCGATCCGGTGGGCGGCGAACGTGAGGTCCTCGCCGTCGGCCCAGTCCTCGCAGATCAACGCCGCGGCGTTGCCGCCCAGCTCCAGCGTCACGTGCTTCTCCGGCGCCGACCGGCGGATGGCCGCGCCGACCGGCCCGGAGCCGGTGAACGAGACCACCGGCAGCCGGGGGTCGGTGACCAGCTCGGCGGCGCGCTCGTTGGGCAGCGGCAGCACCGAGAACATCCCGGCCGGCAGCTCGGTCTCGGCCAGGATCTCGCCGAGCAGCAGCGCCGACAGCGGGGTGGCCGGTGCCGGCTTGACCACGATGGGCGCGCCGACCGCGATCGCGGGGGCGACCTTGTGGGCCACCAGGTTCAGCGGGAAGTTGAACGGGGCGATGCCCAGCACCGGCCCCTTGGGCACCCGCCGCACCAGCGCGATGCGGCCGGTCGCGGCGGGGTCGGTGTCGAGCCGTTGCAGTTCTCCGGAGAAGCGCCGCGCCTCCTCGGCCGCCCACCGGAAGGTGGACACCGCCCGGCCGACCTCGGCGCGAGCCCATTTGACCGGTTTGCCGTTCTCGGCGGTGATCAGCGCCGCGATCTCCTCGGCCCGCTCGGCGAGCCGGCGCGAGACGTGGTCCAGCGCGGCGGCACGGGCGTGCGCGGGCAGCGCGGCGGCCGTGGCGGCCACCTCGGCCGCCGCCGCCACGGCCGCTTCGACCTGCTCAGCGGTGGCGAGGGTGGTACGCCCGACCGGGCGCCCGTCGTACGGGTGATGGACAGTCACCTCGTCAACACCGTGGGTGGGACGACCGGCGACGAAGAACGGTGTGGGCTCCACGTTCGGCAGCGTAGACCACCGACAAGCCGACGGAAACAGTCGCCTCAACCCTTGTCTGCCGCGAATTCAGTAGCGAAGATGGCAAGAAGATTGCGATAACCGCCGCAGCGCGACCCCCCGTACCCCTCGGAGTGATCCAGTTATGAGTGACCAGCAGAAGCTGCGCAACTTCGTCAACGGCGAGTACGTCGAGCCGGCCGACGGTGGCTACGCCGACCTGATCGACCCGTGTACCGGGGAGGTCTTCGCCCAGGCCCCGGTCTCGGGTGCCGCCGACGTCGACGCGGCCATGAAGGCCGCCGCCACCGCGTTCGAGAGCTGGCGGGACAGCACTCCGGCCGAGCGGCAGAAGGCGCTGCTCAAGCTCGCCGACGCGGTCGAGGCCCGGGCCGCCGACCTGGTCGACGCCGAGGTACGCAACACCGGCAAGCCCCGGCAGCTCACCGCCGACGAGGAACTGCCGCCCGCGGTCGACGAGTTCCGGTTCTTCGCCGGTGCCGCCCGGCTGCTGGAGGGCCGCTCGGCCGGCGAGTACATGGCCGGGCACACCTCGTACGTGCGGCGCGAGCCGATCGGCGTCTGCGCCCAGGTCACTCCGTGGAACTACCCGCTGATGATGGCGGTCTGGAAGATCGCCCCCGCGCTCGCCGCCGGCAACACGGTCGTGCTCAAGCCCTCGGACACCACGCCGGTGTCGACGCTGCTGCTGGCCGAGATCGCCGCCGAGTACCTGCCGCCGGGCGTGTTCAACGTGGTCTGCGGCGACCGGGACACCGGCCGCGCGCTCGTCGCGCACCCCACCCCGCAACTGGTGTCGATCACCGGCTCGACCCGGGCCGGCATGGAGGTCGCCGCGGCCGCCGCGCCCGACCTCAAGCGGACCCACCTGGAGCTGGGCGGCAAGGCGCCGGTGGTGATCTTCGACGACGCCGACATCGCGGCGGCGGCCGAGGCCATCGCGGTCGGCGGCTACTTCAACGCCGGCCAGGACTGCACGGCGGCCACCCGGGTGCTCACCGCTCCCGGCGTGCACGAGGACTTCGTCGCCGCCCTCACCGAGCAGGCCCGCAACACCAGGACCGGCGCGCCGGACGACGCGGACGTGCTCTACGGCCCGCTGAACAACGCCAACCAGCTCGCCCGGGTACGCGGCTTCCTCGACCGGCTGCCGGACCACGCCTCGGTCCAGACCGGCGGCGCACAGGTGGGTGAGCGCGGCTACTTCTACGCCCCCACCGTCGTCTCCGGCGTCCGGCAGGACGACGAGATCATCCAGGACGAGGTGTTCGGGCCGGTCATCACCGTGCAGCGGTTCTCCGACGAGGACGAGGCGGTGCGTTGGGCCAACGGCGTCGACTACGGCCTGTCCGCCTCCGTCTGGACGAAGGACCACGGTCGGGCGATGCGGATGACTCGCCGGCTCGACTTCGGCTGCGTCTGGGTGAACACCCACATCCCGTTCATCTCCGAGATGCCGCACGGCGGCTTCAAGCACTCCGGGCACGGCAAGGACCTCTCGGTCTACAGCCTGGAGGACTACACCCGGATCAAGCACGTCATGCACAACATCGAGGGCTGAGATGTCGTCTGAGGAACTGCACAAGCGGCGGAGCACTGCCGTCGCCCGGGGCGTCGGCAGCGTCATCCCGGCCTACGTGGACCACGCGTCCGGTGGCACCATCACCGACGTCGAGGGCCGCGAGTGGATCGACTTCGCCGCCGGCATCGCGGTCACCAACGTGGGCAACTCCGCCCCGAAGGTGGTCGAGGCGGTACGGGCGCAGGTCGAGCGCTTCACCCACACCTGCTTCATGGTCGCGCCGTACGAGTCGTACGTGGCGGTCTGCGAGCAGCTCAACGCGCTGACCCCGGGCGACTTCGAGAAGCGCTCGGCGCTGTTCAACTCCGGCGCCGAGGCGGTGGAGAACGCCGTGAAGATCGCCCGGCACGCCACCGGGCGGCCGGCGGTGGTGGTCTTCGACCACGCGTACCACGGCCGGACCAACCTGACCATGGCGTTGACGGCGAAGAACATGCCGTACAAGCACCGGTTCGGGCCGTTCGCCGGGGAGATCTACCGGGTGCCGATGTCGTACCCGCTGCGCGACGGCGGCCTCGACGGCACCACCGCCGCGGCCCGCGCCATCGAGCTGGTGGAGAAGCAGGTCGGCGCGGAGAACGTGGCCGCCCTGCTGATCGAGCCGATCCAGGGCGAGGGCGGCTTCGTCGTACCGGCGGAGGGCTTCCTGCCGGCGCTGCGCCAGTGGGCGACGGCGACCGGGGTGGTCTTCATCGCCGACGAGATCCAGACCGGCTTCTGCCGTACCGGCGACTGGTTCGCCTGCCAGCACGAGGGGGTCGAGCCGGATCTGATCACCCTGGCCAAGGGCATCGCCGGTGGGCTGCCCCTGGCCGCGGTGACCGGCCGGGCGGAACTGATGGACGCGGTGCACATCGGCGGCCTCGGCGGCACGTACGGCGGCAACCCGATCGCCTGCGCCGGTGCCCTCGCGGCCATCGAGACCATGCACGAGCTGGACCTGGCCGCCGCGGCCCGGCGGATCGAGTCGGTCATGGGCGACCGGCTGCGGGACATCGCCGCCCGTGACCCGCGCATCGCCGAGGTACGCGGCCGGGGTGCGATGCTCGCGGTCGAGATCGTTCAGCCCGGCACGCTCACCCCGGACCCGGCCGCCACGGCGGCGGTCTCGGCGGCCTGCCACGCCGCCGGCCTGCTCACCCTCACCTGCGGCACGTACGGCAACGTGCTGCGTTTCCTGCCTCCGCTGGTGATCTCCGACGACGAGCTGGCCCGCGGCCTGGACATCCTCGACGCCGCGTTCGGCTGACGGCCGGTCGGGTGGGTGCCGCGTCCGCACCGCGCGGCACCCACCCGACCCTCGAATCAGCGCAGCACCTCGACGGTGTTGTTGCGCACCAGGTTCTTGCCCGGCTCCCGGATCTGTTCCATCGCGGCGGAGTTCAGCAGCACGCAACTGCCCGACGGACCGGTCACCGTCACCGTGGTCGCCTTGTTGTTGTCCAGGTTGGTCACCCGCAACCGGGTGCCCGCCGGGAACTGGTTACTGGTGGCGGCCGGCCCGGCGGCCTCGTCGAAGAACGTGATCGCCCCCTGGCAGGCCGACCTCGGAGCCGGCCGACCGGCCGGCGGCGAGACCGAGCCCGGCCGGTCACCGACCGCGTCCGGTCGTCCCGCACCCGGCTGGGCCACCGCGCCGCCCACCCGCTCGACCACGTTGCGCCGGATCACGTTCTTCCCCGGCTCGCGGACCAGTTCCATAGCGGCCGAGTTGAGCAGCACACAGCTGCCCGAAGGGCCGACGACGGTCACCTCCGCCGCTTTGTTGTTGTCCAGGTTGGTCACCCGCAGCCGGGTCCCGACCGGGAACTGGTTACTGGTGGCGGCCGGCGCACCGCCCTCGGCCGAGAACGTGATCGACCCCGGGCAGACGCTCTGCCCGGTCGGTGCGCTGTCGGCGAACCCGAGCCCGGTACCCACCGCCACGGCCGCCGTGGCGACCACCGCCACCCCCGCCGCCAGCACATGCTTCCGCTGCAGCTTCACCTGTTTCCTCCCGTCCTCACCGCCTGCGTTCAGGTGCTGGTACGGCCTGGGAGCGTTAACCAGTTCAGCGCAGTGACGCGTATCGAAAACAAAGTTTCGATTGAACGACTCGGCCGGCCGTTCGGCCGAGGGCCGGAGCGGCCGTTCACACCGGGCCGTAGCGGGTGTGCGGCGCCCCGGTCAACAACGCCCAGTACCGGTCGCCGTAGGACCAGTGCCACCACTCGGTGGGGTAGTTGACCAGGCCCGCACCGGTCAACGCGCCGACCAGGATCCGCCGGTGCCGGCGGGCGACGGCACTGATCGTCGGCGCGGCGGTGAAGCAGGCGTTCCGGCTGGCCTCGGGAGTGGCGTCCACCGCCGTACCCATGTCCAGTTCGGTACCGTCGCCGGTGCAGAGAGTGAGGTCCACCGCACCGCCGGTGCTGTGCGGCGCCACCTCGACCGGCGAGACGAACTTGGTGGTCTCCTCGTACACCCGCTCCGGCGACCACTCCGGGTGGCTGCGGCGCAACTCGTCGTGATAGCCGGTGAAGATGTCCAACTGTGCCTGGTAGGGCCGGTATCCCTCGATCACCAGCAGGTGCAGCCCGTCGGGCAGCGCGTTCTGCGCGGTCAGCAACCGGTCGACCACCCCCTTGCGCAGCCGGGCGTACGCCGCGGCGGCATCGGCCGCCCGCCCGTCCAACCGCAGCTCGGGCACCTGACGCAGGTCGATCAGTGGCTCGCCGTCGTCGGCACCGGGCACCGCCGCGACGCGCGGGTCGCAGAGCAGGATCACCGCTGGTCTCCCGCGCCGGTGGGGCGGTCCGCGTACCGGGCGAAGGCGAGCGCGACCAACCGGTCCACGATCTCCCGATAGCCGACGCCGGCCGCCGCCCACACCTTCGGGTACATCGAGTGCGCGGTGAAGCCGGGCATGGTGTTCAGCTCGTTGACGTACAACTCGCCGGCCGTCTCGTCGTAGAGGAAGTCGACCCGGGCCAGCCCCCACCCGCCGATCGCGGCGAACGCGCGCACCGACAACTCCCGGATCCGCTCGGTCACGTCGTCCGGCAGTGCCGCCGGCACGACCATGGGATCGACGTCACCGAGGTACTTCTGCCGGTAGTCGAACCAGCCCCCGCTCACCCGCACCTCGCCGACCGCCGACGCCTGCGGGCGTGCCCCGCCCAGCACCCCGCACTCCAACTCCCGGCCGGTCACCCCCTGCTCGACCACGACGAGGTTGTCGTGCCGCAGCGCCTCCTCGACCGCCGTCGCCAGGTCGTCGCCGTCCGCCACCCGGGAGATGCCGATCGAGGAGCCCATCCGGGCCGGCTTGACGAACAGCGGCCGGCGCAGGCCCACCACCAACTTCTCCGGATCCTCGGTGGCCCGGTAGGTCTGCCCGTCGAAGGAGACGTGCGGCGTGATCGGCACTCCCTCGGCCCGCAGCGCCCGCTTCATCGCCACCTTGTCCATGCCGACCGCGGAGGCGAGGATGCCGCACCCCACGTACGGCACGCCCAGCGATTCGAGCAATCCCTGCACCACGCCGTCCTCGCCGTACGGCCCGTGCAGGACGGGAAAGACCACGTCCAGCTCGGCGTGCACCGCGCCGGGCGCGTCCACCGAAGTGACAAGCGCGGTGCCCCGCCGCCGCCCGACCCGCAGTTCCACGGCCGGCCCGGTGACCGTCAGCCGGTCGTCGATGGCGCGGTCCGCACCCGTGCCGGCGAGGAAGCCGGCCAGCGCCGCGTCCGGCACGAGCCGGAACCGGCCGCTACGGGTGACCCCGATGGCGACGACGCGGTACCCGCCGTCGGCGAGCGCCCTGGCCACGCCCAGTGCGGAGGCGCACGACACCTCGTGCTCCGCCGACGGCCCACCGAACAAAATGCCGATCCGAACGTTGTGCCCCATGTCGTCCCCTTGCCGTCGCTCGTTCATGCCGCCGCTTCCGCTCTGGGTCGGGCGGAGGTCGCCAGCCGGGCGACCAGGTCCGCCTCCACGTTTCCGCCGGTCAGCACCACACCGACCGTCCGCTGCCCGCCGTCGCCGGCGGCCGTGAGGCGCAGCGCGCCGGCCAGGCCGGCCGCGCCGGACGGTTCGGCCAGCACCTTCAGTTCCAACAGGAGTAGCCGGAACGCCTCGGCGATCTCCTCGTCGTCCACCCGGACCACACCCCGCAGCCGAGTCCGCAGAATGGCGAACGGCAGCTCGCCCACACAGGACGGACGCAGACCGTCGGCGATCGTCGGCGCCGGCTGCACCGGGGTCGGTCGACCGGCAGCCAGGCTGCGGGCCAGCGAGTCACAGCCGACCGGCTCCACGCCGTACACCTCGATCGGCCGGCCGGCAGCGGCCAGGCAGGCGCCGGCGACGCCGCCGCCCCCGCCGACGGGCAGCACCAACGCGTCCAGCGGGGTGCCCGCCCGTTCGGCCTCCTCGATCAGTTCGAGGCTGGCGCTGCCCTGGCCGGCGATGACGTCCGGGTGGTCGTACGCGTCGACGATGGGGTGGCCGGTCTCGTCGCTGATCCGGCGGGCCACGGCCAGCCGCTCCTCCACGGTGGAGCCGGCGAGGACCACTCGGGCCCCCGCCGCACGGGCCCGCGCGACCTTCGTCGGTGCCGCGTCGACCGGGAGCACCACCGTGGCGGCCATCTCGTGTCGACGGGCCGCCAGGGCCACCGCGACGGCGTGGTTGCCGGTGCTCTGCGCGACCACACCGGCGTGTCCGGCGGTGGCGAGCCGACCGACCGCGTACAACCCGCCACGCATCTTGTACGAGCCACCGGCCTGTAGGTTCTCCGCCTTCAACAGCACCCGGGCGCCGGCCAGCCGGTCGATCGCCGGGGAGCGCAACAACGGCGTACGCACCACCTGGCCGTCGAGCCATCGGGCGGCCACTGCCACGTCGACCTGTGCCGGGACGGGCCCGGGCGGATCTGTATGGGACATGTCTTCTCCCTTGTCGGTGTCAAGCGGTGCGGCGCGAGGCGGGCAGGTCGAACAGCCACGTCGCGCGGACCGCCAGTAGCACCCGGTGCAGGCCGAGGCTGAGCGCCAGCACCAGGACGGTGAGCGAGAACGGGAAGCCGAACGCCAACGCGAGCCGGGCGGAATCGCCCAGGCCGGCGACCGGGTCGGCGATCAGCCGGTGCAGCAGCGCCAGCACCGGCATGTGGATCACGTAGATCGGCAGCGTCTGGCGGCCGACGGCGGCCAGCGGCTCGCCGACCACCCGCCACCGGGCCAGTCGGACCGCCGCGGCGATGCCGAACAGCACCCCGACGGCGGAGACCAGCGGTGCCACGCCGGGCACCCGCGCGGCACCGGTCGCCGCCACGGCGGCCAGCGCGACGACGTACGCGCCCGCCGCCAGCAGCAGGCGCCGGCCGGTCACCGCCTCCGCCCACCGCTGGACATACCGGCGCAGATGCAGTCCGGCGAGGAAGAACACCAGGTTCTGGTAGAGCCCAGCCCGGTTGCCGGGGGTGTCGAGCAGCCCCACCGACGCGACCGCGCTCAGCGCACCCGCACCGACCAACAGCACCGCGGGATGGACCCGCCGCAGCGCCTTGGCCAGCAGGAAGTAGAGCGCCAACGCGTACAGGTACCAGAGGTTGGACGGGGTGACCGTGAGCTGTGCCAGCAACTCACCTGGGCTGGTCGCCCGATCGGTCGGAAAGCCCGGCGCGAGGGCCAGCACGGCGGTGTGGATCAGCAGCCAGACGCCGTACAGGTAGAGGAAACGGGCGATCCGGGGCCGCCCGACCGCCCGCCACGGCCGTTGCACGGCGCTCGCCGCGAACATCCCGGAGATGGTGAAGAACAGCGGCATCCGCATCGGCAGCAGCAGCTCACCGAGTGTCCCCCAGACGCCCGCCACGGGCAGGTCGAGCCGCCAGTCGATCTGGAGGTAGTCCTTCATGATCACGTGCCACAGCAGGACCAGGAGGATGCAGCCACCCTTCGCGACGTCCGCCCACGCCAACCGGCCGCCGGACGCTTCGACACCGGCCGACCTGGCGTCGACGCCCGACGCGGCGTGGTCACGGGTACGCACGAAGGTCTCCTCTCTTTCGGCAAACACGGGCGGTTGCGGGCACGCCGGATCCGATTTCGGGCACGGCGAGGGCCGGGGTGCCGCATCGCGCGGCCCCGTCGGGGTGGGCTGAGGTGTGTCTGCCGGCCAGGCCGGGTCAGGGGGCGTCGGGTAGCTGCACGTCGATCCGCAGCCCGCCGTCCTCGGCGGGCCGGGCCGCGATCAGGCCGTCGTGCGCCTGGGTGATCGAGCGGGCGATGGCCAGGCCGAGACCGGCTCCGCCACTGTGGTTGGTGCGGTCCCGGGCCAGCCGGCGGAACGGCTCGAAGAGCCCGGCCACCGCCTCGGCCGGCACCACCTGTCCGGTGTTGACCACGGTCAGGGCCGGATTCTGCCCGACCGTGACGGTGAGCGTGCCGTCCGGCCGGTTGTACTTGATCGCGTTCTCCACCAGGTTGGTCACCAGGCGTTCCAGCAACACCCGCTCGCCCATCACGAGCCGGGGGGCGAGGTGGGTCTGCACGGCCACCCCGGCCTCCGCGGCCCGGTCCCGGTACGCGGCGAGCACGGTGCTGACGATCTCGTCGAGGCGCTGCGGGGTGCGGGAGCGCAGCCCCTGGTCGCTCTCGCTGAGCGCGAGCAGCCCCTCGATGAGCCGCTCGTTGCGCTCGTTGGTCTCCAGCAGCTGGCCGGTCATCAGCTCCAGTTGCTCCCCGGTGAGCGACCGGGCCATGCCGACCTCGATCAACGTCCGCTGCACCGCCAGCGGCGTACGCAGCTCGTGCGAGGCGTTCGCCGCGAACCGCCGCTGCCCCTCGTACCCGGCGGCGATCCGCTCCATCATCTCGTCGATCGACCGGGCCAGCCGGGCCACCTCGTCGTTGCCGCGCGGCCGGAGCCGGTGGCCGAGGTTCTGCGGCCCGACGTGCGCGATCGGCCCGGCGAGATCCCGCACCGGGCGCAGGCACCACACCGCGGCGAGCCAGATCCCCGCCACCGCGAGCACGAGCGCGCCCGCTCCGGTCAGCGGCAGGGCCAGGACGGCGAGATCCCGCGCCGGCTGGCACACCAGGCCGGATCCGATCAGCCCCTGGTTACAGAGCCCCTGGGCCCAGAACCACACCTGGCTCAGCACCGCCCCGGTCAGACCGGGGAGGGCGTACCCGCCGAGGAGGGCGAGCACGCCGACCAGCACGACCCTCCGGCGCGGCGTCACCGGTCACCGCCGATCCGGTAACCGGCCCGGGGCACGGTGTGGATGATCTGCGGCGCGCCGAGCTTCTTGCGCAGCGTCATCACGGTGACCCGCACGGTGTTGGTGAACGGGTCGGCGAACTCGTCCCACGCCTGTTCCAGCAGTTCCTCCGCGCTGACCACCCGCCCAGCGGCGCGCATCAGGACGTGCAGCACGGCGAACTCCTTCGGGCTCAGGCCGACCGGCCGGCCGTCCCGGGTGACCGTGTGCCGGGCCACGTCCAACGCGATGCCGTGCTGCTCCAGCACCGGCGGCACCGCCGGTGCGGACCGCCGGCCGAGCGCCTGCACCCGGGCGACCAGCTCGGCGAAGGCGAACGGCTTGGTCAGGTAGTCGTCGGCCCCCAGCCCGAGGCCCTCCACCCGGTCCCGGATCCCGGCGGCGGCGGTGAGCAGCAGCACCCGGGTGCCGGAATCGGAACCGGCGAGGCTGCGGCACACCTCGTCGCCGGTGTGCCCGGGCATGTCCCGGTCGAGCACGGCCACGTCGTACCGGTTCACCCCGATCCGCTCCAACGCGCCGTCGCCGTCGTAGCAGACGTCGACCGCCATCGATAGTCGACGCAGCCCTTCGGCGACCATGTCCGCCAGCAGCCGCTCGTCGTCCGCCACCAACACCCGCACGCTTCCGCTCCCCGTGGTCCGTCAATGTCGGGCATACGTTCTCAGGCAGGAGTTAAGAGTTCTGTAAGCGCCTGCCACAGCAATCCTCCACGGCACCGCCGCAGGGACAAATACGGGCAAGTGATACCGTGACGCTGGGGCCTTCCGAGCCGTCCGTCCGCCCACACTTGGCGATCGGGGGTGAGCTGGGTCACCATGGGCGCGAGGAGGTCGCCCGTGGCCGACCCGTGGCTCGCCCTGGAATTCGGCGTCGATCCGGCAGAGCGGATCGCGCAGGTCGGTGCCGCCCACGAGGCGTTCCTCACCGGCGGCACGGAGGCGGCCCGGCGCACCGACCGGCACCTCCGCGACGTGGTGGCGCACTCCTGGCGCCGCTCGGCCGGGCTGCTCGACCCGGAGGCCACCCCGCCCGTCGAGCTGACCGACGACGCCCTGGCCAGCTACCGCGCGGCCCATCCCCTCGCCCGGGTCCTGCCCCTCTTCCGCGACCTGCTCGGCGGCATCGCCACCGACGGCGCCCACCTGATGGCGGTCTGCGACGCGCACGGACGGCTGCTCTGGGTCGAGGGCCACCCCGGCGTGCTCCGGCACGCCGAGCGGATGAACTTCGTCCCCGGTGCCCGCTGGGACGAGACGCACGCCGGCACCAACGCACCCGGCACCGCCCTGGCGGTCGACCACAGCGTGCAGATCTTCGCCACCGAACACTTCGCCCGACCGGTGCAGCGGTGGACCTGCGCCGCCGCGCCGATCCACGACCCGGCCAGCGGGCGCCTGCTCGGCGCGATCGACATCACCGGCGGCGACCACCTGGCCACCCCGCAGAGCCTCGCCCTGGTCCGGGCCACCGCCCGGGCTGCCGAGGCGCAACTCGCCGCCGACCGGCCGGTCGAGCCGGGCGTCGGGCACGTCGCCGCGCTCGGCCGGGACGAGGCGGAACTGCGGGTGGACGGGCGCCGCATCCGGCTCGGCCGCCGGCACAGCGAGCTGCTCGTACTGCTGCTCGACCATCCCGAGGGGCGCACCGGCGAACAGCTCGGCCTCGACCTCTACGGCGACGACCGACTGCACCCGGTCACCCTGCGCGCCGAACTGTCCCGGCTGCGCCGGGTGCTCGGGCCCGAGCTGCTCGACTCCCGCCCCTACCGGCTGCGCGGCACCGTCCGCGCCGACTTCCGAACCGTCACCGAACTGCTGGCGGGCGGCGATCCGGCGGGGGCGCTCGACGCGTACGCCGGATCGCTGCTGCCCGGCTCCGACGCGCCGGGAGTGACGCGACTGCGCCGGCTGGTCGACGGCCAGCTGCGCGCGGCCGTGCTGGCGACCGGGGACCCGGCGCTGCTCGCGGCCTGGACCGCGACGCCCGCCGGGGCCGACGACCTGGCCGCCTGGCAGGTCCTGGCCCGGGCGTTGCCGCCGGGCGCGCCCCGCCGGCCGCTCGCCGTGGCGCGGATCCGCCAGCTCAGCCTCGAGTACGGCCTGCCGCACGCAACGTCGCTGCAACGTACCGGTAACTAGCCTCCCGCCATCACCACCACATCCACGGCGGAGGTGCACCATGACGCGCTACGACGCGCCCACCCACTGGCAGTCCCGCTACGACCACTTCATCGGCGGCGAGTACGTCAAGCCGCACGGCGGTAAGTACTTCGAGAACCCCACCCCGGTGACCGGGCAGACCTTCTGCGAGGTGGCCCGGGGCACCGCCGCGGACGTCGAGAAGGCCCTCGACGCCGCGCACGGCGCCGCCGACGCCTGGGGCCGCACCCCGGTCGCCGAACGGGCGCTGATCCTCAACCGGATCGCCGACCGGATGCAGGAGAACCTGGAATCCCTGGCCGTCGCGGAGACCTGGGAGAACGGCAAGCCGGTACGCGAGACCCTGGCCGCCGACATCCCGCTCGCGATCGACCATTTCCGCTACTTCGCCGGAGCGATCCGGGCCCAGGAGGGGTCGCTGGGCGAGCTGGACGACGACACCGTCGCGTACCACTTCCACGAGCCGCTCGGCGTGGTCGGGCAGATCATCCCGTGGAACTTCCCGATCCTCATGGCGACCTGGAAGCTGGCCCCGGCGCTCGCCGCCGGCAACGCGGTGGTGCTCAAGCCGGCCGAGCAGACCCCCGCCTCGATCCACTACTGGCTGTCGCTGGTGGCCGACCTGCTGCCGCCCGGCGTGGTCAACATCGTCAACGGCTTCGGCGTCGAGGCGGGCAAACCCCTCGCCTCCTCGCCCCGGGTGGCCAAGGTCGCCTTCACCGGCGAGACCACCACCGGGCGGCTGATCATGCAGTACGCCAGCGAGAACATCAAACCGGTCACCCTGGAACTGGGCGGCAAGAGCCCGAACATCTTCTTCGACGACGTGAGTGCCGCCTCGGACGACTTCCTGGACAAGGCGCTCGAAGGATTCACCATGTTCGCCCTCAACCAGGGCGAGGTCTGCACATGCCCGTCCCGGGCGCTGATCCAGCAGGGCCACTACTCCGACTTCCTGGCCGCGGCCGTTTCCCGCACGACGGCGATCAAGCAGGGCCACCCACTGGACACCGACACCATGATCGGGGCCCAGGCGTCCAACGACCAGCTGGAGAAGATCCTCTCCTACCTGGACATCGGCCGGCAGGAGGGCGCTCGCGTCCTGGCCGGCGGCTCCCGCGCCGATCTGGGCGGCGAGCTGTCCGGCGGCTACTACGTGGAGCCGACCATCTTCGAGGGCGACAACTCGATGCGGATCTTCCAGGAGGAGATCTTCGGCCCGGTGGTCTCGGTGACCTCCTTCGCCGACCTGGACGACGCCGTGAAGATCGCCAACGACACGCTCTACGGGCTGGGTGCCGGTGTCTGGACCCGGGACATGAACACCGCGTACCGGGCCGGGCGGGCGATCCAGGCCGGTCGGGTGTGGACCAACTGCTACCACGCGTACCCGGCGCACGCCGCGTTCGGCGGATACAAGCAGTCCGGCATCGGCCGGGAGAACCACAAGATGATGCTGGAGCACTACCAGCAGACCAAGAACCTGCTGGTCAGCTACTCCCCGAAGAAGCTGGGCTTCTTCTGATGAGCGCCCCGGACGGCGCGGCCCACCGGGCCGCGCCGGCCCCCGGCCCTGTGCAGGTGCCGGCCCCCGGCCCTGTGCAGGTGCCGGCGCCCGGCCCTGTGCAGGTGCCGGCCGGGGCGACGAGGGCAGCTGCGGCGCCGCTGCGTCGGGCCGAGCCGTCGCCGGTGTCCGTCGCTCCCGCCGCCCCGCCGACGGTCTCGGTGACCCCGGCGGCGGCCGAGCTGATCCGTTCGCTGCGGGGGCAGCACGGTCCGCTGATGTTCCACCAGTCCGGCGGCTGTTGCGACGGCAGCGCCCCGATGTGCTACCCGGCCGGCGAGTTCCGCACCGGTTCGTCCGACGTCCTGCTGGCGGCTCTGGAAATCGAGGGGGTTGCAGAGCCGGTGGAGTTCTGGATGTCGGCGGCCCAGTGGCAGCTGTGGAAGCACACCCGCCTAACCGTCGACGTGGTCCCCGGCCGAGGCAGCGGCTTCTCCCTAGAAGCCCCCGAAGGCCTCCGCTTCTTAACCCGCTCCCACCTCCTCACCTAACCC
>NZ_POTY01000161.1 GCF_003236315.1 Micromonospora craterilacus
TCGTCCCACCCCGGCCCGTCCAGTTGCGAATCGACTGGGACTGGCGGCTCGACCTCGGCTGGGACGGGCCGGACGCCAACTCCAACGCCTTCCCGGCGCCGATGCCGCGTCCGCTCGTCGGCCACTCGTTCCAGTTGCCCGCGGTGACGGGCACCCCGGTGGCGCAGCTGTACTACGGCGCGCAGGGCCAGTTCACCGACCGGACCGGCCGCGACCTCACCGTCGACGCCGACGGGCGCCTGCCGGGGGCCTACGACCCGGCGCCGACTCAGGTTCCGTTCCCCGCCGCCGACCGGCGGTTGCCCGCCGTCGTGGTGAGCGGTCCGGACCGACCGTGGGGCCGGGCCGCCGGGGCGGCGACCCGGCCGGCGCTGGTCCTGGAGTTCCAACCGACGGTCACCGAGGCCGACGCGACCGTGCCCGGCGGGCGGCGGGAGATCATCCGAGGCGGCGACGGGCTGCTGCGGGTCTCGGCGTTCCGGGTCGACCGGCAACCGCTGGACGTCGGCCTGGTGGCCGCCGCCGACGGCACGCTCGGGCCGCCGCCCGGCGACACGCCCCTGCTGCGGCTGCCCGAGTTCCGGGTCATCGGGCAGAACCCCGCGCCGAACGCGGACATCGAGGCGGTCATCCGCGCGCTGGTCGATGAGTACTACGACAACCATCTGACGGTGGCCTCGGTCAACATCCTGAGCCGGGAGTGCTGGCGTGCGACCGTCCTGGCCGTCTTCACCCACGAGAGCGGCATCGCGGGCGGGTACAACCAGTTCGACAGCCGGAGCTCGGCTATGCGTCGGCACACCCGGCAGGGCGGTGAGTGGTTCTACGGTACCGAGAAAGAGCTGCCGTTGTTCGGCCCGCCGCACGGCTACGGCGTGGGCCAGCTCGACGACATCTTCGGCCGCGGTGCCACCCTGGACGAGGTGTGGAACTGGCGGGAGAACATCCGCAGCGGCGTCCGGCTGATGATGGAGGAGAAGGCCGGCGCCGCCTACAACATGATGCGCAACGATCTGCCCAACCCGGTCGACCAGCGCAGCCGGGCGGTGTTCCAGCGCGAGGTGGTCCGCCGCTACAACGGCGGCGGCGAGTTCCGCCGGGAGGGCGGCGACTGGGTGATCCGGCCGAGACTCCAGTACGCCATCCCGAACGACCCCACGTCCGGCCCGCACATCAACCTGCGCTACCCGAACGCGATCCTGCCCCGGGTCACCTACTACACCAACGCGGCCGGCGTGGCGCACGTCGCCGACGGGGCGGCGACCCTCTACCCGTGGCCGATCGCCTTCACGCCGGCCCTCTATGGACCGGAGACGGCATGACCCAGCCCGCCGATGACGGCAACTTCCAGCGCCGGTTGCTCGCCGAGGTCGAGGCGCTGCTGTCCCCGGTCACCATGGCGGCGACCAGCCCCTGGCGGCGCGCCGAGGTGCTCGACGCGCTCGGCTGGGACCTGGCCGCGCTGGCCGGGATGCCGGCCGACGACTTCGAGCAGTGGCTCGCCTCCTGCGCCGAGGCGGTCGACCGCATCCGTCGCCTGGTCACCGACCAGCCGCCGGAGACGCTCGACGACCTGACCGCCGGCCTCCAGACGGCCGCCGCGGCGGTGCAGGCGGTCAGCGGCCTGCCGGCCGCGCTGCGCGGCGCCGCGGGCGCCCCGCCCGTCGAGGTGCTCGCCCGGGACCTGATCACCTTCCTGACCGTCAACTACCTGCAACGCCAGCACCCGGTGGCGTACCAGTTGGCGGTCCTGCTGACCCTGATCGTCCCGGCCGGGGAAACCCCGGTGAGCCCGCCGATGCCGGCCGTGGGCACCCCGGTCCGGCTGCCCCGGTCCCGGCCCGAGCTGCACCTGGACCGCCTCGGCGACCTGCTGCGCGACCCGGTCGGCACGCTGCGCGCGACGTACTTCCCGGACGGGTTCGACACCGCGGCGGCGGCCGACGCCGGCGCGGCCCGGCTCTTCCCCCGGATCGCCGCGCTGCTGCGCGAGCTGGGCGTGCCCGCGCTGCCCGGCGTCGACCCGGCCGACGGGCCGGATCTCGGGCCGGTGGGCACCGCGTTGGCCCAGAGCATGCTCACCGTCGCCGCGCCGATCCGGGTCGGCGACGCCGACGTCACCGTCGGGGCCACCGTCGCGTTGTCCCCGGCCGACCGGGGCGACCTGGGGCTGGTGGTCGCGCTGCGCGGCGCGCTGGACCTCGACCGGGTGATCGCCGGCTGGGCGCTGCGGCTGGCCGTCTCCGGTGCCGGCGCGGGCTTCGCGATCGGCCGCGACGGGCTGACCCTGCCCGACGGCCTGGCCGGCGTGGTGCGGGTGGCGCTCACCGCCGACCGGGTGCCGGACGCGACCGGTGTCGCGGTAAGGGTGGGCAGCGCCACCGGCACCCGACTGGAGATCCAGGGGCTGCGGCTGGGCCTCGGCGCCGCGCTCGGCGGCGGCCTCGACGACATCGAGCTGTCCATCTCCGCCGCGCGGGCCATGCTGGTGATCGTCCCCGGCGACGGTGACGGCTTTCTCGCCCAGGTCCTGCCGGCCGACGGACTGCGCGCCCAGTTCGACCTGGCCCTGTCGTGGTCGCTGCGCAAGGGACTCACCTTCCGTGGCGCCGCCGGGTTGGACGTGGACCTGCCGGTGCACGTCAGCGCCGGCCCGGTCGAGGTGTTCGGGGTGCACGCCGCCCTCGGCGCCGCCGACCAGGGACTCGCCGCGGTGCTCGGTGCGTCGGCGTCGCTGCGGCTCGGGCCGGTGCAGGCCGTGGCCGAGCGGATCGGCATCACCGCGGGGCTCACCTTCCCGCCGGACGGGGGCAACCTCGGCTCGGCGGACGCCGCGCTGGCGTTCAAACCACCCTCGGGCGTCGGGCTGTCCATCAAGGCCGGTCCGCTGGTGGGCGGCGGCTACCTCTTCGTCGACGAGCGGGCCGGCCAGTACGCCGGTGTGCTGCAACTTCAGTTCGAAGCGATCGCGGTCAGCGCGATCGGCCTGCTGGCCACCCGCAACCCGGACGGCTCGCCGATCCGGATGCCGGACGGCAGTGCGGGCTTCTCCCTGCTGGTCGTCATCTCCGCCGAGTTCACCCCGATCCAGCTCGGCTTCGGGTTCACCCTCAACGGGGTCGGCGGCATGCTCGGCGTCAACCGGCGGGTGGACATCGACACTCTGCGCGCCGGGCTGCGTACCGGCTCGCTGAACTCGTTGATGTTCCCCGCCGACCCGGTGGGGCGGGCGGCCGAGGTGGTCGCCACCGCCGGTTCGGTGTTCCCGGTCGCGGTGGGGCGGCACGTGTTCGGGCCGATGGCCCGGATCGGCTGGGGCACCCCGACCCTGCTCACCTTCGACCTGGGCGTGGTGCTGGAGCTGCCGGCGCCGATGCGGCTGGTGGTGCTCGGCCGGTTGCGGATGGCGCTGCCCGACCCGAAGCACCCGGTGGTCAGCATCAACATGGACGTGCTGGGCGTGGTGGACTTCGGTGCCGAACAGGCCGCCATCGACGCCTCCCTGTACGACTCGCAGGTCGCCGGGTTCCCGATCACCGGCGACATGGCGATGCGGATGTCGTGGGGGCGGGAGCCGAGCTTCGCCCTGGCCGCCGGCGGGTTCAACCCCCGGTTCCAGCCGCCGACCGGCTTCCCGGCGCTGCGCCGCCTCGCCATCGCGCTCTCCGACCGGGACAATCCGCGGCTGCGGCTGGAGGCGTACCTGGCGCTGACCTCCAACACCGTCCAGTTCGGCGCCCGCCTGGAGGTCTACGCCGAGGCGGCCGGCTTCAACATCTCCGGCATGCTCGGCTTCGACGCGCTGGTGCAGCTGGCGCCGCTCGGCTTCATCACCGACATCGCCGCCGCGGTGGCGCTGCGCCGGGGCAGCCGTGACCTGATGGCGGTCTCGCTGCACCTGACGCTGAGCGGGCCGCGGCCCTGGCGGGCCCGAGGCAGAGCGAGCTTCAAGGTGTTGTTCATCAGCGGGTCCGTCTCCTTCGACGTGTCGATCGGTTCCCGGACACCGCCGCCGCTGCCCACCGCGGTCGACGTCGGGGAACTGCTGGACGCCGCGCTCGCCGACCCGGCCAACTGGACCGCGCAGCTGCCGCCGCGTGGCGAGCCGCTGGTGACGCTGCGCCGGATCGAGGCCGGCCCCGGCCAGCTGCTGGCCCACCCGCTCGGCGCGATCGCCGTCAGCCAGCGGGTCGCCCCGCTCGGGGTGGAGATCAACCGGTACGGCACCGCGCCGGTGGCGGAGCGTGGCAGCTTCAACCTCGCCGAGGTGCGTTTCGGTGAGGTGGCCGCCAGCGACGTCGGCAGGGCCACCTACGAGCACTTCGCCCGGGCGCAGTTCCAGGACATGACCGACGACGAGAAGCTGTCCACGCCGTCGTTCGAGCTGATGGAGGCCGGTCGCGCGTTCGCCGCCGCCGAACTGGAGTACGACGCCGAGCCGCCCCCGCCGGTGGCGTTGGGCTACGACCTCGTGGTCATCGACGAGCCCGACACGGCAGCCGTCGTCCCCACCGTCGCGGCGAAGCGGGTCACGTTGGACGGCAGCACGCTGATTCGGCTGTCGCACACCACCCCCGCCGCACTCGCCCAGGCCCGGGCCGCCGGCCCGGTCGCGTACCGCGTCGCGACGCCGCCGCTGGTGCGCTTCATCGAACCCACCTACCGTTCCCGACCCGTTGAGGAGGCCCGCCGGTGACGGCACAACTGCACTTCCTGGCATACGTGCGGGAAGGGTTGGCGGCCGCCGGGGCGGCGCCGGACCCGCTGGACGAGGACATCCCCTCCCGGCAACCGGTCACCGTCGGCGTACGCCTGACCGGCCGCGCCGAACACCGCTTCGACGTGCGCCTGTACGGGCCCGGCGACGTGCGCGGCGTCGACCCGCGGCAGATCATCCGACTGGATCCGCCGCCCGCCGCCAGCGACTTCGAACCGAACAACCTGGCCAGCATCGAGTTCGACCGGCCGGACTTCCCGTGGCTGTTCACCCCCGCCGCCGCGGGCAGCCGCCAGCGGCTGCGGCCGTGGCTGTTCCTGGTGGTGGTGCCGGTGGCCAACTCGGCGCTGCGCACCGACACCGGGGCACCCCTGCCGGTGCTGGAGTGCGACCTGGCCGAGTTGCCGGACCTGAGCGAGTCCTGGGCCTGGGCGCACGCCCAGGTGGCCACCACCGAGGGCGAAGCGGTCTCGGCGGTGCTGGCCGCCGATCCGACCCGTACGCTGTCGCGGCTGGTCAGCCCGCGCCGGTTGGCGGCCGGGGTCGCCTACCGGGCCTGCCTGGTCCCAGCCTTCGAGCCTGGCCGGCTCGCCGGCCTGGGGCTGGCGGTCGACGACTCGGCCCCGCTCGCCCCGGCCTGGAGCGGGTCGGTCGGACCGTCCCCCGCGCTGCCGGTCTACCACAGCTGGGAGTTCTCCACCGGGGCCGACGGCGACTTCGAGTCGCTGGTGCGGCGGTTGCGGGCCCGGGCCCTGCCCGACGACGCCGGTCTGCGCCCGGTGCTGGTCGGCCGGATCGGCGTCCCCGACCTGGATCCGAGCGTGCCGACGGTCACCCTCGGCGTGGAGGGGGCGTTGCGCGGCGCGCTGACCATGCCCACCGTCTGGACGCCCGAGTCGCGGGAACCGGTGCAGCGGCTGCTGCGCGAGCTGATCGGCGACACCGGCCAGCGGCTCGGGCCGCCGCTCTACGGCGGCCTCCACGCCGGGGTCGACCGGGTGCCCGAGGAGTCCGGCCTGCCCCGCTGGTTGCGGGAACTCAACCTCGACCCGCGGCACCGGGTCGCCGCCGCCCTCGGTGCCCGGATCGTCCGCGAACGGCAGGAGGAGTTGATGGCCGCCGCCTGGGAACAGGCGGCCGCCGTACAGCGTGCCAACGAGGCGCTGCGGCAGGCCGAGCTGGCGGTCGAGGCGAGCCGCTCGGCGTACGAACGGCGGATCGTCGCCGGCTTCGCGGGCGGCCCGGCGCCGACCGCCGTACCGCCGGTGGTGGGCCGGTTGTTGCAGCTGTCCGGGTCGGTGCTGGGCGCGGTGACGGTCAGCCCGCGCAGCAAGCGCCTGCTCAGCACGCAGGTCGAGCAGAATCCGACCGCCGCGGCGACGCTGTCCGCGCCGTTCCGGCGGATGACCCGGCCGGGCGGTCCGCTGGCCCGCCGCTTCGGACCGCAGGTCGACCTCGGCACGGTGGTGGCGGCGGCCGCCAGCAACGCCGTCACCGCGACGCCACCTGCCCGGCCACCGGCCGGCACGGTGCTCTTCGACGACGTGGCCGGCGACGACATCTCCTTCACCCGGATCAACCAGCAGCGTTTCGACACGGCAGTGACCTGGTGGCGTCGCCCGGCCTCGCTGCTGGCCGGTCCCGCGACCAGCGTCGCGCCCGTCGTCGGGCCGGCGCCGGAGGCCGGCGCGGCCCCGATCTCGCCCATCGTGGATGCGACGCCGACGGCGGGGATCGCCGCCGTGCCGGAGGATCCGGGGCCGCCGGTCCTGCCGATGCGGCCACCGCCGGACCGGGACCCGCCGGACTGGCCGGACCCGGACCCGGAGCCCGACCCGGGACCCCCGCCGGAGCCGCTGCCCGTGGTGTACCCGGACACGGCCCCGCTGCCCGCCGGCGTACCCGGCGAACCCACCGGCCTGCCGAGCGCGTTGCTCAGCCCGCCCGGCGTGGCCCCCGACGACCGGCGGATGTTCGTCAACAGTGCCGACGGGCGGCTCTTCGAGCGGTACTTCGACGGCACCCGCTGGCTCTGGCTCGACCGCGGCGCACCGCCCGGCACCCAGGCCGCCGGCGTCGAGCCGGGCGGCTTCATGGACGGCGGCCGGCGGATGTTCGTCGCCACCGTGCACGGCCGCCTTTTCGAGCGCTACTGGGCGTCGGACCAGTGGCTCTGGCGCCGGCACCCGGACCCACCGAACAGCTACGGCCTCGGGACCACACCGGCTCTGGTGCTCAACAACCAGAGCGTGTTCCTGGCCACCACCATGAACGGCACCGTGAACGTCGGCCGGCTGTGGGAACGCCGCCGTGACGGCGACACCTGGTCCTGGGTCGACCACGGCAACCCGGGCGGCACCGAGAAGATCCTCAGCCAGCCGTGGGCGGCCATCGGCAACACGAGGTTCTTCGTCCGCACCGACGCGGGCAAGCTGTGGGAGCGGCAGTGGAACGGGACCCGCTGGCTCTGGGTCGACCGGGGCCGCCCGAGCGGCGCGTCGGTGGCGGACATCGGGCCCGCCTCCGGCAACTCCGTGTTCGTCAAGACCAACGACGGGCGGCTGTTCGAGTGGCGATCGGCGGTCACTCCGGCGTGGCTCGACCACGGTCGTCCCGCTGGCGGCGAGATCGTCAACATGACGTACGAGCTGATGGTGATCGGTACCGAGACGTCGCTGTTCGTCGGCGCCTCGGACGGCCGGCTGCACCAGCGGGTGTTCAACGGCACCGCCGGGCAGTGGGTTGACCGGGGCACTCCGCCGGGCACCCGGGTCATGCAGCCACCGGGAGCCGTCATGCGCTCCCGCCGGATGCTCTTCGTCACCGGCAGCAACGGCCATCTCTTCTCCCTGCACCAGGAGGGCAGCTCCTGGCTCTGGACCGACCACGGCACCGCTCTCGACTCGCGCGGTTCCGGCCCGGCCAACGCCGCACCGGCGGCCGACGCCCGGTGGGCGCTGCCGCTGGGCTTCCTGTCCAACCTGGTGGTCGCGCACGTCGACAACCCCGAACGGGACAACTACATCCATCACCGGGTGGGCCGTGACCTCGGCTTCGAAGCCGAGGTGCGGGGCGGGTGGTCCGCGCCGATCCGTAAGCCGACCCCGATCGGCTGGGAGACCCAGGGGCTCGGCATCGCGGTGGCCGACGTCAACGGCAGCGGTCGACCCGACCTGATCCTGATGTGGGTGGACAACCCGGCCGGCGCGAACACCGTCCGGTACCAGATCGGCTGGGACCTCGACGCCGCCGGACAGGTCACCGGCGGGTGGAGCCCGGAGTTCCGGCTACCCGACGAGGTGGCCGCCGAGGTGCAGGGCGCCGACCTGGCGCTGGCCGACCTCGACGGCGACGGCCGCCCGGAGCTGATCCTGGCCTACGTCACCGGCGGCACCTCCGGGAAGGTCTACTACCGGGTGGGGTGGCGCCTCGACACCAACGGGGAGATCACCCGGGGCTGGTCGGATTCGATGCCGGTGCAGGAGTTGCCGTGGCCGGTGCGGGGCGTCGGTGTGGCCGTCGCCGACCTCGACGACAACGGCACGCCCGACATCGTCGTGCTGGCCGTCGGGCCGTACCAGGGTGCCACCCAGGCGGTGTACCGGATCGGCCGGCGCATCAACGCCCGCGGCCACGTCGTCGGCGGCTGGTCGCCGTTCAAGACGGTCGGGGGAGGACCGTTGCCCGCGGCGCATCAGGGTGCCGGCATCGCCGTCATGGACGTCACCGGCACCCGCCGAGCCGACCTCGTCTTCTTCCACCTGGCCAACCCGGCCCTGGACAACCAGGGCTACTACCGGGTCGGCTGGGACCTCGACGCCAACGGCGACGCCGCGCACTGGTCCGCCGACGCGCTCGTACCCGGCTGGTTCGGCTGGGAGAGCCAGGGCGCGGCGGTCGCCGTCGCCGACCTGGACCCGCAGCTGACCGCCGTCCGTACCGCGATGGGGGACCGGTTCGTCGCCGCCGCCCGGCGGCACCAGGACCGAGTCCTCGCCGCCCAGGCGTTGGCGCGGCAGAAGAAGCGCGAGGCGTTCGACGCCGCCGCGTTGGCCGCCCGGGTCAGCGACGCCCTGCACCCCGTCGAGGGCATCACCGCGCGGATGGTGCGGCACCTGGAGCTACCCGGGGAGCCGACCGTGCAGAACCTGCGCCAGCTGGTCGTGGTGCCCCGGTTCCCGCAACCCATGTACGAGCTGCTGCGGGACCTGTCCCAGAACCTGCTCTTCCCCGGGGTGTCCGACGTCCCGCCGGAGACCGTGACGGTGCTGCGGGTCAACGCCGCCTTCGTCGAGGCGTTCATGGTCGGCCTCAACGCCGAACTGGGCCGGGAGATGCTCTGGCGGCGCTACCCCACCGACCCGCGCGCCACCTTCGTCCACCGGTTCTGGGACCTGCGCGCCGCCGACGGCTCGCCGACCGGCCTACCGCCGGTCGCCGGGTGGCATCCCGAACGGGAACTCGGCGGGAACTCCGCCGCCGACGGCCCCGGGGACATGCTGGTGGTGCTGGTGCGTGGCGAACTGCTGCGCCGCTACCCGGGTACCGAGATCTACGTCCAGCGGGCCGCCGTCGGCACCGACGGCCGGCGGACACCGACCGGGGAGGTACGCGCACCACGGTTCACCGGCCGGCTCCAGCCGGACATCCACTTCTTCGGTCTGCCGCTGTCGGTCACCGAGGCCCGTGGCGGCGTGACCGGCGACGGCTGGTTCGTGATGCTGCGACAGCCCCCGGTCGACGCCCGGTTCGGGCTGGACGCCCCGGCCGCCGACACCCCGTACGGGGGCACCCCCGCCAGCTGGGCGGACCTGCACTGGCGGCACCTGTCGCCGACCGCCGCCGACGACCGGATGCTGCGGCACGTACCGGTGGCCAGCGGCCTGCACAACCTGAGCCTGGACGGGCTCGGCTGGGGTCACAACAGCGCCCACCAGGCACGCATCCTGCTCCAACCGCCCGTGCTGGTGGCCGTGCACGCCACCGACATGGTGCCCGCTGTCGACGACAGTTGGCGGGTCGAGGCCACCGTCCAGCGGGCCGGCGGCGTCGACCAGGACCGGATCGTGGCGCTCGCCGGCCGCCGTGACGACGGCACCCGTTGGCGGATGAGCACCGACGAGGTGATCGCCGCGATCAGCCGCCAGGAACGGTTCCTGGTGGAACAACCCACCGGTCGCGCCGTGCGGGTCCGGGTGTCCCGGACCGGCGAAGGACGCGTGTACCTGACCACCGAAGCCGACGGTGAGATCCCCAACAACCTGCTTTCCCTGCCCGAACTCGCCGAGGACGCCTCATGAGCACCCCACCCGTACCCCAGTGGAACCTCTCGACCCGGTGGCCGGTCGCGCTGCTGCCGGTACGCGTGGAGACCCGGTTCGTCGACGTCGGCACCAGCACCGAGCTGTGGCTGCGGATCCTGCCCGACGTGCTGCACGTCGACTCCCACCAGCCGGAATTGACCGACGACGAGGTGGCCTGGGGCCGGCAGTACTGGATCGACACCTGGCGGGCGGGGCGCGTCGCCGAGGACGAGCTGGCCGCCTGGCGGCGGCTGTGCCTGCTGGTGGAACCGGAGCGGGCGGCCTGGATCGCCCGTGTGCTCGAACCCGCCGAGACCGGCCGGCCCACCGCACCCGTGCCGCCGGAGAAGCCGCTGCCGCGCGACCCGGACTTCCCGCCGGTGCCCGGGGGCGCGGACCCGTGGAGCCGGTCGCCGGTCGCCCGCGGGTTGCCCAGCCAGTGGCAGGTGACGCTCTGGCGGGCCGGCGTGGCCCCCGTCTACTGGGAGTCCACCCCGGTGCGCCGGCCGCTGGCCGTCGCCCCGCCGGCCGGCCTCGACCTCTCCGGAACCAGCGGATACGAGCCGCCGGTGGACGAGGCGAGCCGCTGGCTGGTCGACTTCGACCACGCGGTGCAGGTGGGCATGGCCGGACGCATCCCGCTGCCGCCGGCGATGGCCCAGCACGGCATCGACCGGCTGGTCGTCTTCGGCGTCGACAGCGACCCGGCGGCACCGACCGACACCCCGGCCGCGCGCGGCTCCCGCCTCCTCGGCGAACTCCTCGACGCCCACTTCCACACCCACGGCCTGGACTACGTCGCACCGGGCACCCCGACCAACAACACCGCCGCCGACCGCTCCGGCCGGGACACCCGCAGCCCACAGCGGGCCGACCTGCTCCGCGTCGACCACGGCCAGCAGCCCCCCACCGAGGCCGACGGCGACGCACCGGTCACCGCCCGCGCCCTGGGCGTCCCGGTCGTCGCGCAGCACGGCGACCCGCTGCACGCCGCCCGGGCGGGCGCCGCCACCAGCTCGCCGCGCGCCCTGGCCCGCGCCGCGCACCGCCCGGACGGGCCACCGGCCGACCCGGCCGAAGCGGCGGTGTCGCAGCATGCCGGTGCCCGGCACATGAACACCGTCGCCTGGGCCGCCACCTGGGGATACTTCCTCAGCGACCTGCTCACCGACACGATCGGCGAGGACGGCATCCGGCACGGCCGGCGGCACTTCGTCGACCACGTCCGCGCCGCCGGTCCGGTGCCCACCCTGCGCATCGCCGAGCAGCCGTACGGCATCCTGCCGGTTACCGCGCTGAACCAGTGGAGCGGCCCGGACGCCCGGGACACCGCCCTGGTCTCGTTCCTGCGGCTGCTGCGCGACCGGGTGTGGCGACCGTCGGCCACCGAACTCGACCCCGGCACCGGCCTGCCCGGTGTGCCGCGCGTCGGCGGGCCCGGCAACGCCCAGCAGGTCCTGCTGCGGATCCTCGCCCAGGCCCCGGTCGCCTGGCACTGGAAGGCCCGCAGCCTGCTCGGCATGGAGTACGTCACCCACCTGTGGCGGTTCCTGCGGCTGCGGCTGGACGGCGACTGGCGCGAGCGGCAGGCCTTCGAACCGAACCAGCTGATGGACCTGCTCGACCTGGACTGGGCACCCCGGGTGGCGCAAGCGGTGTTCGCCGAGGACGCCCACTCGGTCGGCGGGCCGCTGGTCGACCCGCCGGCCCCGGGCACCGCCGCCGGATACCTGCGCTGGCTCGCCGACCCGGCGCGCAGCTGGCAGGAGCTGCGCGACCGCGCGGAGACCGACGGCGCCGCCACCCCGCTGCTGTACCGGGTGCTGCGCCAGTCGGCGCTGGCCGAGTACGCCACCGGGGCCCGTCGCGTGCAGTCCGCCCTCGCGCCGCTGCCCGCCGACGCCTACCGCGACGCCGAACTGATCGACATCCGGCCCGACCGGGAGAGCTGGCCACTGTGGCGCCAGCTGGAGCGGGTGCTGCCCGGCGGGCGCGGTGCGGTGGGCGACTACCTGCGCGCCGCGAACCCGACCGGCGAGCCGGCCGTGCGGGACCTGGCCGACTACCGGGCCAGCGCGCGGGCCCTGGCCGCCTACCCGAGCGCGGACCTGGAGCGGCTGCTCGCCGAGGCGATGGACCTGTGCGCGTACCGGCTGGACGCCTGGATCACGTCGTTCGCCACCAAGAAGCTCGACGCGATGCGCACCGTCGAGCCCAACGGGGTGCACCTGGGCGGCTACGGCTGGGTGGAGAACCTGCGCCGAAGCGCCGTCGCCCCGACCGTGGTCACCAGCCCGCCGCCGGGCGAGCGCGGACAGCTGTGGGAAGGGGCACCGAACGCCGGCTACCTGCACGCGCCGTCGCTGGGGCAGGCGACCACCGCGGCGGTGCTGCGGGCCGGTTACCGAGCCCACACCGGGCCCGGCGACAACCCGCTCGCCGTCGACCTCACCTCCGACCGGGTCCGGCTCGCCGCCTGGCTGCTCGACGGCGTACGCCAGGGCCAGCCGTTGACCGAGCTGCTGGGCTACCGCTTCGAACGCCAACTACAGGACCATCCGCGGGTGCTGGAGCAGTACCTGCCGAGGCTGCGGGCCATCGCCCCGGTCCGGGCCACCCGCGTCGAGCACGACACCCGGCCCCGGGAGGTGGTGGCCGCCACCGCCGTCGTGGACGGTCTCGAACTGCACCGGATCTGGCGCGCGGACCGGATCGACTGGGGTGGCGACCCGGGGCTGCCGAACGTCGGCACCGACGACCACCGGGCGCTGGTCGCGGTGCTCGGCTCGCTCGGCGAGGCGATCGACGCGGTCGCCGACGCGTTGCTCGCCGAGAGCGTGCACCACGCCGCGCAGGGCAACCCGTTGCGCGCCGGCGCCACCCTCGACGCGGCCTCCCGTGGTGACGTACCCGCCACCGAGCTGGAGTTCGCCCGTACGCCGCGTACCGGGCTGGCGCTCACCCACCGCCTGGTGCTGGTCGGCGGCGACTGGCCCAGCGAGCCGGAGCACTGGCCGACCAGCGGGCCGACGCCCCGAGCCGACGCCGAACCTCGGCTGGAGGCGCTGGTCCGGGAACTGCTGCCGCGCCCGGCGTCGGTCCGTTGTCAGGTCGAATGGGCCGGCGACGACGGCCCGGTGACCGGCACGGTCAGCCTCGACCGGCTCGGCCGCCCGGCGCTGGACCTGCTCGCTCTGACCGACGTCGAGGACACCACCGCCGACAGCGAGCTGGCCGCCCGGGTCCTCGACGCGGCCACGGCCGACGGCCTGCCGGCCGGCGCGACCGGTACCCGTCCGGTGCGGGTGGTACCGGGCCGTCCGGACGGCTGGGCGGCCGAGGTGCTGTCGCTGGACGAGTTCGTCGAGGCGGCCCGTTCGGTGCGTGCCCTGGTCACCACGGCCCGCCCGCTGACCGCCGCGGACCTGAGCACCGGCGAGCCGGATCAGGTCGGCCCGGCCGACCCCGCCGTCACCGGGCGGGCCGACGAGGCCGCCGCCCTGCTGGACCAGCTGGTGGACGACCTCACCTCCGACGACCCGGCGACCCTCGCCCCGGCGCTGGAGCTGGCCGCCGCCATCGGCGTGCTCGGGGCGTACACCGGCCCGGACGCCACCCCCGCGGCGCTGCGGGCCCGGGCCCGCGCGGTGCACCCGGAGGTGGCCACCCGCCACGCCGCGCTGGCCGCGTTGAGCGTCGACGCGACCGCCGACCCGGACCAGGTCCGCGCCCACGACCTGGCCCGCCTGCGGGCGGTGTTCGGCGCCGACTTCCAGGTGCTGCCCACCTTCACGGTGAGCGAACCGGCGGGCCTGGCCGAGGCGCTGGCGGCGAGCACCGCGTTGCAGCACGACGACCCGTACGCGGCGGAGGACTGGCTGGCCGAGGCGGCACTGGTACGCCCCGGCGCCGCCCGGCTGGACACCGTGCGCGGCTACGCCGACGCGGTCCGGCCGGGTACGCCGCCGGCGCTGCGGGTGGCGCAACTGCCGTACGCCGACGGTGACCGGTGGCTGGCGCTGCCGTTCACCGGCGAGCGGCCCACCGGGTCCCGGCTCGGCCTGGTCGTGCACGCCCCGACCGAGGTGGACCCGACCGCACCGCTGTGCGGCCTGCTGGTCGACGAATGGGTGGAGGTGCTGCCCAGCGACACCGAGACGACCGGGGTGGCGTTCCACGCCGAGACCCCCGGCCAGGCCGCGCCGCAGGCGATCCTGCTCGCCGTACCCGCCGACGGCGCGCCCACCTGGACCCGCGACGCGCTGGAACGCACCCTGGTGGAGACGCTGGAACTGGCACCGCTGCGGGCGGTCGACGTGGCGACCCTCGGCGAGGTGGGCCAGTTCCTGCCCGCCCTCTACTTCCCGGTCAACGTCGACGGTGACACCGCGGCGACCGACTTCACCCGTACCGTCCCGGCCGGCTAAGGACCACAGATGCCCTCGGTAACCTCCTGGACCCGGCTGGAGCCGGGCTCCCGCAGCGACGACCTCTCCCCGGGCCTGCAGGCCCGCACCCACGACCCGCTGTGGCTGCTGTCCCGGCAGTGGCAGCTGGGGGAGTTCACCGGCGAGGACGCCGGTTCGCCGGCCTCCGTCCGGATCCACGCGGAGACCGCGCCGGTGACCACCTACCGCCCGCACGGCGGGACGGTGCAGCCGTACGACCACGGCCGGCCGCTGGAAGCCGTGGTCGAGGCCGGTCCGGCCACCCGGATCACCGAGCTGCGGACCGCCGCGCGTACCGGCCGGCACTTCCTCCGGCTGCTCACCGCCCGGGGGCGGCTGGCCCGGTACGCGGCCAACGTCGTCGAGGGGTACGCCCTGACCGCCGCTGGCGAGGAACTGGACGGGCCGAGCCGGCGGTGGCTGGCGGTGATGCGGCACCGGGTGCCCAGCGGCGCGGCCCTGCTGCCCGTGCTGCGCGCCCTGGTCGAGCACGGCACCCGGCCGCCCGCGGTGCCGATGCTGCCGGGCGACGTGCCCGTGCTGGCCGACGTCGCCCGCAGCTGGCTGGACTGGCTGGACACCCTCGGCCTCGACCTGTCCGACGGCGGTGCCCCGGATCCGGCGGACGCCTGGCAGCCGACCCGGATGGAGTACCGGTTCGACATGTCGGCCCGGTTCGGCGACAACGACGTCGTGCTCGCCGCCCCCGAGTACGACGGTGGCCGCCTCGACTGGTACTCGTTCACCGTCGACACGGCGGCCCGGCTGCCCGCCACCAACCAGATCGGGACGATCGTCAACACGCTGCTGCCCGCACCGGCCGCGTACCCGGGCATGCCGGCCGCCCGGTGGTGGGAGTTCGAGGACGCCCGGGTGGACTTCGGTCGGGTCGAGGCGGAACCCACCGACCTGGCCCGGCTGCTCCTGGTCGAGTACGCCACGGTCTACAGCAACGACTGGTACCTGCTGCCGTTGACCGTGCCGACCGGCACCGTCGTGAAGATCAGATCCTTGGTGGTCACCGACACCTTCGGCTTCCGCACCCTGGTCCGGGCGGCCGGCGCGCTACCCGGCGACGGCCAGGACTTCAGCCTCTTCCGGCACACCGTCACCGGCCCCGGCGCCGACGTCGTCGGCGGACGCTCCGACGGCCTGCTGATCGCCCCGGCGATCGCCGACCAGCAGGAGGCGGAACCGGTCGAGGAGGTCCGGATGTTCCGCGACGAGATGGCCAACGTCGCCTGGGCGGTCGAGACGGTCGTCGAGGGTGCCACCGGCAACCCGATCCGCCGGCACGAGACCGCCGACCTGGTCACCCCCGAACCGGCCGACGGTACGGCCAGCAACGCCTACTACCAGCTGGCCACCTCGGTGCCCGAGCACTGGTTCCCGCTGCTGCCGGTGCAGCCCACCGCCGGCGCGTACCGGCTGCGCCGCGCGACCGTGCCGCGACGGCACGACGGGCAGACGGTCACCCCGCAGCCGCTCGGGCAGCTCCTCGAACCCGGCACCGACCTGCTGATCCACGAGGAGGAGGTGCCTCGGGAGGGGGTGCACGTCACCCGGGCGCGGCAGCGGGCCCGCTGGTCCGACGGCTCCACCCACACCTGGATCGGCCGGCGTAAGCGGCCCGGTCTCGGCGAAGGGTCGAGTGGCCTGCTCTTCGACCAGGTGGTGGACGACGTCGCCCGGTGACCGCCCGCGCGAGCGGGATCATCGGGTCTGCGTACCGGGCGCGTTGAGCAGCGCGAGGCCGGTCTCCGGGTCGACCTGCTTGGTGAGGTTCCCGCCCACCTCGGTGATGATCACTTCGAGCGTGGGCCAGACCTCGCCGCGCAGGAGGTGTCCACCGACGGTGGTCCCGTCGCGGCGGCCGAGGACGGTGTGTACGTGCAGTGCCGGCTTGCCCTGGCTCTCCGCGATGTCACCGAGCAGCGAGAGCACCTCGACCTGTTCCGGTACGGCGATGCGGACGTAGTCCAGCGCCTCCCGGTCGAAGTAGCCGACCTCGGCGGTGTGGAAGCCGCCGACGCCGGTGACCCGGGCCCCCCGGATGTCGGACCGGGTCGCGACGTCGTTGATGACGCTGACGGCGTCCTCGCCCTTGTCGACCGCGACCACGATCACGCGGTGGCCACCGTCGGTCAGCTCGGTCGTCCTCATGACCGGCGTCCCCTCCCGGATACGAACTGCACGGCACTCTGCCGACCGGGTTACCCGGAACGGGCGGCTCCTCACGGCCAGCCGCCCGGTGTTTCCGGCCGGGTGTGCGAGTGCGGACCCGGTGCCCTGCTGCGGGCATCGGGACGTCAGGGCCCCGCGGTCGCGGCGTGCGGCTGGGCGGGGCCCTGACGT